>JAPONY010000038.1 GCA_026713705.1 Gammaproteobacteria bacterium
ATCGTGTCCTTGTGCACGTCCAAGCCGATATAGGCTTCATATCCGTTGTCGTCCATCTGTCTGTCCTCCTGTGAGATCAACTCTTCCGGTCGCAGACCTCCTGCTCCGGTTGCAAGGACAGATTAATCCATCATGTCTTGACTTTTTCCATGATTTCCAAAAATTGTTGTGAGTGACGTAACTGGCTGCCGCAAATTGAGTCCGAAATCTATAGAATCGGTCTGGTTGTGTCGCTTGTCGTGCCAACTGGATAGACGCGGGCAGGTAAGCTACTCATTTTCAAACTGATCTATCGTTTAGATTGGACCTTATTAGATGTGGGAGGAAAATCTGGGATGAAGTTTTTAGTCTTCTTCAGTTTGAATATAGACCGCCTTTTCAATCCGATTTCTCGCAGATTCGCTTAGCCTTGCGATCCCGAGTGCGCGGGCAATTTTGACCGCATCACCATTTAATGACAATGCTTTACTTATAGCGCGCAATTCTTCAGAGCAAATATGCTCGATTTTGCGCAAGTCTGAATTCCGATTTCGGTGGCGATGGGGGGTAACGCGATGTTTCACAGTTCCTTTTGCCCAGAAGAAAGTACCAACTACTTTTTCTCGTGTTGAACCTCGGCGTTTCTTAGCCAGATCTATGATGATGTCTTTAATCTTTCCCCCTGCTCTACGAAACCCATGATGCAGGGCGATCTTCCGGACCAGGACATCCTCGTGTATCGGACCTTCAATATCAATCACGTAATCTAGCATCGCATTCAGGCGATGTTTGTAAGCATCGCTGTAGAAGGCCGCCACATCAGGTTCGAATTCAATATCGCCCTTATTGAGGTCAGCCTCAATATAGTCGTGATTGTTTCCGACAAGAGGGGGATGGTCGTCTTCTTCATCAACTAGTTGCGCCATTGAATCTGGTTTCTGTTTTCCGTTGTTTTCAGTGTTCGGGTGAATACCTTGTTCGTTTGAGGCATGTAATGTGGTACCCGTTTGATTCGGTTTGCCTGTTAGTGGGGGTTGCCCACTGTTTGCCGAATGTGGATCTGGAATGTCCTTGACAGATTTTTCAAGACTTTCTTCTGCTTGAGTATTTACATGTCGCTTCTCCCTTTGGCGATCAGCATCAAGGTATTTGTGCAGAGCTTGGTCTACCTTCTCAAGTGCTTTTTCTTTATGCGTCCACCAATCAGTTGACCATATGCGGAAGAGAGTCCACCCGAGGCCTTCCAATACGGATTGGCGTATTTTGTCGCGTTCCCGTGCTGTGGCAGAACTATGGTACATCGCACCGTCGCATTCGATGCCTGCAAGATAGCGCCCTCGTTGATCCGGATGGACAACACCTAGGTCGATTCGGTAGGCGGAAACACCTATTTGAGGGTGTACTTCCCAGCCCTTTACTTTCAGTTCGCGTGAAACGGCGGATTCGAAAGGCGATTCAAAGTCTCCGACAGAGCCTTGAACGGTTGATTTCAGCGCGGAGGCACCTTTTTCAGCATATTCTAAGAATTGTTTCAAATGTTTAACTGCAAGAGCTTGACTGCGTGAAAGATCAATTCGGTCTGGGGACAAGGTGGAAAAAACGATCATTTCAATACGTGCCCGCGTCATCGCAACATTCAATCGCCTTTCTCCTCCCTGCCTATTCAGAGGGCCAAAGTTCATGACCATATGGTCGTTCCGGTCTGGTCCATAAGTGATGCTGAACAATATGACGTCTCGTTCATCTCCCTGTACGGTTTCCAGATTTTTGACAAATACAGGTTCGTTTGTTTCGCTTTGGGAGAAGGACATCTCGATTTCAGGCCTTTCTAAACGAGCTTTGTCCAGTAAGTCTTCGATCAAAGTCTGTTGCTCGGAATTGAAAGTTACCACGCCGATGGAGCGTTGCCGAATGTCGGGGTTTTCGTGCGTCAAGCGTGCAATGATTTCGCCCACAATGGCTTTAGCTTCGCTTTCGTTGTGTCTCGCATCACCTCGGGCGTAGAATCCTTCGGGTCGTACGAGACGAACCGCGTTATCTTTCACATCGGGAGCAGGAAATGTGATTAACGTATTGTCGTAGTAGCGGTCGTTAGAGAAAGAAATTAAGCTTTCTCTACGTGACCGGTAGTGCAGATTAAGGGTGCATTGCGGAATACCTGCACCCAGCATTTCGTCAAGAATACTTTCCAAATCTCCTTCTGTTTCGACCATGCCGTCAGGATCATTGTCCGCTCGTGCGAAGAAATTTGTTGGTGGCATTTGTTTTGGATCACCTGCTGTGATCACCTGCTTTCCGCGGGCGATTGCACCAACTGCATCCCAAACGGTAATTTGTGATGCTTCATCGAAAATTACTACATCAAACAGCCGTTGGTCAGGAGGTAGATATTGAGCGACTGAGAGAGGAGACATCATGAAACAGGGAGCGAGAGTCGTCATTACCTCTGGAGCCTCACCTAGCAGCCTCCGGACCGGTTTATGCCGCATTTTCTTTTGTATCTCGTGTCGAATAATGCCCCACTGTGAGCTCTTTTTGACTTCACCTTGCTCTGGCAGTTTGCCAGCAAGTTTGGCGGCGATGTATTGAGCCGTTAGTTTTTGGAATCTGCCGTCGGCCTCGCAGAACTTTTCAATCTGCCGTTCATGCTCGGGTGAGGAAAATGAGCGCAGCACTTCATCTTCTTCGATGATAGCTGAAGACCACCAAGTGCAGTATGCTGCTTCAAAAACCTCTTGCATGTCCCCAGGGCTGACATGGCCTTGTTCTACTGCCTCCACAAGCGGCAGAAGGTCGATGTCGACAGCTTCTAGCCGACGCCGACGCCAATCGCACCAAGCCCGAATTTCATGTTTTCGCTCGGAGATATTATTTGCGACTTTTTGCAGTTCCTCAAGGGCATGGACTTCGTTTGCAAAAATGTCAGAAACCGATCCACCTGCCATGGCCTCAAACTGGTCACTGGCATTCTGGAGTTCTTCATATGATTCAGCAAAATCAGTCGCTACACGTCTTATATTGCCTTCCGGCGCGAGCAGATCGTTACCCTCATGTAGAAGAGTCTGGATTTGTTTTCGAATTTCGAGAAATTCATCTGGCTTCTCGGCCAGTTTGGCAACGATGATGCGGGCACGCTCACCGAGTTGATGAAGAGATTCGGCAACAGCTGATTCAGTAGAATGCCCAGCCCATTCCTTGAAAGAAGAAAGCTGTTGATCAAGCCGATCAATTACTTCGCCATTCTCGCGGAGTTTGGAAAGAAGTTTCGCATCATGTTCGGGGTTTGGCTTCCCTTGAGCTCCTCCTGTCTGTATTTCCTTGATTATGCGCCGTCGTGTTAGGAAACGTTTGGGCCACCACATGGTAGTGGTTTCCAACCAGCGTCGAGCTATTGCCTCGCCATCAAGGGATCTCCAGGCGAATGCGTCGTATGAGCAACTGAGGGAAGCCTGTGCGTGTGCATATGCCTTCAGACGTTCAATGGCTTCCTTGAAAGCATCAATCTGATCCTGTCCGTTTGGTTCAAGAGCGTAAGCTGTTGGTTGTCGGTATGAATCGGCTAATAGAGACGTTAAGTCGATTAATGCATTAAGGCGAATGATCGATTGGTCAGAGAGGGGCAGTCCGATGACTTCGCAGAGGGTGGAGCAATTTTTTCTGGTTCTGTCCGCTAGGGTCGCTAATTTTTCAGCCTGTTCAACGATTTCCCCTTCCCACCCTGGAGTCCACTTACCTTCCTCAATGAGCTGGAAGGGGCTTGCAGATAGATCATCTATTTCTTTTGCTTGAATGGCAAGTTTTTCAACTATGCCGCGCATCTTTTCGAGGGTTGATTCGTCGTGTTGCTGAGCTGAGGGCCAAGATAACTTCAGGCGGTCGGCAAGCAATTCATCTCGGATTTTTACACCAACTGCATAGTAGGGAGTAAGCCCATTTCTGTGTTTTTTATGGAGATGGTTCACAATTAGATTCAACTGCCCTCGCAATTCCAGAAGGTTTTCAGCTTCCCGATGCCAGTCGTCTTCTGATTTCTGAGCAGAGAGTTGCCATGTGGCAGCCAGTTGTCTCAATACATCAGCTTTCTTGGCTTTATTGGAATGGAGTTCGAGGCAGAAATGGCCGAGGCCAATTTCTTTCAGTCTACGGTGAACCACTTCTAGCGCCGCGGTCTTTTCCGAGACAAAAAGAACAAGCTTCCCCTTGCCCAGCATGTGAGCAATGAGATTAGCGATAGTCTGGCTCTTTCCTGTCCCGGGCGGCCCGATAATGATGAAGTCTTTTCCCCGATCAGCTGTCGCGATTGCGGCGGCTTGGGAAGCATCCGCTGATAGGGGCATGAACAAGTCAGATGGCTTATAGGTTTTGTCTATTTCTTGAGGTTTGATGAATTCAGTCTTGCTGTCGTATGGCTCCCTCGGTGTATCCAGCAGGTGACGAACCACGGCGTTTTCCCGCAATGCATCGGTACGGTCCGCCAAATCTTTCCACATGAGATATTTGGCAAAAGAGAAGTGGCCTAATGCGACATCTTCGACAACCTCAAAACCAGGCGCATCCTTTACGGCCATTCGCACTTGGAGCCAGATTCCATCGACGTCGATGCCGCTCTCATCCGTTGGCAAGTCACCATCAAGACTGGGAAGGTCAATCCTAAAGTCCTTACGCAACATCTCCAACAGGGTCGTGTTAAAGCGTGGCTCATCGTCGTGAGAGCTCATCCGAATGCCGCTGCGAACGGATTTTCTGGTGAGCGTTACAGGAAGGAGAATTAATGGAGCCCGGCAGCGTTTTGGGTCTTTTTCGTTCTTTTTCCAAAGCAGAAAACCGAGAGCTAGGTATAAAGTATTGGCGCCACCTTCTTGCAGAGCAGTTTGAGTCTTACGGTAGATTCCAACAGCACGCTTGTCTAGCTCGTCTTTGGACAAAGACACAAGGACGCAGTTATGCTCAAGTTGCTCAAGCGCATATTCCTCTGTAATTTCTTCTCCTGTCCGCTGGCGATGAATTTCTTGATCTTGTTCCTGCGATGTGGGTGAGGGAACAGGGATGATTCGGATTTGACTTCCGGAGGCTAATTTGTCTTCCAGCCGCCCAGGTTTTGGGCAGATAATTTGTAGGGTGGTTTTTGTTGACCGGTGATTCAGTAGGCGATTGTTTAGTGTTAGATCCAACAAACGTCGCTGCCAACGCTCTAAGCGCCCTTCGGGTGTTGTAGGCTTTTCTTCTTCAAGTTCGTTGCTGGTGAAGCCGGGCAGGGGTGGAGGCTCTTCTAGTGGTAATTCCGTCACCGTCGAGACTGCTTCCTCTTCATGGGCTGTCTTTACTTTTAGGGCTAAGGGGGTGATGCGGTGTGCCCGAGCTTGGCGTATGTCAACAGCGCAAGTGAATGTTTCATCAGAGCTAGGATGAATGGCTTTTAGACCACTAGTGCACGCTTGAGAGAATGCCACGGGGGATGACGATGTTACGTATGTTGTCTCGAACAGAAGCAACTCCTTTAAATCTATACGTTTTCTCAAGATTTCTGCGTCTTCCACGACAATACTGGAAAATTCTTCGGGCTGAAGCCAGACGCCTGCCAGTGCATGTCCTTCGGGTAGGGCGACTACGGGATTAAGCCCTACTTGCTCTAGGGCTGATGCGAACAACATTGCGGTATCGAGGCAGGTTCCGGTTTTGTTGCTGATAATGTGATTCGGAAGACGCACTTTCTGGCCATTTTTCTCGAAACTTCGTGGAGGGGTGGCATAGGTCAGCCCAAGTTTCACGACTGCCGAATAAATAGCTGCCGCGATCTCCCATACCCGCTCGCAGCTTTGAGACTGGTAGCCATCTATTTGGCTGGATTTTCCTGCTCGCCGGAGAACCTCACTTGCGTCATGAATGATTCTGTCGACAGATGGATCGTTCGGCATACAGAACGCGGCCAATAATTCAGGCATAAAATCGGCCCCGCCCCATTCGTTGTAGGCCAGCAATTCCACGGGTTTTACCAACTCTGCAAGGACAACCTCATCTTTCGTGAGCAGGAACGACATACTGCCCCGAGTCGTTTCGGCGAGGTTCCGTAGAAACTCACCGCTGATTTGGATGTCTCGGTCTTGGACCGACACGGCTTCTTTCGCGCTTATGCGATCTAGGGGCCAAGACTTCTCTTCGATAAAGTGGGGATCTGATTTAAGTGTGAGGACCAGATTCTCTAGAGGCTGATCCTCGCTGGTGTTTTCGATACGGAGATCATGTAACAGCGCGTACGAACTTTGATGCGCTGCAAAATTTAGTTTTGCCGAAATTTCGGCATGAATTTTTATAGATTCGTTAGATTCATGACTCATGGCGTAAGTGAATTGATTGAACGTCAGAAAAATGCAAGCTACCTGCTTGAGAGTTTTAGCGGGGCTGAGGATGACACGGGTGGAGATATCATGATTTCAGGGCACTGAACGATTATTTCCCGATCTATATCTGCCACGGTTTTACTGATTTGCTAGGAATGGTGGGCTTTTTGCCATTTGAATCGTTCGAATCCTCCGATAGACTCGTTGTGGGTCGTGCGGAGCTATGCGGATCAGACTTTTTTGATGGCGAAGCATCATCCTTACTTTGGACTGGATCTCGTTTCTCAATGGCAGGGGGTGGCGGTATCCAAGGCCGCAAGTGTTGCCCAATTCGTTCATAGAACTCAGGGACCACCTTTTCTAGGTCTTCAATAAAAGTTTTCCGCCTAGAGAACCGGCCGGCAAGGTCTGTAACGATTACAACTTCAAATTTTTTCAATACAGCACCAGCTCCCCCATTTTCAAGACATTTCGGATTGTCACGAATTTCGGACAACTTTGCTTGGGTCGATTTTCTTCCTCTGAGCCAGAAAGCCCTGATGATGACATCACTTCCATCGACATTTTTCAGTTGTCGGATCAACCAATTTATTCTGGCGCTAGTACGCTGTTTATCCTCGGGGGCTTTTAGAGCCATAGAGCATGAGATTGTCCGGCGTTGCAAGTTGACAGTGACGTCAAGATTGCTTGCTGCATTCGGTATGTAGAAGCTAGAGTAAAGTTCTTGTAGGGTGGCCAAAGAATCACTCGCATCGCGAAGCCGGATGGAAGGGTCATTTTGATGTTTCCGTGGAAGATTAATGCCAATATGTTTGCCCATACGGCGGCTTAATATTAGACAAATATCTCTTTCTTCCTGATGCCAACTTGCGATGGTGTTTTCAATTTCGGGCGAAGCTCTGGAGTATTGTTGTCCTTCGCGGATCCCAAGAATGAGTGGTTGCCATTCTGGATTCATTTGGTCAAAGCGCTTGATTCCAGAATTTGGGTGTTCGAAAAAGCGCACCATCTCCCCGAGAACATATGCTTGTTCTGGGACCAATTCTTCTCTGTCTCTTAAAATCAATGACGCTTGAGTAAGTATGCTAATCCATGAGAGATGGAAAAATTGGCACGATTTAGTGAACCTTTTGGGGATCGAATATGGAATGTGTGTTGGCAAAGATACTAATTGGTTAGACAGAGTGATTATCGCGTCGATTCCATATTCACGGGCTATTCCCGCATACCGGAGCATCTGGTCTTCATCAATTTTCGCATTACCGGTTTTTGCTTCCAAAAGTGCCGTCCATTGGCCGTTGCGCGTGGACAAGATCAAAATCCCATCAGGTCGCTCTTTGCCGTTGTTGCCAGATGCCGGAAATTCGACTTCTGTGTAACTAGACAATTGGGATGTTTTCTTTACACGGACCGCACAGCTTAATACTTGCTCCGCGAGCGCACGTGTTACGGATAGAGTGGCGAGCAAAATAGATACGATACGCTCTTCTTTGCTTGAATCGGCAACGGTCGGAATCAGTCTGGCACGACTGGCGTTTTTCAGGATGCTATCAAGCGCGTTCATGAATCAATGGACCCGGAGAGTCCAGATTTTAAATTTGGGGATACGGGCCCAGCCTGCGTATGACGAATTGTAGGATGTGGAAAAAACTCGGTTCTTTTTGTTAATAACTGGGCATATTAGTAGCAAATAATAGCAAATTAATTGACGACCGTTATTGGTTCCTATCGAATACCCGAGTAAACTGCGTCGCAACTTTGGCAAGTTCCGCTCTAGTAAAGGGTTGCAATAAAAACCTCAAGACAGACAACAAGGCAATGAATTTAAAAGTTGGACAGAAAGTTGATCTCACTGGAAGACTCAGCAACAGGCAGATACACCGGCCTGATAGTGGTCAGCCTTTTGTGAAAGCAACCCTCCTTGTCGAAGGCAGAGAAGAACAACTGACCGTGTTGTGGTGGGATGCGGGCCGGGCTCCGCGAGATGGCGCACGAGTTCGCATTCAGGGAACAGTCCGTATTTTCAATCAAGGCGACCCGGAGGTTCATGTAGACAAGGCCACGGTAGAGCGAAAGGACCCACCCCAAGATGCACTAGCCGTCATTACTGGCTTTTATCTCGAATGTGTCGAGGCGGAGGCAGCCGGGTCGTTATGCCAAAAACTAGATAGTTCAGATCATATCGAGCTCGCTGATGGTGTGAGTCCCTTGCACGGGTCAATCACTTTTCCCAATAACCAGGCAGCCCGGCGATGGTGCCAATTGCGGCAGGGGGCTCTTGGCGAAACACTCATCACTGGCTGGCCACTTGTCGTGGGCGCAGGGCCTGAATCTAGAGGCCGACATCTTGAGCTTTCTCCTCTTCTAATAACTGAAGTGGAGTTGAATTCTGTCGAGGGCAATTGGCAATTTGAGCAACTAGGTGATGGCGTGGATCTCAACCCATTTGCGCTTAGTCTATTGGGTCTTGATCGTGATGAAAGGGCGGCATTGGTTACTGCTGTTGGGAAAAGCATCGAAGTTGAGGAGGCCGTGACACCAGGGAATTGCGCGGCAGCCATTCTTGAGGTGCTTGAAGACGCAGGTGTCGAAGGGCTGAAAGAGCTGGATTCAACGATGCTTTCGTCCTTTCCGAATGCAACAGGAATACATAATGCCGGAATAATAATGGCTACTTCTGGAAGCCTAGCTAGTACACGAAAGTTGACTGATGATCTGGAAGAATTGGTCAACATGCCGCAGTTGATGGAGGAGGGTCCGGCAGGAGTGTTGCTTGGCAAGATAACAGCCCCCGAAGTCCCGGTTCCAAATCCACACCCTACGGTGGCGTTTTCCTCGTTGAAGCAGGATGAGGCTGTTCATTCTGCAATGGAGAATGTTTTTACGGTGGTGACTGGCCCGCCAGGCACTGGAAAATCTCAAATTCTCGTGAACGTTGTAGCAGCGGCAGTGGCTAAAAATGAAACGGTATTGCTTGCGTCGAAAAATAATAGAGCTGTGGATGTTGTCGTAGAAAGGTTGCGGATGACTTCGCCTCGCGCTGTTGTAGTTCGCGCAGGCGGGACCGACAAACGAAGTGAAGTCGCGCAGTACATTGCAGAAATATTAGCTAGGAGCCCACGCCCAGTTAATTTAGGGGACGCTCGCAGGAAATGGAAAACTATCGAGGATAGGCTTAAAGCTGTTTATCAGGCACTACATCAACGAATTCGGATTGAGGGTGAGCTTTCAGAAATTCGATTTCGACTTGATGAACGCTTGAGTCAGCTTCCGCCTCACATAATGCTTGACATCGATTTGAATGAATTGGATTCTGTGCTAACCGATGCGCGGAATACGCTTGATGCTTTTGGCACATGGCTGGGCTTTTTTCGGCGTTGGCGTCGGCATCAGAGGCGACTGGATTGTGCGAGAGAAGCACTCGAACGTCTTGGAACTCTACTTAATCTCAACGGGCCGGAAATCAAGAAATGCTTGTTATCGGTTACTGACCGTCCCAAAAGATCACTGGAGCCACGCAGAGACTTTCATTCTGTCGAGGAGGTGGTTGGCAGCCTACGTGATGCTTTGGAATGTCGGAAGAGAATAATTGAAATTACGTCGCAACTCGCGAAACTACCTCAAAAGCATGAACTTGATGACCGTTTGAACGAACTCTCGGGAGAACGGGTTGAGGCTGGGCAGGCGCTGCTGGATGCGCGGTGGGAGGAGCTTCGCGCCGCCAACCCGGTGGCACGGACTGCCGCAAATGAATGTGCTGATTTTTTGGAGCAGGCGGCAACAAAAGGCGGAGGATTAAGGAAAGCCTTTGGCCGTATCCCCGCCGCGTTGCCAGTATTGCCCGTTTGGGCCGTTACAAACTTGTCAGCACGAACGAACTTGCCATTGAAAGCCGGATTATTCGATCTGGTGGTTATCGACGAGGCATCGCAATGTGACGCGGCATCTGCCTTGCCTATTCTCGTTCGGGGTAAGCGAGCGTTGATTATCGGCGACAGAAAGCAACTTATTCATATTACGTCACTAAGTCGAAGCCGAGAACAGGTCATTGCACGAAAGTGGGGGCTGACAGACGATCAAGTAGAAGAATTTAGCTACCGGAGGCGGAGTTGTTTCGGGCTCGCATTTTCCCGAATACAAACATCACCTATATTCTTAGATTTGCATTTTCGTTCGCACCCGGCAATTGCAGGCTTCCCGAACAAACAATTTTATGGTGGCAAGATGGAATTGTGTAGTGACGTGAAGTCCCCTGGCGGCATGCGGGCTGTGGAATGGGTTCGTGTCTCGGGGCAGAGTAGCCGAGGGCCTCGGGGACGTAGCCGAGTGAATCGGGAGGAGGCGAATAAAGTGGCGACGGGAATTGCACGGGCATTTTCAACCTATAAGGGTTTAGGGTGTTCGGTTGGAGTGGTCACTCCCTATGGCGCACAGGCCAAACTGATACACGAACAGCTGTCGAAAATGATTGCTGGCGAGGACTTGGAGTCAATAAAAATTGCGACAGCACATCGATTTCAAGGCGATGAACGGGATGTTATGTATTTCTCACCGGTCGTCGACAAAGCAATGCAAGAGCATCAAGTGCGATTTGCGGCTGACCCCAACCTTATCAATGTTGCCTTGACACGTGCCCGTTGCCGGCTTGTCATTGTAGGAGATATTGAGGCATGTATGGAACATAAGACCGTGCTAAAGGACTTAGCGAATTACGTGGCACGGCTTGAAGCCGAAGGCTTTGACAGCCCGCTTGAACTGGATTTGTTTGAGGCGTTGTTGAAGCAGGGGATTGCCGCCAAAACGGGCGTCATTGTTGGTCGGCATCGGCTGGATATTGCTGTCGAACAAGACGGGGTTCGCTTGGATGTGGAATGTGATGGTGCGGCGTTTCATCGGGACCGCGAGAAAGATGCGGTGCGGGATCATGCCATTGAGGCGGAGGGATGGAAAGTCATGCGCTTCAGCGGGCGTTATCTCAGTCGTGATATGGAAGCGTGTGTCGAAGCAATTTTGAGAGAGACAACTTCTAGTTGATGACTGTGGGGTAACCTTCTTCTATGATCTACAGTTGCCTACGAACTTAATGACGACAGCTATTCGTTATTTTCATGCCTGAGCCAGTGTCAGATTTCGTGCCTTTGCGTGGCCGTGTGATCAGCGGACGCGGCACTGCCTCAAAGATCAAAACTTTCACAGCCGAAGTCATAGATTTTTTTGAGGAACCTCCAGTTCGCGGGTCACTCAATTTGGCATTGGCCAAACCAATCCGATTCGATCCGGAACAAATCAAGTTTATGGGGGGGGAACGCGCTTTTTTCTGGGCTTGTGAAATTGAGGGAATGCGTTGTTTGATTACGCGTGCAAAGGGTCATCCACTGCACATCATTGAAATCATCGCCCCATGCAAGCTACGAGACAAATTCCAGTTACATGACGGAGATTGGCTTGAACTGAAAGTGTCGCCGGGCACCATCAAAAATTTATCGTGGGGCACCAAAGCGATCTGGAATATTTTTTGGCGTTTCCGGGAGCGTTGGTATGTATCAAAAATCTACCGGACATTAATTGGACCTTTCTGGCTTATTCGTCGGCTTGCGACGCAATCTCCCCAGTACCACGCCAACCTGTGGAACCGGAAGAAACTCCGGAGCGACATTTCGGTGTGCCATATCAACTTGGCTCGCAACCCAAAGCTGCGCGGGGGTGAGCGACAGACTGAGATCCTGGCCGAAGCGCTTGCGGCCGAAGGCGTAGCCAGACAGCGTGTCGTCGTGCTGCGGCATGGTCCCTTGGCGCATCGCTTTCATAACCATCCAGATTTGGAAATCTGTTGGGTGAGAAATCGATTGTCGGCAGTATTCGCTTGTCGAGGTGCATCTTTGCTACACGCGCATGAAGCACATGCGGCGCAGGTAGCGCATGCCGCGAGTTTATTTGGCAAAAAATACCTGATTACACGCCGGTTGACAAAACCTGTGCGCTCCAGTTCCTACAGTTCTGCCGTATATCGAAATGCGCAGACTGTCGTTGCATTGACGGAGGCGGTGGAAAAGAGCCTCCGGGATCGTTTTCCAGAGATTTCAATCGTTCGTATTCCTGATGCCTGGAATCCAGAATACCCCGACCCGAGTGAAGTGCGGAAGATCAGAGGGAGGTTTTCGGGCAAATTCCTTGTCGGGCATGTTGCTGCGATGGATAGTTTGGAGAAAGGACACACCACATTGCTCCAGGCGGCACGGGTTCTGCAGGAGAATTCACCAAGCATCCAATTTGTTTTGTTGGGGAGTGGCCGCTTGGAGGAAGAATTCCGTCATCAGGCCGAAGGTTTGACCAATGTGAGTTTTGTGGGTTGGGTTGACGATCCCATAACATGGATTGCCGGTTTTGATCTTTTCGCGTTTCCCTCCATGGCCGAGTCACTGGGGTCCACGTTGTTGGATGTACTGCGTGCAGGTGTACCTATCGTGGCTAGCCGAGTAGGCGGAATTCCAGAGATTATCACCGAAGAGTGCGGAGTTTTGATTCCGCCTGGAGACGCGGAGGCACTGGCAGAACAATTGATGCGCCTATATCGTTCGGAGGAATGGAGGAGGCGTTTGTCGGAAAGGGGGCTAGAGAAGGTGAAACAGTACAGCCCAGAACTGGTCGCACAGAGATATGTGGAACTTTACGGAAAACTAGGTTACCACCGAGCTGTGCACTGAATCTCAAAAGAGGAATGGCGTGAAAAACAAGATCTGCATAGGAGTTGCAACGCGGAGGCGACCTCAGATGTTTGCACGTCTATTGGATTCATTTGTTCACCTGAATCGACCTGATGACACATTGCTCCAGTTTGTTTTTATTGAAAACGATGATGTGCTCCATATAAATGATGTTGTGAAGAATTTCGCGGGAAAACTCGGACAAGAAGAGACAGTTTATGCAGATATTGAACCACGCTTGGGTATTCCTGTCGTACGTAACCGAATCCTCGACACGGCTTTGAATTTGCAAAGCAATTGCCTCGCCTCCATTGACGATGACGAAATCGCTGATCCCAACTGGTTAGTTGAACTTTATTCGGAGGCGCAAAACCGAAAATTGGACATGATGGGGGGCGTGACACGTATGGAAGAATTTGACGCGAGTAATCTCCCAATCTTCCAGAAATTGGTCTACCATGACTTGCGCGCTCGACAGGAAAAGTCGGAAAGACAATCGGCTGACCGTCATGCCTCAGGCCGTGATGGTGCCATAAAGATCGCTACCGGCAACATGCTATGTCGCCTTGATTTCATTCGTCGCAACCAAATTCGATTTGATGAAACACTTCGCTTTTCTCACGGTGAAGACCACGACTTTTATCTGCAGGTAAAGGATGCAGGAGGAGCAACCGGCTATGCTCCACGTGCGCTTGTTCACGAAATCGTCCATATGAACCGATTGTCGCCACGCTTTCAATTTAATCTAAGCAGAAATGTTGCGCGGGCATCCTACAATGTCCGCTACGCACAGAATAAGAGGCGGGCGAGCAGGGAATGGGTACGTTCCAGTTGCTTTGTCTTGGGGAAGGTAGTTTTAGGGTGTAGCCGATTGTTATGTTCTTGCTTTAATCGGGGGCGATCTTTTGTTCGGGGAATAAAAGGGATTGCGGCAGCTATTGGGCGATTAGAGGCCATGCTAGGAGCACAAGATGTTCATTACAAACATACGGATGGGCACTAGGTAAGTTTGCGCATCGACAGGGTCATGTTGGTTTTTTGTTGCTAGGGGTTGGACTGGTTCTATTTTTGCGAAGAGACTCCGGGTACTCGCATTGGGGGGTAATCTTGATGCAGTAATACGAGGTTGAGATTTGGCCAATTGACCAATATGTAACCTTGGGCAACGAGGAAAACATAAAGATCGCTCTGCAGGACCTCCTTGATCCTAGAATCCCAAGTTTCGACACAAATCACCTTGGGACGATAACGCTCAAAATCCAGTGATTGCAACACTGCGAGATTGTGCCCTTCTACATCTATACTGAGGAAGTCTATGGCGCGGCCCTTGTAGGGAGTTTGGTCGATCAAGTTTGTCAGTGTGTCCGTTTCGACCTCTATCTCGAGCCATCCCTCTTCATCTTCTGTTCGTTCAAGTTGTTCAAGAGAATTCAGATCCGACCAAAGTCCTCTTCTCCAGTATTTTGCTGTGCCTGTCTGCTTGCTAACTGCACAGGCGATATTTGTATCTTGAGGGCGCCTCAAATTGAATGCTTCAATTTTGATTTGATCCACATCAATATTGATTCCCCGCCAGCCACGCTTATACAGGGCATAAGTCGTGTTACTTCGGGTTGGGTGGAAACACCCAACATCTACAAAAAAACCACATTCTGGAATCAAGTGTGTGGCCGCAAGATGTCTGAAAATCCTCTTTACGTATTCGTCCGTGTCTGAGAAATAGTATTTTTTGGTGGAATGCAATATCCTACGCAGCACATACAGTTTCCTAAATAATGAATTGCGCTCCAACCAAACAGGAGGATTAGTACGCTTGTAATTCGGGAACATTTCCTATGTGCTTTTGGCAATTTTCAAAGCATTCTACTGGACGCACAGATGACGAATTGTGGTTAGAACTCAAAATAAAACAAGCACTATTTCGCAATTTCTTTTTCATCCCGCGAGGAGATGTTGTGCAGCCATGCCACCGTGTCAGAAGATTTTCCCAAGCGTGGGCTTCGGATTTTCTGTTGTAACAGCCAAGGATTTCCTAGTTGCACAATCACTCATTCCCGCCAGTTTCCTCCGTTTCGAACCTGGGAAGCGGATCGGGTAAGTAAATGCTGTGCTTTCGAACTCCGATTTCATGCTCGATCAGGAGATCTACGAGTTTTTCTCCATCAATGAGTGTGATTGGTTGAGCACGACTATCGAGAGCGGTTTCCTTCGTTTTATTAGAGAATTTCGAAGTTGTGATGAGGGTCCCCCTAATAGCACCGAAGCGGTAAAGCGAGCCGCGAAGGGCGTCGAGATCCTTGGGTGGAGTGGTCCTGCCATGTCTCTTGACCTGGATAACCTCTTTCACTGATGTAATGCCGACCTCAATGCTCGCGATTACATCGACACCGCCATCTCCCGAGCTTGCCGTTACTTCCGCATTCTCATAACCCATCTTGTCTATAAGGAATTTCACTAGATATTCAAACTGCCGGGGGTCCATGCTGCGCAAGCGCTTCAAAAGGTCTTCCCGGGTTTTGTTCTTTTGGGGTTTCAGCCATTCATGGAATTCCGATGTTAGATCGTTACCGGCATCTTTAAACTTTCTGAGATACGTAGAACCCTCGCTGGTCAGTGAATATCTCACACCATCACGTTCTATCAGATTCCGCTCAAGGAGATTGTTGATTCGTGACCGGAGACAGGTCATGAAAGTGGAGGGGCTGCGGAAATTGGAATTGAGTTTGAGATGGTGGCCCCAATCTTCACGAATTCCGCTAACGCGTGTTGGCTCATTATTTTTAACTAAGGAAAGAAGAGCGACGAGTCCTTCTCGTTCATCAAGACATTGTTCAGTTTGACCGGGGTCATGGTTGACGAATTCTTGACCATCTTTGGTGAGTTGAAGTTTGCCTTCAGAAGCTTCACTGAGAAGCTTGTACTTTTGAATCAGGCTCCAGTGGCCATAGGTATACCGTGGGTTGACAGTCTTACCACTCTGTTCCCAGATGAGCGCAGCGAGTTCTCGGTTCTTACCTTTAAGTCGTTCAGCGATCCATTCGCCAGGATTGGTCCAGTCGACGACGTCTTGAGGCGTTCCTGTCAGATTCCAGATAGATTGATTCAATCCAGTGAGTTGTGTTCGAAACCACCCATCCCAGATTCGGAGAAGGTGGCGAACTTCGCCATATGGGGGAAAGTGAGGGACACTTATGCGCGATTCATTTTGGCTCATAGTCAGTTTTTTGAAGAGTTTGCCACTACAATTCGCAGGGAGTATATCCTACTGCTCTTGGCGGTGTCCTTGAGTGGAAACGGTTTGGGGCAAATGCCCGATAGCTACTAGTACTTGGAAATATTTCTTAATCTTCGCTGCAAGAATATCCATTTTGATTCGCCTCTCTATCGTATCGTTCAGCCAATTGTCTGGGGTCGCAGCTAAACGCTGGAATCCTGCATTTTCGGCATCGTTTGCTTTATGCGAAATTCCTTAGCAAGGTCTCGCTCTGGCTTTTCTGTAGGGTCCCATGATGTACGCCACGTGAGTTATATCACCCAGAATGGCATCCGCTGCCCAGATTAGTTGTAATTTTCGTACCGAAAGCCATTCAGAAATTTGCTGAACAGAAAGGGAATTGACGTATAAAATACTTAGAGATGCAAATGGCGTATAGATTTTCATAGTTCTATTGGTTAGCAATGCCAAGTCGTCAGAAAAAGCCTATAGAAGAGGCATTCCTGAAAGTTTTTCAGGGTGTACGGAAGAAATTGAGCTTTACAACCTTTCCTTTAAAAGAATTGAAGGATCACCTTATAGAGGTTCTTGCGCAAGCTGCGATATCAAAGTGTGTTGCATTCAACATTGCAGCTAATCAAAAGATAAAACATACTGAAGCTGCGTTTTTCTTGATGAGCAATTTGAGGGGTATCTGCGAAGATTTAATCTGTCTGACCTACTTGTCTCGGTTAGAAAAGAAGCACGCAGTGAAGCTTATAGAACTAAAGCAGTTTCAGAATGTCTCCAAGGGGCTGAAGGTTCAGAAGAATTTTTTTGAGGCAAATAATCCTGTGCAGCCAATTTTTAATGACCGTGAGATCACTGGGAGAGCAGAAAGAATCATTCAGCAAAATCGCGAGGATCTTCGGGATCTCTGGCAATCAATGGGTTGTTTTAAGCAAGATGGTCCAACAACACGTGATATGGCCGAGAGTGTTGGCCTGACATCGACTTACGAGTTTGTTTATTTTTCAGCTTCAAATTTTGTCCATTTCAATCCTCAAGCCCTTTTCCGGATGGGTTGGGGGCCACAGGAGGGTCCATTCACGTTTTCAGTACGCCACATGGACAGCTATTAC
This sequence comes from Gammaproteobacteria bacterium, assembly GCA_026713705.1. Classification (GTDB taxonomy): domain Bacteria; phylum Pseudomonadota; class Gammaproteobacteria; order Poriferisulfidales; family Poriferisulfidaceae; genus Poriferisulfidus. The sequence goes on from JAPONY010000038.1 coordinate 17,357, forward strand.
CGTAGTTTTAGTAGTTTTTACGGTGCAGTGCTGTTCATCGGTTTTCACTCATCTTTCGGTCGACATTGTTTTGAGGCTGATCTTAACGCCGAAATCAAAGAATTGATTGAATTACTTGGCCATGTGCACAGGTGGCCAGAAGTTATAACTTTTGAGGAAATGAACCACAAACCTCCTCTATACATCCTTACTCATGCATTGAGAGAAGCCATGCGTGAAGAGGACAAGAAAATGCCGTATGGTGCTATTCTGGAAGAAGTTCAAAGTCTGAGGGCATCAACACCTTAAATTAGAAAAAGGCGTATTGCTATCAAGCCGAATCGAGCCCACAAAATCGCCATATGCTAAAGTAATTGCACACTTTTTGGCGGATTGATTTAACGACGGAATCACCCACATGAGGAAATTCTGGGTCAAAAACGCCAAAAAAATCCCGAGATACTTAAAAACCCGGTTCCTGCCATTCCTCGAATGGTTGCCGGAATTGCGCGCTTCTTCCGTCCTGAAGGCGGACCTCATTGCCGGCACGACCGTTGCCTTGGTAATTGTGCCGCAATCCATGGCCTATGCCCAGTTGGCGGGCCTGCCGACCTATTACGGCTTGTATGCCTCTTTTTTGCCGGTAATCGTTTCGGCTTTGTTCGGGTCGTCCCGCCAGTTGGCGACCGGTCCGGTGGCCGTGATTTCGCTGCTGACCGCATCGGCTCTGGAGCCGATCGCGTCGTCTGGGTCGGAAGGCTACATTGCCTACGCGATCATGCTGGCGCTGATGGTCGGTGTGTTCCAGATCGCTTTGGGGCTTCTGCGCCTGGGAGTGCTGGTGGACTTCCTGTCGCATCCGGTGGTCCTTGGCTTCACCAATGCCGCGGCTTTAATCATCGCCACGTCCCAGTTGGGCAAGTTGCTGGGGGTGGTGGCCGAGAAAAGCGACCATCATTACGAGACGGTCTGGAATATTTTCGTTGCGGCCTCAGAATTCACGCATTGGCCGACAGTTGTCATGAGTGTCATGGCCATCGGCCTGATGTACCTGTTGCCCAGGTTCTGGCAAAAAATACCCGCTATTCTGATTGCGGCGGTCCTGACCACGGTGGTTTCCTGGGCCATCGGCTTCAAGGAGAATTTCGGCGGGGCCATTGTCGGCTCGATCCCGGAGGGTTTGCCGAGTTTCGCCCTGCCGACCGTTGATTTCAGCTATCTGCTGGATCTGGCAGGCGTCGCGATCGCCATCTCGCTGATCGGCTTCATGGAGGCATTCTCCGTTGCCAAATCCATGTCGATGAGAAAGACGCGCCAGCATCTGGACGCCAATCAGGAATTGCTGGGCCAAGGCCTAGGCAACCTGGCGGCCAGCATGTTCCAGGGCTATGCGGTTTCCGGCTCGTTTTCCCGCTCCGCGGTGAATCTGTCTGCCGGGGCGGCCACCGGCTTCTCTTCCGTCGTGACCGGCCTGCTCGTGGCCGCAACCCTGCTGTTCTTGACGCCGATGCTGTACCACATGCCACAAGCCATGCTGGCTTCGGTCATCATCATGGCCGTCATCGGCCTGATCCGGGTCAAGCCGATTATCGACGCCTGGAAGGTTCAGAAACACGATGCCGTCGTGGCGGTCATTACATTCGTATTGACGCTGGCATTCGCGCCGCACCTGGAAAACGGAATCATCATCGGGGTTCTCTTGGCGCTCGGGCTGTTCGTCTACCGAATCATGCGCCCGAACATCAGCCTGATTTCGCGCGATCATTCCGGCAAGTTCGCCGACGCCCGGCGAAGGATCCTGGAAACCTGCTGCAGTATCGCGATGCTGCGTTTCGACGGGCCGCTGTTTTTCGCCAATACCGGTTATTTCAGCGACCAGGTCCTGCGGGCGGCGGCCTCGGCCGAGGGCCTGCGCTACATCATCGTGGATGCGAGCAGCATCACGGAGATCGACTCCACCGGGGAGCATATGCTGCACAGCCTTGCGCGGGAACTGGTGGATTCGAACATCACCTTCATCGTGACCCGCGCCAAGCCCGAGATCATGGAGATTTTCGAGCGCACGGGATTTGCCAGCCCGGAATGGAGCGAGTATTTCACGGCAACCCGGGAAGAGGCGCTTGATTATGCGATGAAGCAGATGAGGATTTGTGGAGACAAGCCGTGTGGCTGTACGCGGGACAAATGTCCATTGATGAACAAGCCCAAAGCGTTAGTCACATAAAACTAGAGTTTGCTTTCAATTTGGAATCTTCTTCATCTAAAAAGTTTGTTTTTTGACAAACGCGCAGCGCATTAGTTAGACCAAATGAGAGAGAATTCATGGCCATAGAAACTCAGCAGAATAGAGAGATTGACGGTAAAGGTCGCTCCATTCGCGAATTGCTGGCACATCGAAAATACCTAATCGATGATAATTATCAGCGCGAATATAAGTGGGAAAAAAAGCAAGTTATCGATTTAATTAACGACCTATCAGCTAAATTTTTGGAGAGTTATAGAGAGAAGGACGATCGTGGTGCCGTTGCAAGGTATAGTCAATATTTTCTAGGGTCAATTATTATCATTGATAAGAATGGGGAAAAGTATATTGTTGATGGCCAACAGCGCCTTACAACGCTAACATTGCTGCTAATTTTTCTTCGGCATCGACTTAGTGACCAAGATCAAAAAGGACAACTTGCAGATCTTGTTTTTTCTCTGACAGACGGCACGCGTTCCTACAATCTCGATGTGCCTGAACGCAAGGAATGCATCTCAGCACTCTTCAGTGGAGAGGAATTTCCGGATGATGATGCTTCTAAGTCCGTGAGCAACATCATAGAGCGCTATGCGGATATTGAGGATCAGTTCCCTCAAGATTCCATTAATGCTGACGCTTTGCCATATTTTGCGGATTGGTTAATTGGATACGTCCGCCTGATTGAGATAACAGCTTATTCCGATAGTGATGCCTATACCATTTTTGAAACTATGAATGATCGGGGGCTTTCGCTTACACCTATTGAAATGTTGAAAGGCTTTCTTCTTGCGAACATTGTTGAAACTGAGCATCGCGCAAGAGCGAATGATATTTGGAAAGAGCGTACACGGGCACTTACGCGAATCGACAAAGATGAGGATGCTAATGGAATCAAATCGTGGTTGCGTAGCCAGTATGCTAAAAGAATTCGCAAGCGCACGCAAGATGCCGTGCCTGAGGATTTTGATCTGATCGGCACTAAGTTTCACCGCTGGGTACGTGACAATCAGAGAGATATTTGTCTTACTACAAGCGAGGAGTTTGTGCAGTTTATTGAACGTGACTTTACTTTTTATAGCCGCTGGTATGAGCGCATACGACAAGCGGCTGAGACATACACTCCAGAGCTTAGGCACATATACTTCAACGCTCAACACAATTTCACCTTGCAATACCCTTTGCTGTTGGCGCCACTTAAAATTGACGACAATGAAAACATCGTGTTACGAAAGTTGTGTATCGTGGCGATGTGGATTGACATACTGATTCATCGGCGTATTTGGAACTGGAGGGCAATTGACTACTCAACAGTGCAATACACCATGTTCCAAGTTATGCTTAAAATTCGTAGGAAAAGCGACAGAGCACTAGCTGAAGAACTATACAAATCTCTTAACTCAACCGATGAGACATTTGCTATCAATGATCGAAATGCCAATTTTGGATTACATGCCCAAAACGGGCCACAGATTCATCGCTTACTTGCTCGGATGATTGATTTCCTAGAAACGGGATCAGGACAGGAATCTCGTTATACTGAATATGCTCAGCGAGGCCGCGGGAAGTACGAAATTGAACACGTCTGGGCCAATCATCCGGAATGGCACATCGAAGATTTTTCCGATCAACACGAATTCGCTGAATATCGTGACCGTATTGGCGGTCTTCTTCTCTTGCCAAAAAGTTTTAATGCAAGTTATGGCGACTTGCCATATGTCAAAAAACGCAAGTATTATCTTGAGCAGAATTTATTGGCGCGTAGCCTTCATGAGCAGGCGTACGAGCGTAATCCAGGATTTATGAGGTTTATCGAGAAGAATGAACTCCCATTCCGTCCTCATGCTGAGTTTAACAAGTCAGACTTAGATATACGGCAAGATCTATATCGGAATCTGGCAGAGAAGATATGGGACCCAAATCGTTTAATTCAGGAATCGTAACTGTGAGGTAGGTCCGGTAGTGAATACTTGTTGCTGTAGAAGCAAAATTTTGCGTGTGTTTCTGGATAATCTTTAAGTAATCCTGATTTCAACCAGAGTCGCCAACGAGCAAGTAACATGATGGCGAATGTTATAATGGCTCTTAGACGAGCGATTCTTCGCACATATCTTTTCGGAATTCATAAACGTCATGCACGGACGCGGGTTTTTTCTGGCGATTGCTCTCGTATTGGGATCGACTCCCATCCTCGCATCCGCCGACGAAGCAGCCATTGAGCGCGGCCGCACGCTTGCGGGAACCTGCTTGGGTTGCCATGGCGTACCCAGTTACACCAACGTCTATCCGAGCTACCATGTGCCCAAGTTGGGCGGCCAGCATGCAGATTACATCGTGGCGGCCCTGAAAGCCTACAAGTCCGGCGAGCGTGCCCACAGCACCATGCAGGCTCATTCGGTACGGCTCTCGGAAGAGCAGATCCAAGACATTGCCGCCTATTTCTCTTCCCTCAAATGAACCGCCCGTCTCGCTCTTTCCTGATTTCAGCCTTGGCCGTACTGAGCCTCGGGCTTTCCGGCCCAGTGCTGGCAGGCGACCCGGTTCGCGGTCAGGAAAAATCCTTGAGTTGCCAGGCGTGCCATGGCCCGGACGGAAACAGCCCGGTGACCATGTTCCCGATTATTGCGGGGCAGCATCAGGACTATCTGCTGCACAGCATGCGCAGCTACAAGACGGGTGAGCGGACCAACCCGATCATGACCGCCATCGTGGCGCCATTGTCGGATCAGGACTTGGAAGATCTAGCGGCGTACTACGCGCGCCAAGAGGGTTTGTACAAGATTGACGCCGGTCTCGGCGTCGAGACTCCCTGAATCAGCCGGATTTCTCGTGTTCGCCCGGCGTGAACGGTCGGATTGTCAAAGCATGCAGTGATCCGTCCGCGATCTGTTCCCGGACGGTAGCGTAGACCAACTGGTGGCGTTTGACAGGCATCAGGCCTTCAAACGCATTGCTGACCACAGTCGCCTCGAACTTTCCCTCGCCACCACTGACGGTGACTTCGGCATCGGGAATGCCAGCTTGAATCAGGTTTTCGATTTGCTGTGTGTCCACAGTGATTTATCCTTGGGAAGTGCGCACCAATTGTACTTCGTCGTGGGAATTGTTGATTATCACTGATATCATTTGAGGAGGCACTGATATGAACCGATTAGAACCTGTCCACCCAGGCGAAATCCTGAAGCTTGATTTCATGGAGCCTCTTGCATTATCTGCTGCAGCGCTTGCGCGAGCGACCGGCGTGACTCCGGCACGGATCAGCGAGATTGTTCGCGGTCGTCGTGGCATCACGGCGGAGACGGCATTGCGTCTGGCGAAGTTTTTTAATACCGATGCCCAGAGCTGGATGAACCTTCAGAGTTGCTACGAACTTGAATGTGTGGCACGAAACCAGGCAGATGCCTTGCGTTCTATCCGTCCCCGGGAAGTGGCGTGAGAATCCTAAAGGAAAGAGCGTAGCGATTTGGATGAAGATTCGAAACTACGATTATCTGTGCCAATCATGGGCGGAAATTCTAATAGAGCGACGGGAGTGACAGTAAATATGTTTAGTTGGCGGTAGCATTAGAGAGTTATGGGAAAGGCCAAGATCCGCGTATTTTTTCAGCGTGGCCTCAAATGATAATTTGAAGTATAATCTCAAATCATCATGATAATTTGAAGTACATGTTCAAGAGAAACTTGGATCTCCCGCCCCCCGGAACTGAGACTTTCTTCTTGTGGGGGCCGCGCCAGACGGGCAAGAGCACACTATTGCGCCAACGCTATCCGAAGAGCCGATGGGTCGATTTGCTGAAGTCAGACGAATTTCGGCACTACGGCGACCGTCCCGAACGCTTGCGCCAGGAAATCGAGGCGGAAGGGCTGTCCGGGGATGGAACCCAGATCGTGATCGACGAGATTCAGAAAGTCCCCGCCCTGCTTGACGAGGTGCACTGGATGATTGAGAACCGTGGACTACGTTTCGCTCTGTGCGGGTCAAGCGCCCGCAAAGTGAGGCGTGGGGCTGCCAACCTTCTCGGTGGAAGGGCGATCCGGTATGAGTTGCATGGCCTGACGGCCGACGAGATTGGAAAAGACTTCGATCTTACTCGGATGCTCAACCGCGGCTATTTGCCACGGTTGTATGAGGCCAAGCGGCCAGCAAAATTGTTGAAAGCATACGTAGCGGATTACCTGAAAGAAGAAGTAGCGGCAGAAGGTCTGGTCCGAAACCTGCCGAGTTTCTCGGGGTTTCTTGATGCCGCAGCTCTCTGCGACGGGGAGATCATTAATTTCTCAAATATCGCCAGTGACTGCAGCGTGTCGAGCCATACGGCAAAAGCCTACTTCGGGATTTTGGAAGACACACTGCTTGGTCGTTGGTTGCCGGCTTACCGCAAACGGCAGAAACGGCGGGTGATTCGCGCGCCGAAGTTCTATTTCTCCGATGTAGGCATTGTCAATCGGTTGGCGCACAGGGGGGACATACTTCCAGGCTCAGACCTTTACGGAAAAGCGTTTGAGAACTGGGTTTTCCACGAACTATGCGCTTTTCGTGCCTACCGAGAGTGGTATGAAAATTTGTCCTATTGGAGACTTGCGGGTGGCACAGAAGTGGATTTTGTGCTCGGCGACATGCGCATTGCGATCGAGGCCAAGGCAAGTCAAAAAATCTCGTCCGCCCATCTGCGGGGATTGCGCAGCTTGGCGGAAGATCATCCAGAGGTTAGTCGGCGTATAGTCGTCTGTCTCGACTCACGTGCATGGCGCACGGATGATGGCATCGAGATTCTCCCCGTAAAAACCTTCATTCGATATCTTTGGCACGGCGACCTCGTGGTTGGCTGATTTTTGCAGGGAAGATGGCGATGTTTGGAAAGTTGGGTGCCTGGATAAATCGTGCAAGAGAACAGTCTACGAAGTTTTTCAACTTTTTGAATCGTTTGGCTCTTCGCGGAAGTGTGTGGAACGACTTATCCGGCTTTTCCCTCCCGGCCTGACTCCGCGACTGTATCGCGCGGTTCAAGAAGGTTTGTATAAGATCGACGCCAGCCTCGGGGTCGAGATTCCCTGAATCAGCCGGATTTCTCTCTGTTTTCTCGCATGCCATGGCGATCGGTTAAATCCCGAGCGATTTTTGTTCGGCCGAGAATTTGTAAAGCACAGGTCCCCATGGATTGAAGATCAAATTGCTCTAATGCGGGGGTGTGTAACTAGCCCATTTAGTGTTTGCGCAAGTTTCTAGAGGGTTGACAGAATAGACAATATAGACAAAAATGGCTCATGTTGAGTCGCCACTATACGGGAATCATCATGGTACAAGTTCAAGAGCAAATGCTGACAGAAAAGCAAATGCACCAAAGACTGGATAGTGTATTCCATGATGCCACGGATGGCTTGAGTTCGGACGCCTTGGCCACGCTGGTAAAGAACCAGGAAGTTGTCTATTCGGCCTTAGTCGCATTTCTTCAAACATTTTCACGGATGCAAGCTGACGCAAGCATTGAGCAGTTATCTGATGTTCTGCATATAAAAGGAGTAAAACTACGTAGACACAGCGCTGCAAAAGAAAAAAAGGAAATAGCACAGCGAACCATACCCATCGAAGAGGAAAATCTTCTGACTTCGAATGAATTGGCTGCACGGGTCGGACTCAAGACCCGACAGTCTGTTCATGACTGGCTTCGCAAGGGCAAGGTCGTTGGTTGGCGAGGAGCGAAGCGCGGGCATGTGTTCCCAAGAGAGCAACTGGATGAACGTGGCAGACCACTGGAAGGGCTTGAAAAAATTGTCTCATATTTCAATGATGGCTATACGGTTTGGTCTTGGCTGACGACCCCCAGACCCTCGCTGAACGGGGCAAAGCCACTTGCTCTATTGAGGAAAGGGGAGGTGGACCGTGTGGTGGATGCTGCTGTAGGTGATAGGCAAGGCGACTTTGCCTGAGCCTAGAGGTCTCGCTTACTCAATCGCTGGATACTAAATAACCAGACTAGAACCGTTTAAATTTTCCGAAAATTAATCTTTACTGTTTCCTGAGAGTTGTACGCGAACTAACAGAGGATTCATCTCAAAATGATGCAAACCACAACACACAATCCTGACCGCTACATGGCTGATTTGCGGCAAATCCTCTCACAGGGACGTAAGCGCATTGGGTTTCTGCTCGGTGCGGGTATTCCTGCGGCAGTTAGAGTAAATGCCGAGGGGAAGCTTAGTGCTGATGGTCGGCCGATTCTTCCTGATGTCGCCGGCTTGACCCCAAAAGTCCTTGATGAACTGGATGAGGCCGATAAAGAAATAGTAGACATTCTTTTGCCTGGAATGGGAGAGGAGCCGACTATCGAACTAATTCTGACACGTATCCGTAGACTAGCCGAAGCGATAGGCGACATTGAAGTGCATGGTTTAGATGGTCGGGGTCATGCGGAGTTGGCGGAACGAATCTGTGAAGCAATTGGAGAAATCGTTGGCTGCTCACTGCCTAAAGGCTCAGGCCCGTACACTCAGCTTATTTCATGGATTAGCGGGACACCCCGAGAACATCCAGTTGAGATATTTACTCCAAACTATGATCTGCTTTTCGAGGAAGCTTTTGAGCGTGCCCAAGTCCCTTATCACGATGGTTTTACTGGTGCACGCAGACCGTTTTTTGATCCAGCGAGCATAGCTGACGATGAACTATCGCCACGTTGGTCTCGACTCTGGAAAATTCATGGGTCACTTGGCTGGGAGGTTGAGGATGGAAAAATTGTGCGTACAGGCAGCCGCAAAGCCACTCATTTGATTTATCCCGATCACCACAAATACGATCAAATTAGCCGTCGGCCTTATTCGGCATTCTTCGAACGTCTTCGCACGTTCCTTATGACGCCTGATAGTCTGCTCATCTGTGCTGGTTTTTCTTTTTCGGACTCACATATAACAGCGGTTCTTGACGAAACTTTGGCCGCTAATCCCCATACTGCTGTTATTGCGTTTGAATTTCGCGACTTAACTGAAGATACACCTTCCGCCCAGTTGGCTTTTCGCAGGTCCAGCGTTAATGTTTATGCGCGAAAGAATGCGATCATTTGTGGAACGTTGGGGCGATGGGAATTGGGAAAGGTACAAAAAGCATGGGAGCCCATCCGCAGGACCTATTGGGGGAGTGGGGGGAGTGATGCAGATGGAGGGTTTCTCTTAGGTGATTTTGCTTGGCTAGCAAACTTTCTTGCTCTTGCGCGGGCGGATGATCTGAAACCACAATCCAGTACGCCGGATTCAGATCCAAACACCTCTGGCGCCGTAGATTCTCTCGAATCTGAAGAAGAGCCTGCTGATAGGCAAAACGGTGCTTGAACGGGACCCCACATTTTTGGGCACTGTCGCCTCCGTTTCTGGCTCGTCGGTCAGCATACGTTTGGCTCAATCTGTTGCTTCGGGCTTATCCATCATTGAGGGCAGAGCATATCGGATTGGCCAAGTTGGCAGCTTTGTCCGCATTCCTCAGGGCTATCAAGACCTATTTGGCGTTGTTTCTGAAGTTGGAGCAAGGGCAATGCCGGAAGATGCGCCAAGTGGAGAGACAGATACGGGGCGTTGGATGGAAGTTCAATTGGTCGGAGAATCGTTGGGTGGAATTTTCGAGCGCGGTATTAGTCAGCACCCAAATGTAGGGGATACTGTCCATATAACAACTGAAAGTAGCCTCGCTCGAATCTACGGAACAGACGATTCTGGGCAAATCACCATTGGTTCGCTTTCAAGCTCAGAAAGTATTCCGGCAAAGCTTTCGCTAGACGAACTGATAACGAGACACTCTGCTGTACTAGGCTCTACGGGTTCAGGGAAATCAACGACCATCGCTAGTCTTTTGCAGGCGATCACCGCAGTGGCCAATGATAGTGCCGACTATCCCAGTGCGAGAGTTTTGCTGCTCGACATCCACGGAGAGTATCCAGGCGCTCTTTCAGATGTAGCCAGCATTTACTCTGTGGACCCACGACCAAATGAGCAAAAGCTCTTGATTCCATATTGGGCACTAAGTGCGGCAGACTTACTTAAATTTTTGACAGGTGGCGTTAGTGATACACAGGAGACTGCTTTTACGGACAAAATCCTTGAATTTAAACGCCAATCGCACGAGATTCAAAAATTTCCTGGTGTGGAGGCAAGTTCAATCACAGTCGATACGCCAATACCATTTAGCCTCAAGAATCTGTGGCATGATTTGATTGATTTCGAAATTTCTACCTTTGAAGATAGTGATCGGAGCCAGCCAGCATTGGTTGAGAAAGGTGATGCGGAAGCACTGAAGAGTCCGCGGTATAAACCTCACGCGATGGGTGCGAAAGGACCGTTCCTAAATGCTGAAGCTATCGGAATTCGGAGGCAATTGAGTCTGCTCCGCTCCAAGATGCTTGATCCTCGTTATGATTTTCTTTTACGCCCAGGGCGTTGGGAGCCAGACCTTGAGGGGAGGGTCAAGTCCGATCTTGACGCTTTATTGAGCGGTTGGTTGGGTGCGGAGCACCCAATTACAATCCTTGATCTTTCCGGTGTTCCGAGTACGGTGCTTGAACTCCTCGTTGGGTCTATTCTAAAAATCGTATATGAATCGCTTTTTTGGAGTAGGGAAAAATCGGAGGGAGGGATTGAGCGCCCTCTCTTGGTTGTCATGGAAGAAGCTCATCGATACCTTTCTGCTGCGACGAACACCCTCGCTGCCGAGACCATCCAACGAATCGCTAAAGAAGGCCGCAAATACGGCATCGGTGCAATGGTCATTAGCCAACGTCCTTCTGAGGTTGATGACACCATTCTGTCCCAATGCGGGACTTTCTTGGCTCTCAGGCTTGCAAACCCGACGGATCGCGAGCATGTTCGAGGCACGTTACCCGATGGGCTAGTTAGTCTGCTTGATATTCTGCCGGTTCTTCGCACAGGTGAGGCCATCGTAATGGGTGAAGCCGCGAAGTTGCCTATGCGTTGCCGCATCACCCTGCCTCCCGAGGAACGGCAACCGAGAAGCACCGACCCCAAAGTTAGCGAACAATGGTCGATTCCCCGCAGGGAAGAGGGTTATAATCGTGTTGTCGCATCATGGCGTGCACAGAAGCCAAGAGCGGTTGTGGACGATCTTGATATAGAGCGTCTGCCAGTTCAAGATGAACCAGCAGGTGATTCTTCAGAATGATTGAGGGAAGATAATGAACAGAGGATATGCAGCATCGTCGAACCTGCAATCTGTCGGGTACGATGAACCGTCTCAAACTCTTGAAATCGAGTTTCGAAGCGGGGGCATCTATCGCTACTTTAATGTTCCCATGAATCTGTATAGGGAATTGATGCGGGCGCCCTCGAAGGGTGGGTTCCTCCACCAATATATAAAAAACGCGTTTCCATACTCGCGCGTGGGATAGCCATTGCTCTGGTTTCGGTGGAATGCGCAGGGCTTGAGGCCTTGCAATCCAAGGAATTCCGTTAGATTCCCGCTCTAAGGCAAAGCCCTAGGGGTTCACATAGGAAAAATTCATCATGATTTTCAGGCAACTGTTCGAACCGGAATCGTTCACATACACCTATCTGCTCGGCTGTCCGCAGACCGGCGAGACCGTGCTTATCGACCCGGTGGTGGAGACGGTGAACCGGGACATCGAAGTCCTGCACGAGATGGGCTTGAAACTCACTTATACCCTGGAGACGCACGTCCATGCCGATCACGTGAGCGGGGCTTTCAAGCTCAAGGCGATCACCGACAGCAAGATCGCAGGGGCTGCAATGGACGACCTGCCGTGCCGGGATATCGGGGTTCGTGAAGGCGAAGCGTTCCGTGTCGGGACTCTTGAGATCCATCCGCTGTTTACGCCGGGGCACACCGACACCCATCACGCCTTCCTGCTCCATTCCCCGAGCGGAGCCTGGCTGTTCACCGGCGATGCGCTGCTGATCGACGCCTGCGGGCGGACCGACTTCCAGATGGGGGACGCCGCCACCCTGTACCGCTCGATCCACGACAAGTTTTTCTCCCTCCCCAACGAGACCCTGGTCTATCCGGCGCACGACTACGACGGACGCTTCGTGTCCACCGTGGGTCAGGAGAAGGCGCGAAATCCCCGCCTCAAGGACAACCGCAGCGAGGAAGACTTCGTGGAGCTGATGAACAAGCTGGACCTGCCGTACCCGAAGAAACTCGATTTCTCGGTCCCGGCCAATGAATTGTGCGGCCGCTGCCCCGAAACCCTGCCGCCGGGGGTCCAGGCCCTGTGCAACGTGCACGACCAGGGTTGAACTGGCTTACCAGCGAAATTTGTTCCAGCGCTGGGGATTGGCCCAGAAGCGGCTGTTCAGCCAGCTGGGCGTTTTCTTGTAGGTCTTCAGGCTAAAGTGATTCAGCCCCCAGGGCTGCCCATCCGCATCAAAAATCTCCAGGCAACGCAGCCCCAGCGCGCCCATCCGTCGGGCTTGCTCCAAGGTGTCGCCGGGATGCAGGACATATAGTTCCAGCGACAGGAAATCGCGCAGGTGCGCGATGACCGCATCCACTTGTTCCGGTTCCATCCACGGGGTCAGGATCAGTCCGCAGGCGTGGCGCGACTCCAGGCGCGGCATCGCCAGCGTCTCGGTGCTCGACAGCGTCATGGCGACCCATTCCGGTACGGGGGAGGGCGGATGGTCGGAGATCAGCAGCACGTCCCGGTCCGGGACGGCTTCTCGAACTTTCTCCAAAAGGGAAACTGGAGTGCTTGTTGCCGGCTCAGAGGGCATTGAGGGCTTCGGTCAGGGCCGGACCGACCGTCTCGCCGCGCCAACCCTGCAGCAAGATTGGATCCGGACTCTGGCGCACCAGTTCCTCCACCATGACGCGGGGCGCGAGCAGTTCCGGCGCCACCCCGATCTCTTCGGCGACCTTGCGGACGACCCCGGCCAGGATCCGTACCTTCCTGCGCTGCTCGCCGCGCTCTTCCCGGCTCATGGACTTCAGCGACAGGGGAGGGCAATCCTCGGCCAGTTGCAAGGTTTTCCACAGTCTCTCTTGGAGCTTCCGGGAGACTCTGCCGGCCACCGCGCGTTCAAACGCCTGCCGATCCCGGAACGGTGTGCAGGCGAGATCCACCAGGACTTCATCCGATGCGACCCGGACGCGTGCCCGGTCTTGGCGTCGGGCCAGGAGTTCTCGCCAGCGCGCCAGCCCCTGCAGCACATGCAGCCGCTCGCTGGGCATATTGCCGTTGGGAATGTGGACCCGCTTCCACATCTGGTTCGGATCCGGGACCCAGGCGGATGGCGTCAGCGTCCGTTTCATCTCCTCCTGCATCCAGATCAGGCGTCCCTTGGCTTCCAGTTCTTCCGACAGTTGCTGGTAGATCGGGCCGAGGTGCACGACATCAGCCAAGGCGTACTGCAACTGAGCGGGCTTGAGCGGCCGACGGTCCCACCAGCTGCGCACTTGGGATTTGTCGAGCACGATTCCCAGCCGCTCCTCCACCATGTTGGCATAACTGATCTGGAAGCCGTGTCCGAGCAGGGCCCAGGCAATCTGGGTGTCGAACACACTTCCGGGAATCAGGTCGAAGTCATGATGCATGATCTCGACATCCTGCAAGCAGGCGTGCAGGACGCTGATCCGGTTGGATCGGCGCAGCCGTTCCACCAGAACGGACAGGTCAAGCCCGGCCTGCATGTCGATGATGGCGTGCTCGGTGCCGTCCGAGATCTGGATCAGGCAGAGCTTCGGGTAGTAGGTATGGATGCGCAGGAACTCGGTATCCAGCGCAAGCCAAGGCGCATCCTCGATGCGCCCAAGGAACTTGAGCAGAACTTCCTGCCGGGTGATCCATGTCCAACTGGGAGTCAGTACCCCGCCCATGGGGGACAGTATAATGTGCTTCTGTTTCCAGGCTCTTTCCAGTACTCTATAAATGCCTATTCTTCGGGCTTTTTTCCTGTTTCTCCTGCTTGTCGGCCTGCAGGGCCCGGGACAGGTTCGGGCACAGGATCAGGCAGTGGAGGACCCGGCTCAGCCCGCCTCGCACGACACCCCGGCGCCTGCCGAAGGGGAGATTTCAGCCGAAGCACCGGCCTCGCCGGAAGGAAAGTCCCTCGTGCCGCCTGCCGACGCCTTGAGCCTGTATTCTCCGGACGCGCTGGTCGACATGCCGTATGTCTACCCCTTGCTGCGCATGCGTCTCACCCCGGAGATGCGACGGGAGACGCCATGAAGATTCGCTGGAATTCCCGCCTTGCCAGCCACCTGGCGGTCGTCATCATCGTGATCACGCTGCTGTTCCTCGGGTGGCGGATGAGCCCGAATGTCACCTGGTTCCCGGACCTGGAGACGGAGCCGCTGTTCGAGCCCGATCAACTGCCGTCTCTTCGGGACGTCATCGACCAGCCGGAGGTGGAAGACCCGGTAAAACCCTCCCCGGTTTCTCCCGAGCAAGAATCGCCTGAAGTCGCGCCCGAGCCTGCGCCGATGTCGGAACCCGCGGCATCGCATCCGGAGGCCGTCCCGGCGCAACCCCAGCCGAAACCCCGCGATCTGGAGGCGGAAGCGCTCTACGAATCGTGGACCCGGGCGCGGCAGCTGCTGCGGCAGCGGGATCTGGCCGGTGCCGAGCAGGCCTACCTGGACCTGACGCACCGCTGGCCGAAACATCCGGATCTGGTCGGCGAACTTGGCAACGTCTATGTGCTGTTGGGAGAGAAGAGTTCCGCCCGAATCGCTTTCAGGCGGGCGCGGAAGTTGCTGGAGCCGATGGGCCCGTCGCTGCAACTGGAATCGGTGACGCGCTGGTTGGAACGCCACCCGTAGCCGAAACTCCCCCGGCTACGCCATCAGATCATCGGGGTTTCCCCGACCGGGATCTTCTTCATCAGGTGATGCAGGATCGGCCAGACCAACAGGCTGGTCGGCAGGCTGGCCCAGTAAAGCAGGCCGGGGTCGATGTTGGAGAGAAAGATCGAGAACAGGTGCAGGTAACCCATGTGCAGCACCAGCAGAAACCCGACCGGAAAGGTCTTCTGCAGGGTGCTGGAGAGTTGCAGGACCCGGTAGAACCGGAGGCACAAAAACACGATGAGACAGTAACTGAGGACATGGATGCCGATCCAACTCCCGGTGACAAGGTCGCTGAGCAGGCCGGCCGCCCAAGCCATCCCGAACCCGGCCTTCTCAGGCCGGACGGACATCCAGAAAATCAGGATCATCGCGACCCACTGCGGCTGCCACGGAGCATACGAGTCCGGGAGCGGCCAGGCCAAGAGGGTGAGGGCCGCGATCAGACTCAGCGCCTGGTAGATTCGCCACGCTTCAATCCGCATCGCCGGCCTCCTCCGCGGGCTTCCGGTGCCAGACCAGGAGAACTTCCCGGTTCCGGTGCAGCTGCGCTTCGGCCTGAACGTCTGCTTCCAGGAAATCCCGGCCGGGCTGGGCGGTGACCTGCGTGATCCGGCCGACCAGGTGCTGCTCGGGATAGGTATCGTCGAGGCCCGAGGTCAGCAGGACATCGCCAGGCTCAAGGTCGTTGTGACGCGGGACGAACCGAAGGGTCAACCCCTGTCCGTTCCCGTGTGCCAGGTAGCGGTCGTCGGTCCGCGCGTTGCGCACCAGCAGGGCGTGGCTGACGTCGGTGACCAGCAGGACCGTGGACTGGAACAGGCTCGTGCTGGAGATCTGGCCGACGACGCCGCGCTCGTCCAGCACCGGCTGGCCCACGTAGGTGCCGTCGCGGGTGCCGCGGTTGATGGTGATGGTCTGGCGGAACGCGCTGGTATTGATTTTCGTGACTTCCGCGACCAGCACCCGTTGCGAATGCGCCGGAACGTCCAGCTGCGCCAAGGTCCGCAGGCGGCGGTTTTCCGCTTCCAGCGCCCCGACGGATTGCGCCCAGAAGACATCCTCCAGCAACTGCTGCCTGAGCACCCGGTTCTCTTCGATCAATTCCTCGACCCCGCGGTAGTGGGTGTAGATCCAGTCGAAAAACTGCTGGGGCAGGCTCGAGGCCGTGACGATCGGCTGGACGACCAGGTCGACCAAGGGGGCCGCGCGGTCGACCACGGCATAGCGGTAGTCGACGCTGACCAGCACAATGGCCAGTATCAGGCTGCTAATCAATTTTCGCCAGAGCATGCCGAGATTGGGCTAAGGGGCTCGGTCGAACCGTTAGGTGGATTTCCGGATCACCGCGCGAAAGCGTGCGAGTCCTGCTGAAGCTCGATGTTCTCCTCTAGAACCTTGCCGCCGCCGCGTGCCACGCAGTACAGGGGCTCGTTGGCAATGATGACGGAAACCTTGACTTCCTGCATCAGTAATTCGTCGATGCCGGTCAGCATCGCGCCGCCGCCGGTGACCACGATGCCGCGGGCCATGATGTCCGAAGCCAGGTCCGGCGGGGTCTGCTCCAGCACGGAATGGACCTTGTTCAGGATGATCTGCAGCGGTTCCTGCAAGGCATCGTTGATCTCGTTGCTGTTGACGGTAATGCTGCGCGGGGTGCCGTCGGACAGGTCGCGGCCCCGCACCTCCATCTCTTCGACCGTCTGCGGGCGGTAGGCGCTGCCGATGGTGTGCTTGATCATCTCTGCGGTACTCTCGCCGATCAGCAGCCCGCAGTGGCGGCGCACGTGGTCGATGATGCTCTGGTTGAAGTGATCCCCGCCGGTGCGCGAGGAGTCGGAGTAAACGATGTCGTTGAGCGACAGAACCGCGACCTCCGAGGTGCCGCCGCCGATGTCCAGGATGAAGTTGCCGCAGGGCTCCTCGATGCTCAGGCCCGCGCCCAGCGCGGCCAGCAGCGGTTCCTCGTACAGGTAGACCTTGCGCGCGCCAGCGGCCTCCGCGGCGGCCCGGATCGCCCGGCGCTCCACCTGGGTGGCGCCGCAGGGCACGCAGATCAGGACTCGCGGCCCAAGGGTGAACAGCCGTCGTTGGCTGGCCTTGCGGATGAAGTACTGCAGCATCTTCTCGGCGGTCGCGAAATCGGCCACCACGCCGTCGCGCAGGGGTCGCACCACCTCGATGTTAGCGGGGGTCCGGCCGATCATGCGCTTGGCCTCGACGCCGACGGCCTCGACCTGGGGTTTGTTCAGGTCCGAATACTTGCGGATGGCCACCACCGAAGGCTCGTCCAGCACGATGCCTTCGCCGGGCACGTACACCAGGGTATTTGCCGTGCCCAAGTCAATGGACATGTCGTCGCTGAAAAGACGCCGGAACATTAGGAACTTTCTAGGAATTGAGGAAGCCAATTTAGCATAAACTGATGTTCGGCGGCTATACTTAAGAGCGATTTTTGATCGATTCGGTTCCGAGAACCTTGCCTTATCCATGGATCTGACCGCCGAGACCGTGCGCGGGATCGCGCAACTTGCCCGGCTTCGCCCCAGCCCCTCGGAAGAGGAGCGCCTGATTCAGGATCTGGACGCGGTCCTGGAGTTTTTCGCCCAGCTCAGCGAGGCAGAGGTCGAAGGCATCGAACCGATGGCGCACCCGCTCGAAGTCGACCAGCGCATGCGCGAGGACGAGGTGACCGAACCCGACCGGCGGGAAGACTACCAGGCGATTGCCCCGGATGCACGCGAGGGCCTGTACCGGGTCCCCGCAGTACTGGACTCCGACTGATGCACGAACGGACCCTGCTGGAGCAGGCCCAGGCACTGCGGGCCGGAGAAGTGTCCAGCGTCGAACTGACGCGGTCCTACCTTGAGCGCATCAAGGCCCACGACGGGTCGATCAACAGTTTCATCACGGTGACGGAAGAGCAGGCCCTGGCACAGGCCGAGGCGGCGGACCGTGCGCATTCCGCCGGCGAAGCCGGACCGCTGACCGGCGTCCCCCTGGCACACAAGGACATCTTCTGCACGCGCGGCGTGAAGACCAGCTGCGGCTCCCGCATGCTGGACAACTTCGTCTCGCCGTACGACGCCACGGTCGTGGAACGGCTGGGGGCGGCCGGCATGGTGATGCTCGGCAAGACCAACATGGACGAATTCGCAATGGGCTCGTCCAACGAGCCCAGCCACTACGGCCCGGTCCGCAACCCTTGGGATCTGGAGCGGGTCCCGGGCGGCTCCAGCGGCGGTTCGGCCGCGGCGGTGGCGGCACGTCTGGCCCCGGCGGCCACGGCGACGGACACCGGCGGTTCCATCCGGCAGCCGGCCACGTTCTGCGGAGTGACCGGCCTGAAGCCGACCTACGGGCGGGTGTCGCGCTTCGGCATGGTGGCCTACGCCTCCAGCCTGGACCAAGGCGGCATGCTGGGCGTGAGCGCCGAGGATTGCGCGGCGCTGCTCGGCGCGATGGCGGGCTTCGATTCCCGCGACTCGACCAGCGTGGACCATCCCGTGCCGGACTATTCCAAGGAAATGGCACAACCGATCGACGGCCTGCGCCTGGGCCTGCCGAAGGAATTCTTCGACGACCGGCTGGATGCGCGGATCCGGGCCGCCGTGGAAGAGGCGGTCGCGGCCTGGGAGGGGCAGGGCGCCAAACCGGTCGAGATCTCGCTACCGAACCTGGAGCTCGCCACCCCGGCCTACTACGTGATCGCCTCGGCCGAATGCTCGTCGAACCTGGCCCGCTACGACGGGGTGCGCTACGGGCACCGCTGCCAGGACCCGGAAGACCTGGAGGACTTGTTCTGCCGCTCGCGCGAGGAAGGGTTCGGGGCGGAAGTGCGCCGACGCATCATGCTCGGGACGTACGCTCTGTCCGCCGGCTACCGCGATGCGTACTACGGCCGCGCGCAACGCGTACGGCAGTTGATCCGGCGGGACTTCCAGCAGGCGTTCGAAAAAGTCGACGCGATCGCGGCGCCGGTCTCGCCGGTGCTGCCGTTCAAGCTCGGCGAGAAGATGCAGGACCCGGTGGCGATGTACCTGATCGACTGCTACACCATCCCGGTCAACCTGGCCGGCCTGCCGGGCCTGTCATTGCCGGCGCGGCCGGTGGACGGGCTGCCGACCGGCATGCAGCTGATCGGCAACTATTTCGACGAGGCGCAGCTGCTTGGCTTCGGTGCCGCCTGGCAACGGGAGACGGACTGGCACCGGCAGGTGCCGCCGGAGTTCGCATGAGCGAGTGGGAGACGGTTATCGGGCTGGAAGTCCACACCCAGCTGTCGACCCGAAGCAAGCTGTTCTCCGCCGCCTCGACGCAGTTTGGTGCGGAACCGAACCGCCAGGCCTGCGGCATCGATCTGGCCCTGCCGGGGGTGCTGCCGGTGGTCAACCGCGAGGCCATTCGCATGGCGGTCCTGTTCGGGCTTTCGGTGGGCGCGAAGATCCGTACGCCCTGCGTGTTCGCGCGCAAGAACTACTTCTACCCGGACCTGCCGCGCGGCTACCAGATCAGCCAGTACGAACTGCCGATCGTCGAGGGCGGCATGATCGAGATCGAACTCCAGGACGGCAGCCGACGGCAGATTGACCTGACCCGGGCGCACCTGGAGGAAGACGCGGGCAAGCTGCTGCACGAAGGCTACGCCGGAGAAAGTGCGGTGGATCTCAACCGCGCCGGCGTGCCGCTGATGGAAATCGTCTCGGAGCCGCAGATGCGCAGCCCCGAGGAGGCCTCCGCCTACATGCGCGCCGTGCACGGCATCGTCACCTTCCTGGAGATCTGCGACGGCAACATGGAACAGGGCTCGTTTCGCTGCGACGCGAACATTTCCATGCGGCGCAAGGGCGAGACGGAACTGGGCGTCAAGGTCGAACTGAAGAACATCAACTCGTTCCGCTTCGTCGAGCGCGCCCTGCGCTACGAGCAGCAACGCCAGGTCGAAGCACTGGAGTCCGGCGAACCGATCATCCAAGAGACCCGGCAGTACGACCCGGCGGCCGACCGCACCCGCCCGATGCGGGTCAAGGAATATGCAGACGACTACCGGTATTTCCCGGACCCCGACCTGCTGCCGGTCGTCGTCGACGAGGCGATGCAGGCGGAACTGGCCGAATCGCTGCCGGAACTTCCTCAGGCACGCAAGGCCCGGCTGGTCGAGCAATACGCACTGGCCGCGGATCTCGCCGCCGTGCTGGTGCAGAGCCGGCAGTGGGCCGATTATTTCGAGGCGGCCGTCGAGGCCGGCGCAAGCGCCTCCACCGCGGCCCGCTGGATCACCGGCGAGGTGTTCGCCCATATGCACAAGCATTCGACTGAAGAAGTCGAGCCTCCGGTGTCCGCGGATTCGCTGGCGCAACTGCTGAAGTGCATCGATTCCGGCGTCGTGTCCAACAGCGCGGCGAAAGAAGTGCTGGCCGCGATGTGGCAGGGCGAAGGCGAAGCCGAGACGATCATCGAGGCGCGAGGTTTGCGCCAGGTCGGCGCAGGAGCCGATCTGGACCAGTGGGTCGATCAGGCCATCGAAGCGCACCCGGACGAGGCAGCGCAATACCGCGGCGGCAAGGACCGGCTGCTTGGCTTCTTCGTCGGGCAGGTGATGAAGGCGTCGGGCGGCAAAGCGGACCCGAAGCAGGTCAGCGAACAGCTGCGTGCGAAGCTTCAGGTCGATTGAGATGGGGAAAGACTGATGAAAATCACTTTTTCATCGCTATTGCTGCTGGCTTGCGGTTCGGTTGCGGCCGAAATCGTCGAGGAGCCGGTCGATTTTGAACACGATGGCGCCCAGCACAGAGGCTACATCTACTACGACAGCAGCGACTCCGCCGAACGCCCCGGCATCCTGGTGGTGCATGAGTGGTGGGGCTTGAATGCCTATGCCCGTGAGCGTGCGAGGCAGATGGCTGCCGATGGCTATGTGGCTTTCGCCATGGACATGTATGGGGCGGACAAGGTGACCGAGCATCCCGAACAGGCCAAGGAATGGATGGTGCAGACCACCAGCAATGTCGCGGACTGGCAGAAGCGCGCGCAACTGGGGGTCGAATTGCTGCGCGCCCACGAAATGACCGACGGGAAAAACATTGCCGCGATCGGCTACTGCTTCGGAGGCTCCACCGTCATGCAACTCGCCTACAGCGGCGCGGACGTCAAAGGCGTGGTTACCCTGCACGGCTCATTGCCGCCGGCTTCCGCCGATCAGGCAGAGGCAATCAAGGCCGCGATACTGGTCGAACACGGAAATGCCGATCCCTTTATCCCGGAGGAAAGAGTCCGTCAGTTCCGCGCGGCACTGGATGCGGCCGAGGCCGACTACACGTTCAACGGTTACGACGGCGTGCTCCACGGATTTACCAACCCGGAGGCATCGAAGTACGGCATCGAGGCCCTGAAATACGACGCCCATGCCGATCAGCAGTCGACCGAGAACATGCGGGCGTTCTTCAGGCAGATTTTTCAGTAGTCTGGTCAGAGCCTAGGGCGAATCTTGCTCTGAAAAATTCTTCAGCCTGACACCAAACACGCCTCCGATTTTCAGCTACCGCAGAGGTAGCCCTAGAGTCTTCAGAACCTCCCGAAGCTCGTCATCATGCCGAGCTGCACGCTGGAGGTCGCTCAGGTCAAAACGGGTATCTAACACATCAGCCGATGCAGGCTTCTTGTACTCGGGCCATTGTTTCCGAAGGGCTCGCAAGGTCTTGTCCGCTGCAACGAATTCTTGCTCATGGCCAGCATGAAGTCGCAACAGCAATCCTTCAAGATTAGGTGTCAGATAGACCAAGCGTATGCCTCTCTGGCCTTTTAAGGCGATTTCGGGGTCCCGGTTGTTTGATCGGTCTTGCTTGATCCGGTCGGAATCGAGGAGAATCAACCCGGCAGCAAATTTCCCATGCGCGTCAGTACGTTTTCGATACTGGGCGACAGCATGATTCGCAATCGCGAGGCTATCTCCGCCGTCGCAAACGGTTATGTCGAGATGAACGATAGGGTTAGGGTGGTTGCGAAGGCGTTCAAGCCATCTCGCAAAAGACTTTTCACTTTCCCCCTCGGCACCGATGAAGAAGCGCTTTCGCTTCGGAACCGGGGGGCGGGGCGGCATTCGTCAGCCGAAAGCTGGCAGTCCGCCTAAAGCGCCACTGCGATATTGTTTTTGAAGGTTCGTTCCCCGCCGCAGTCCGGAAATATCCCGCATTCCATATGCGTGGGTTGCGCCGCTCCGGTCTTTTTCGACGATGAAGATTTCTTCTTTTTCAAGTTCGTTGAGAACGGACACATTGTGGAGCGCGCAGATCAATTGTGCTTTCTTAGGGTTTGTTTCATTCTTCCGAAACCAGTTCAGGACTTCCATGGAGAGTTCAGTATGAAAATCGGCATCAAGAGAGTCCATAACCGCTAGGTGACCACTATCGAGAGCGTCGTTGAATGAAGGGTACATGTGCACTAGGCGCCGTGTTCCGGTAGATTCTTCCTGCAGCATAACTGGTGCATTGAGCCCGTGGTGGTCGAATGTAAGAAACCACTTTCCGTTCTGTGCCGACTGGAGCTTTATGTCTTTGATACCGAGATCAAAACGCTGCAATTTGTCCGAAACCTTGTCCGTCAGATCTTTTTGCTCTCGGTAATGATCAACTATATTCTCTGCGCCAGAGCTCCTCGGGCTATTTTCTATTCTGGCGATGTTAGTCTGAGCCTCGCTAATGTCTTCTTGAAGATTCACGAAAAAAGGCACTCCCATCCTCGCAAGGCTCGAAATAGCTGAGGCGTTTTCTGGAATAGAAGATAGGCGGTCGTCACGGGGGCGCAGGCCTATTTCCTTTTCAACATAAATATGCTGGCCTTTTTCTCGCTCTAGAAGGCGGCGGGGACGCCTCTTTGGAAAAGAATATAGTGCTTCACGGCTGACTCTGGTAGCGTAGAGGTTGGTCTCATCCCTCTCCAACTCTAGGGTATACCGAAGCAGTGTGCTCGCAGAGTCATCGTGACCTTTTTGGGGCAATGTCTCAAAATCTATTTCAATTTTAGTGGGGCTAACTAGTGCCTCTGGCCCCAGAAATGAGGGAAAAGTGCGAATATGGCTAGACTGGTAGCCGTATGAATATATGATAAAGCGAAAGGTTTCGACTATGGCACGCAGCAGGGTGCTTTTGCCGGATCCATTAGGGCCGACTAATGCAATTACACTAGGCAGGCGCACATCAGGCCGCGAATGGCTTGTCCGGAAACAAGGTACCTCCGGAGTCGTGCCAGGAATTCGAAAGTCAAGCTCAACGGCATCCCGGATGGACTGGAAATTGCTAATGCTGAATCTGTGAATCATAAGCAAATCATAACATATTTTTGTCAACTGTTATATTTATTATGTAATTTATCGGGTATCTTACATGCGGAAGCAACACCATTCGATTTTACTGCTACGATTAATTAGTGTGATGTCAGGCAGGCTCGCGGTAGACCGGGCAAATCAACCAAGGTCTTTGACCGCCCCCATCCCGCCCGCTCGACGATCTTCCGGCAGATGTCACCCTGATCCGCACCGTGTTCCAGTAGCAGCCGGGTACGCCGATGCGCGTGTCGGCGCGCCTGTACAGCCAGGATCCGGATCGCCTGGGTCCCCCGGGCCGGGGCGACCAATGCATGACGGGGCTCCCGACGCACGCCGGGAGATTGCAGGTGCGGGTCGTGGAGCCTGACGTAGGGCGGATTTCCGAGGATCAGGTCGAAAGTGCCGCCGGGCCACGGGTGACGCCAGTCTCCCTGTGTAAAAAGGATATTCTTCAGCCGCAGCCGCAGGGCGTTGCTTTGGGCCAGCTTGATTGCGGCACGCGACTGATCCAAAGCCAGGACCCGGCAATCAGGCCGGGCGCGGGCGAGAGCCAGAGCGAGCACGCCGCTGCCGGTGCCCCATTCGAGGATGCGCGCGCGGCGCGGCAGTTCGTGCAGGGCTTGTTCCGCAAGCAGTTCGGTTTCCGGGCGGGGAGCCAGTACCCGGGGAGTCAGCCGTAGCGCAAAATCCAGGAATTCGCACTCGCCGCACAGGTGTGCAACCGAATGACCATCCTGTCGGCGGCGGATCAAAGATTCGCCTCGTGCCTGTTCCGCAGGGGTCAGTTCCCACTCCGGATGCGCCATGAGCCAGGCGTGGGAGCGGCGCAGGGCGTGGCTCCACAGCCATTCGGCATCGATGGCTGGGCTGTCGCTGCAGGAACTGAGTCGGGTCCGGGATTCGAGCAGCGCCTGGCGGAGGGTGGGCGGCTCAGCCGTCACCGGCCTGCTCGGCCAGTTGCATGGCCTGGTGTTCCTGCCGCAGGGGGTCGATGACCGGGTTGAGGTCGCCCTCGAGCATCTCGTGCAGGGAGTGCAAGGTCAATCCGATCCGGTGGTCGGTGACGCGGCTCTGCGGGAAGTTGTAGGTCCGGATCCGCTCCGAACGGTCGCCGCTGCCGATCAGGTCGCGGCGGAGGCTGGCTTCCTCTTCGGCACGCCGCCGCCGTTCCATGTCCAGCAGCCGTGCCCGCAGCAGGGACATGGCCTGCTCCCGGTTGCGGTGTTGCGAGCGTTCGTCCTGGCACTCGATCACAATCCCGGAGGGCAGGTGGGTGATGCGGACCGCGGAATCGGTCTTGTTCAGGTGCTGCCCCCCGGCCCCGGAGGCGCGGAACCGGTCGACGCGCAGGTCGTCCGTTGAAAGTTCGATTTCATCGACTTCGTCGGTTTCCGGGAACACCGCGACGGTGGCAGCCGAGGTGTGGATCCGGCCTTGAGACTCTGTTTGCGGGACGCGCTGCACCCGGTGCACGCCGGACTCGAACTTGAGCCGGGCATAGGCGTCCCGGCCGCGCACGCGCGCCACCACTTCGCGGTAGCCGCCTTGCTCGCCCTCGTTGTGGTTCAGCGACTCGATCTGCCAGCCGTTTTGCTCGGCGTATCGGCTGTACATCCGGAACAGGTCTCCGGCGAACAGGGCCGCTTCGTTCCCGCCGGTCCCGGCACGGATCTCCAGGAATGCGTTGCACTGGTCGTGCGGGTCGACCGGGACCAGCAGCGCTTCGATCTCCTTCTCGATCTCGCCCATTCGCTGCCGCAGGCGCACTTGCTCTTCATCGGCCAGGGCGCGCAATGCGGCGTCCGGTTCGTCCTTCAGTTCGGCAATCGAGTCCAGTTCCCGTTGGCAGGCTTGGTGATCCTGGTACCGGTCCACCAGCGGCGCGAGGCGGGCAAATTCGCTGGACAGGTTGCGGTGGAGCGTGCGGTCGGACAGCACCTCGGGGTCGGCGAGCTGCTGCTGGACCCAGGCATGGCGTTCGACCGAACGGTCGAGCCGCGCCTGAAGGGACTCCCTCATGAGTCCGGGGAACGGGTCTTGAGCAGGGTGCGTGCCGCGTCGAGCAGGGAGTGGTCGTTGTCCTGGCCAGCCTCGTTCAGGGCTTGCGTCGGGTTGTGCGTCAGGCGGTTGCACAGCGTATGGGCGAGCCATTCCAGGGTCTCGTCGGGTCCGCGCCCGCGCTTCAGCCGCTGTTGCGCCTGCTCCAGTGTCTCGTCGCGCAGTTGCTGCGCCTGGTCGCGGTAGTCGCGGATCAGGGCGAAGGCGGATTCGCTCTGCGTGCGCCGCGCAAACTCCTCCACCTGCTGGTCGATGATGGCGCTCGCTTCCCGGCGGGCGTTCTCGCGGGATTGCAGGTTCTTCTCGACGACCTGGCGCAGGTCTTCCTGGGTGTACAGGTAGACATCGGAGAGATGTGCGATCTGCGGCTCGATGTCGCGCGGCACGGCCAGATCCACCATGTAGATCGGCCGGTGCTTGCGCCGCCGGACGGCATCCTCGACGATTCCCTTGCCGAGCACCGGCACCGGGCTCCCGGTGCTGCTGATGACGATGTCCGCGTCTTCCAGCGCATGCCCGATGTGGGACATCGGGATGGCATGCGCCAGCAGTTCCCGGGCGAGCTTCTGCGCGCGGTTCAGGTTGCGGTTGGCGATGGTGAGGTGACCGATCCCGGCGTCGTGCAGGTAGCGCGCCACCAGTCGTGCGGCTTCGCCCGCCCCGACCACCA
Source organism: Gammaproteobacteria bacterium (assembly GCA_026713705.1). GTDB lineage: Bacteria > Pseudomonadota > Gammaproteobacteria > Poriferisulfidales > Poriferisulfidaceae > Poriferisulfidus. The sequence goes on from JAPONY010000038.1 coordinate 43,428, forward strand.
GCGCCCGCCGTTCCTGCAGCTGGTCGAAGAACTGCTTGGTGAGGGCGACGGCGACATGGGCAATGGAGACCGGGTTGCGGCTGATCTCGGTCAGCGTGCGGACTTTTTTCGCCGCCGAGAAGGTGTGCTGAATCAGGCGGTGGAGTTCGCCGCCCAGGGTGCCGGCCTGTTCCGCATTGCGCGAGGCCTGCTTGAACTGCCCGAGGATCTCCGGTTCGCCGGGCACCATGGAGTCCAGCCCGCTGGCGACTTCGATGGCGTGCCGCACCGCGGCCTCGTCGGCATGCCAGTACAGTGCGTCCCGCAGGGATCCTTGGTCAATCTGGTGCCAGTGGCAGAGCCAGTCGCGGGCCTGGGCGATGTCCTCCGCGGTGTCGTGGCTGAGGTACAGCTCGGTGCGGTTGCAGGTGGACAGGATCATCGCCTCGCTGATATTTGGCAGCGAGGCCAGTTCCTTGAGGGCGGCATCCAGCGAATCCTGGGTGAACGCGATTTGCTCGCGCAAGTCCAGGCTGGCGGTCTGGTGATTGATGCCAAGAGTAGCCAATGCCATAATAGTTTGAAGTTCCCAAGCCCCACTGCTGCGACGGCTGTCTTGTTCATTTTACGCCAAAAATCCCTTTCACTATGGCTATTTTCGGCCATAGGCCGGAATTGTTCCAGGATCGCGGGGCTGGCGTTGCTGGTCGGGCTGGCGTCCGGCTGCCAGTCTTTGCCGGAGCCGGTCGAGACGGCCGAGACCCCGGTCGCGGACCTGATGTACGAACTGCTGCAGGCCGAAATGAGCGGCTTTCGCGGAGACCTGCCGGGTGCGTTCGACCACTACTACCAGGCGTCCCAACTGACGGACGACCCCCAGGTGGCCTCGCGCGCCACCGAAATCGCCTTGTGGATGAACGACCCCGAACGTATCGTGAAGGCCGCCTTGCGTTGGCGGGACCTGGTGCCCGAAAACCCGCACCCGCTGCGCGTCCTGGGCTCCATCCATGCGACCCAGGGGAACCTGCCGGCCGCGCTTGAAGCGTACGAGAAGTCCATCGAGGTGTCGCCGATCAGCTTGGAGATGGACTTGGTTGCGATCTCGAATTCCCTTTCCACCGAGACGGCCCAGCCGGTCCGGCTCGACATCCTGCGGGCGCTCGCGGAAAGCCACCCGAAAAGCGCGCATGCGCATCTCCACGTGGCCGGCATCTCGCGCGTGGAGGGGAAAACGGACGAAGCCCTGGCGGCGGTGCGCCGCGCCTCCGAATTGCTTCCGGAATGGCCGGACGCGATCGTGCTGCATGCCGATATCCTGCGCGAACTGGAGCGCACCGAGGAAGCGGTCGCGCTGCTGCGCAGGGCCCTGGAAAAACCGATTCAGAATGCACCGCGCCTGCGCCAGATGCTGGCGGACCTCCTCAACAGCCTGGGACGCCAGGCCGAGGCGCGGGCAGAATTCGCCCGCCTGCTGGAATCCGACCCGAGCAACCCGCACTGGCAGATGACCCTCGGCTCCCTGGCGCTCCTGGCCGGCGACTGGAAGGAATCCGAAGGCCATTTCCTCTCGCTCAGCCTCAACCCCCGCCCGTTGGTGGGCAGCCAGCCGCCGGCGTTCAACCACTCGGTCAGCGCGTACTTCCTAGGCCTGGTGGCCGAAGAGACCGGGGACGCGACGAAGGCCATGGATTACTACTACCAGGTCGAGGAGCGGGACTATTTCGGGGTCGACGAGTATTACCAGAAAGCGCGGGTGCGGATCGCGCATCTGCTCCTGGACGCGGGACACCCGGATCAGGCGCGCATGCATCTGAAGGTGTCGCGCGGGCGCAGCCAGCGTGAAGAGAGCGTGGTGCAGCTGTACGTCGCAGAGGGCGACCTGCTGTATGGGTTGAAGCAGTACGATGCCGGGTTCACTCTTTTGAGCCAGGCGCTGAAGGAGTTCCCCGGCCGTGCGTCGCTGCTGTACAGCCGCGCGCTGCTGGCCGAGCGGCTGGGCCGGATCGATTGGCTGGAACGGGACCTGCAGGCGGTGCTCGCGGAAGATCCGGAGAACCCGCAGGCGCTGAACGCGCTCGGCTACACTTGGGCGGATCACAACCTCAACCTTGATCTCGCGCTGGAATATATCGAGCGGGCGCATGCACAGATTCCGGACGATGCGGCGATCATCGACAGCCTGGGCTGGGCCCACTACCGGCTTGGCAACCTCGAGAAGGCGGAGGCATTGCTGCGACAGGCATTCTCGCTGCAGCCCGAGGGAGAGATCGTGTCGCACCTGGTCGAGGTGCTCTGGGTGCAGGGACGGCGCGAGGAGGCGCGCGAGATCTACCGTGAGGCGGTCGACCGGCTTCCAGACAATGAATTCCTGAACCAGGTCGCCCAGCGCTTCTCCTTATGAGGGGAGCAGGGCTGGGTCCGTTGGCGGCGCTTCTGCTGACGGGTTGCGCTTTGCTGGAAATGCCGGGAGAAGCCGGGGTCGGCGACTCGGGGCAGGTGCGGCTCTGGGAGGAACACCGCCGCAACGTGGCGGATCTCGACGATTGGGGGCTGCAGGGCCGCTTCGGCCTGCAGTGGGACGACGGTCAGGTCCAGGGCCGCCTGCAGTGGCGCCAGACGGGCGCCGATTTCGAACTGCGGCTGAGCGGGCCGTTCGGGTTGAACCCGGTGCATGTGAACGGCAACCTGCAGACCGGCGAGGCCACTCTGCACGACGGGGAGGAGAACATCCAGGGGCAGATCGAAGAGGTCATGCGGGAACGCTTGGGCTTTGCGCTGCCGCTGGCGGAACTGGTGAACCTCGTGCGCGGCATCCCGGTCTCCGACGCCGGCGAGGTGATGCTCGACGGGCAGGCCCGGGCCCTGCGCATCCTCCAGGGAGGGTGGGAGATCAATTACCGCGACTACAGCTGCTGCGAGGAGCCGACCTTGCCCGGCCGGGTACGTTTCGCCCAAGAGGCGATGCGTGGCGTGCTGGTGGTCCGCGAATGGAGCCGGAATTAGCCGATGCGCCTGTACGCCCCGGCCAAGCTCAACCTGTTCCTGCACGTGACCGACCGTCGCGAGGATGGCTATCACGACTTGCAGACCTTGTTCCAACTGATCGACTACACGGACTGCCTGACGATCGAGTCGCGCGAGGACGGCCGTTTCGAGTATGCGGACGATGTGGATGTGGATTTCGGAGGCTCCAACCTGTGCTTGCGGGCTGCCGAACTGGCGCGCGAGCGCCACCCCGGAGGTTGCGGCGCCTCGATCTTCCTCAACAAGAAGATTGCGGTCGGCGCGGGCCTGGGCGGGGGCAGTTCAGATGCGGCCGCCGTGCTGCACGGGCTCAACCGGCTGTGGGGTCGGCCATGGAGTATCGAGGAGTTGGCCGCGATGGGATTGGAGCTGGGGGCGGACGTGCCGCTGTTCGTGTACGGGCGCACCGCATGGGCGGAAGGGGTGGGCGAGAAGCTGACGCCGGTGGACCGCCCGGAAGGTTTTGCACTGGTTTTGCCGACCCCCTCGATGGTGAGTACGGCCGAGGTGTACCAGTCCCTGCAATTGACACAATGGAGCGCCCCCATCAAAATGGGCGAGATGGACGCGTATTGGGGGAGCAACGTGTTCGAGGAATTGCTCCGGTCGCGGTTGCCGGAGGTGGGGACACGCCTGGATTGGTTGCGCCGCTATGCGCCGGCAGCAATGACGGGTTCGGGCGGTTCGGTCTTCGCGTGGTTCGACGATCGCGGCGAGGCCGAGTCCGTGCTGGCGCTCTGTCCGCCGGAATGGAATGGACGGGTTGCTGCGAGCCTCGCGTGCTCGCCCCTGTTGGCGCAGGAGGGGGCGTGAAGGATGTTGGGCCGTCGCCAAGTCAGGTTAAGGCACGGGGTTTTGATCCCCGCATTCGCAGGTTCGAATCCTGCCGGCCCAGCCATTTTCCCCAATTCATGGACGGGAACCTAAATGAGTGACTATGACGACTTGGTGGTGTTCAGCGGAAACGCCAACCCGGCGCTTGCGCGAAAGATCGCCCAATACCTCAGTATCCCGCTGGGCAAGGCCGACATCGGTCGCTTCAGCGACGACGAGGTGCGCGTGGAGATCAATGAAAACGTCCGCGGCAAGGACGTGTTCATCTTGCAGCCGACCTGTCGGCCGACCAACGAGAACCTGATGGAGCTGGTGATCATCGTGGATGCGCTGCGCCGTTCCTCGGCCAACCGCATCACCGCGGTGGTGTCGTATTTCGGCTATTCGCGGCAGGACCGCCGGGCCCGCTCGGGACGCGTGCCGATCTCGGCCAAGCTGGCAGCGAACATCATCACTGCAGCCGGGGTCGACCGGGTGCTGACCATCGATCTGCACGCCGACCAGGAGCAGGGGTTCTTCGATATCCCGGTCGATAACATCTACGCCTCGCCGATCCTGATCAAGGATATTTGGCACCGGGACGGGAGCGACAGACTGGTGACGGTGTCGCCGGACATCGGCGGGGTGGTGCGCGCCCGCGCGTTCGCCAAGCAACTCGGCAGCGAACTCGCCATCATCGACAAGCGACGCCCGAATCCCAACGAGTCGGAAGTCATGAACATCATCGGCGAGGTCGAGGGCATGTCCTGCGTGATGGTCGACGACATGGTGGACACGGCGGGAACGTTGTGCCATGCGGCCGCAGCCCTGAAGGAGCGGGGAGCCACGCGGGTGGTCGCCTATGTCACGCACCCGGTGCTGTCGGGCCGGGCCATTGAGAACTTGACGGATTCGACGCTGGACGAACTGGTCGTCACGGACACCATCCCGTTGAGCGAGGAGGCCGAGGGCTGCGACCGGATCCGGGTGCTCAGCGTATCCGAGCTGCTGGCGGAGTCGATTTCCCGCATTCATCGGAACGAATCGATCAGCACGCTGTTTATTGAGTGAGGGCGCGTCGGGTCGGTACCGGGCTTTTCCTTCAGCGGTACCGGAGGCGGAGCGATCATGAACAATCGGGAGAAGAAAAGGACGCTCAAGCTGGCGAAAATGATTCGCGAGCTCCCTGAAGACCAGTACGACCAGTCGGTCATGGGCCTGGACTGGAAAAGCCCAGGTGACATTTTCTTCCATGCGGCGCGGATTTTCGGGGACCACCGGAGAATTCGGGACATGGACCAGGACGACATTGTGCGGGAGGCGCTCAGGGTCATGGGCTGGGACCGTTTTTTCTCGCTGGAGCCGCTGTACTATCCCTTTCCCTTCGGCGATCGGAAGCCGACCCGGGAGGAGGCGGCCCGGATGCTGGAATTGCTGGTCGCAAGTGGAGGTTGCCATTGGATTCGAGAAGAGGATTTTCCGACGGAAGAAGAGTTGAAAGACCCGAAAAAGTTAAGCGAGGAGTTGAGCCTTCAGCGAGCCCAGCAGATTCTGGAGGCGGGGCAGGAATTGCTGAGGGACCCGGGGAAAGATGACGCGATCCACTGACACCGTAACCGGCGCAGAAACAAGCCAAATAGGGAGTGGTAGTATTAGCGGCAGGATAGGATGGCAAACCTATCCCCAAAACTTCGCGGATCCGATTGCATTCAGGGAGGATCTAACATGGAGGTCTCTTCGCGGATGCGGAGCGAATCCAAGCAACTCGAATTGCTCGGCGGCAGGTCGACAAATGTTCTGATTTCTCCGACTGGTGGCCAACGAGCCATTGAAGACGAAGACTTCCCATTTGAGAAGTTAAGCCAGATTGCGGAGGCAGAGAGCTGGCGCAAAGAGATCAACCGACCTACTTACCACATCCATAAATGGTGGGCGCACCGGCTGGGTTCGGTCTTCCGGGCCATTGCGATTGCCGCATTCGCGCCGGCGGGGTCGGATGTCCTTGACCTTTTCTACCGACGTACGCGGATTCCAGGGCAGATCGTTTTCGACCCTTTCATGGGAAGCGGAACGACCGTTGGCGAGGTAGCCAAACTAGGAGGCAGGGCGATTGGACGGGATATCAATCCCGTTGCTCATTTCTTGGTGCAAAATGCCTTGGCGTCTCACGACCGGCAAGCCATTCTGGCTACGTTCCGGGCGATAGACGAAGATGTAGGCAATTTGATTCGACACCACTACAAAACCATCCTCTCCGATGGGACTTCAGTAGACGTACTGGGCTTTTTCTGGGTCAAGACGCTGGTCTGCCCGGAATGTTCCGAAGATGTTGATCTGTTCTCCTCGTATGTCTTCGCTCGGCACGCTTATCCGAGTCGCCATCCAACGGCTCGGGCGGTTTGCCCGCAGTGTGGTGGCGTCAATCAGGTGCGCTACGATTCTAAGGAAGAGGAATGCGGAACCTGCGGCGAATCTTTCAACCCCCAGGCCGGTCCGGCTCAAGGGAAGAATGCCCGATGCTCGTCCTGTCAGCATGTATTTCCAATCGTGCAGCGGGTCCGAGAAAGTGAGGCCCCCCCTCGCCACAGACTCTACGCGAAGTTGGTTCTGATGCCGGATGGAACCAAGCAGTATCTCCCCGCGACCGAAGAAGACCAGGCCCGGTATCAGGCAGCAGAAGAGGAACTGGACAGAAGAGGAAATCCGTTTCCCGTCGTCGAAATCAAGGCGGGCTACAACACCAATCAGGCCCTTGGCTACAACTACCGGCATTGGCACAACATGTTCAATGCTCGTCAGCTCTTGTGCCTGTCCATCCTTGCGGACCGAATTCGGGCCATCGAAAACCCCGACCTGAAGAGTCTTTTTACCTGCCTTTTTTCGGGGGCACTGGAATTCAACAATCAGTTCGCTTCGTATAAGGGCGAAGGGACAGGCGCGGTCCGGCACATGTTCGCTCACCACATCCTGAAACCCGAACGGACTCCTTTGGAAGCCAACCTGTGGGGCACGCCCAAGAGTTCAGGATCGTTCTCCACGATGTTCGAGGGTAGGATCCGACGAGCCCTGGACTATGCCGAGGACCCATTCGAGATCAGTCCACCAGAGGGTGGAAGGAAGTCCGTCAAGGTCTTCGGGCTGTCGGAACGCCTAGGCTGCGATCTTGCCGAGGGTTACCGGGATTTCGAGAGCGGAAAGCCGGTGTATCTATCCTGCGGGGATTCGAGCTGTACGGATTTGCCCGACCAGTCCGTCGATGCGGTCATCACGGACCCGCCGTTTTTCGACAATGTCCATTACTCGCAATTGGCGGATTTCTTCCATGTCTGGCAACGGCATATCTTGGGGACGGTCGGGCAGAGGGAAAGCGAGACGACCCGTGCCGACGGTGAGGTTCAGAATGGTGATGCGGCAGCATTCACGTCGCGGTTGGAGAGTGTCTGGCAGGAAACCCGCCGCGTCCTAAAAGACGGCGGCCTGCTGGTTTTCACCTATCATCATTCCCGGCCCGACGGTTGGCGAGCAGTTCTTGAGGCTCTTATGGACACCGGCTTCGTCATTACGGCGACCCATCCCGTCAAGGCGGAAATGTCGGTTGCCATGCCCAAACATCAGGCGAAAGAACCGATTGATCTTGATATCATCATCGTGTGCAGGAAGCGCCTTGCTTCGGCTAGGCCGCAGCAGGTCGTCGATTGGCTGAAGGCGGCCGAACACCAAGTCGCAAGGTTGAAGACGGCGGGAAGGGGGCTTAGCCGTAATGATGTGCTTGTTATCCTAATGGCTCAATTTCTGCGCTATCTTTCATACGGGGATTCGGCACAGGAATCCATACGGCTTCTTGACGAAAGCATGGATGAGGTCAATCGACAGGTTGGATGCCTGCACGGAACAGAGCAATTGGAAGTCAGAGGGAAGGCGGCATAACCGTGTCAAAGGCGCTGGTCATTTTTGAAGCTTGCGTTCAGGCTATTCGGGTGGGCACATTGATTGAACGGGAGGGACAGAAGGACAAGGAATTCCATTTCCAGAACTGGTTCGCGAGTCGTCTGGACGAGCTCGGGCTCCACTACGATTCGCCGGGAAGGAACACATATCCCGACTTCTGTCTGGTCAACTCGGCCGAGGGTTTCGAACTGAAAGGATTGGCCTATCCGGGCCGATCAGCCAACTACGACTGCAACAGCCAAGTTCCCCGAGGCGAACACAATGGACGGCAGATCTTCTATGTCTTTGGACGCTATCCGAAAGAGCCGGATGGCGACCGCTACCCGGTGCTCGACTTCGTCATGTGCCATGGAGAGTTCCTGAATGCTGATAGTACCTATGTGCACAAGAACGAAAGTTTTAAGGGATTCGGGAGCTACGGTGATATTCTGGTGCGAGACCGGAAGATGTACGTGGCTCCGACACCATTTGCCCTAGTGGAAGGTACAGCCCACCAGCGGACTCTTATCGTTCCTGCCGAGCATGCCATTGATGGCCCATTTGTCTGTGTTGGTGAAGTGGTCAGGAGGGAAGCGAATGAAATTGTGGTGGCTTACCAATTCGACTTGCGCAGCAACGAGATCTCTACGGCCACTGTTCTCAACCCCAATGCAGGTAAGGAGCATACTTTTTCTGTTTACCGCTTGCAAGGCGACCCGACTGAGCCTGTCTGATGCAAACAGCGAGTAACCGATTTTGAAAACCTCAGGTTAGTTTGCAGTTACTAATTGAAACCAGGAAGACAGTTGCGCGGGTGGGAGGGCACTGACAGTGCCCAAAGAGGAATCGGTATATAATTGGAGTCCCGGTTGGCTGCTTCTGGTTCACCCTTGGGTGAATCACGTCACCGCCGATCTAACCGCTTCCCGCGGTTAGATATAGCGCCGACCGGGACCTCCCAGTTTCTAATATTGAAGGCCGAGGTTTCTCGTCCGAGCGGACGTCCAGGAACCTTACATGGCATGGTTCTTCCGAAAAAACTCTCGGGGGTTATGCCATTTCCAAAACCTGAAAAACAGAACCAAGCGTAACTTGAGCCTATGCTAGCGGTGCTTTTCCCCTGCCATAATAGACATATAAAAATATCTATGATATGGTTTTCCATATGAAAACGACTCTCAATATAGACGAAACCGTCATGCGGCAACTGAAAGAGGAAGCCGCACGACGGGGCACAACCATGTCCGCCCTCGTGGAGGCGGGACTCAGGCGTATCCTCGCGGCACCTTCGCTCCTTAAAACCGAATCGAATACTCCACGGCAACTCCCGACGTGGGATAGCGGAGGGTTCCGGATCGATGTTGCTAACCGTGAAGAACTCTATCGGCTACTGGACGAGGAATAAGTGTTAGTCTTCGACACCAACATCTTGATCTATGCGGCCGACAGGAAGTCGCCATTTCATGACGCATGTCACGCTGGCGTTTTGCAAGCATGCGAGGACCCTGCACCAGCCTTTCTCACCTGGAACGTATGCTACGAATTCATGCGGGTGACGACGCACGCACGTGCGTCCAGGTCTCCTTGGACCTTGCGAGAAGCTTGGGGGTTTCTCAGGTCTTTGCTGGAATCGCCTGGGTTCGACCTGTTGCTGGCGACATCTCGGCATGAAACGGTGCTGGCACAAACCATAGAGGAATTGCCCGACGTGCATGGAAATCTTTGTCATGACCTGAACACTGCGGTGTTAATGCGAGAGCATGGTGTCAGCCAGATCTGCACCCGAGACACCGACTTTCACCGGTTCCCGTTTCTTACCGTGATCGACCCCTTGCGATAAGAATGCATCTGTCGATGCAGATGCGGCAATCGTCAAGCAGGGCGTGTTCCCATATGTACTTGAGCCTGCGCAGGTTGAAGTCGGGTTAAAAAAGTTTTGTATAATGCGCCACTCAACCCCCATCAAAATAACGCAGGATCCAAAATATGTTCACCAGCAATCCCTTTGCTGAGCTTTCGGCGTACATCCCTAACGCCGTGACAGAGACCTTCATTGTCGTCATGTTTGCTCTGGTCGTGGTGGGAACGTTGTTTGACGTAATACATAAAAAAAGTGCCAAGTACTTCTTTGAAGATTGGCAGAAATCGAAGACTAAAGGAACCAATCAAGTCGGGGGCGGACAAGTCATGTCCATGGCGGTACAGACTCTGGCAAGCGAGGTCTTGACGTCATCGGAATTCTGCTCCGCTCGGAGACGAATCGCCCACCTGCTGACGATGTACGGCTTTGTCGGATATATCGTCGCAACCACCGTCATGGTGTTTTGCTATTCAACCTCAGATGGTCCCGCCATCTGGCCGATGATGTGGCACATCGGGGCGCTGATGGTTTGTGTCGGCGGCTACTGGTTCTGGTTCTTCATTCGGGCCGATGTTTCGGCCGAAGGCAATGCGATCTTTAGTGTTTCGCAAGCCGACCTGTTCGTTCTTTCGCTGCTTGCGAGCACGACATGGGCCCTGGTCTGGTCATGGTTGGGGACATCGATCATTGGATGGGTGGCTTTCGGGTTATACGTGTTTTCGACCGCCGTACTGTTCGGATCCATCCCCTGGTCCAAGTTCGCGCACATGTTCTTCAAGCCCTCTGCCGCGTTGCAGAAAAGGGTGGCGGAAGCGGCCGGCTCGAGAAGCAATTTGCCGGCACCGGCGGACAAGCCTGAAACATTGGGTTCGGCGCGCGGAGCGCCGACGAATTATTAACACGCCTAGTCTGTTTTTGATTAGGCCATTAATCTTCAAATAAGGAACAATTGTTCACTTAACTATAGGAGAGGACGGAAAGCATGCCTACTTTCGTTTATATGACTCGCTGTGATGGTTGCGGCCACTGCGTCGATATCTGTCCCTCGGACATCATGCACATCGATAAGACCTATCGACGCGCCTACAACATTGAGCCCAACATGTGCTGGGAGTGTTACTCCTGCGTGAAGGCTTGCCCGCAAAATGCGATCGATGCGCGCGGCTATGCCGACTTCGCACCGCTTGGCCACAGCGTCCGAGTGCTTCGCGAAGAGGAAAAGGGCACGATTTCCTGGAAGATCCTGTTCCAAGATGGTCGGGAAAAGAATTTCGAGTCGCCGATTCGGACCACTGAATGGGGCACCATTCCGTCGCCGGCTGAGCTGGATGTGCCCAGCGCAGAAGCGATGAAATCTCAAGAGCTCGCACACGAACCGGATGCGCTCAATATCGATGGCGGGCTGCCTACGTTGAAAGCGGCCTCACAAAATAATTAAGGAGTAACTAATGGGACTGTTCAATCGAAGAAAAACGGTTGTCGTTGATTCCGATATCCTCGTCATTGGTGGCGGCATGGCCGGCTGTGGTGCGACCTACGAGTCCAGGTACTGGGGACGCGACCTGAAAGTGGTCTGCGTCGAAAAAGCAAACATCGAGCGCAGTGGCGCGGTTGCGCAGGGCCTTTACGCGATCAACTGCTACATGGGCATGCAGTGGGGCGAGAATCAGCCGGAAGATCATGTCCGCTACGCGCGCAACGACCTCATGGGGCTGGTGCGAGAGGATCTGGGCTACGACATCGCGCGACACGTTGACGCCACCGTACACAAGTTTGAAGAGTGGGGCCTCCCCATGATGCGGGACCCGGAAACGGGGCGTTATCAGCGCGAAGGCAAGTGGCAGATCATGATTCACGGCGAAAGCTACAAGCCGATCGTCGCCGAAGCCGCCCGCAAGGCCGCGAACGAGGTCTACAACCGGATCATGGTGACTCACCTGCTGATGGACGAGTCGAAACCCAACCGAGTGGCCGGTGCCGTCGGCTTCAATGTCCGTACCGGGGATTTCTATGTATTCCGGGCCAAGGCCGTGATTGTTTGTGCCGGTGGCGCATCGCATATCTACAAGCCCCGCTCCGTGGGAGAAGGCATGGGACGCACTTGGTATGCTCCGTGGAGCAGTGCCTCAGCCTATGCCCTGCCGATTCTCGCCGGTGCCAAGATGACACAGATGGAGAATCGGATTGTCCTTGCCCGGTTCAAGGATGGCTATGGCCCTGTCGGCGCCTACTTCCTGCACCTCAAGACTTACACTCAGAACGGATATGGTGAAGAGTACGAGTCCAAGTGGTACGAGCACACGAAGGAGATGGTCGGAGAATACATCGATCACCATCCGACCCCGACCTGTCTGCGCAACCACGCATTTCTTGAAGAAGTGAAGGCAGGCAGAGGTCCCATTCGCATGGTGACCAAGGAGGCCTTCCAGGACCCGCACAAGGAAACCGTGGGCTGGGAGAACTTCCTCGGCATGACCATCGGTCAGGCGGTTGTTTGGGCAGCGCAAAACATTGATCCCAAGCATATCAACCCGGAACTGACGACTTCCGAGCCCTATGTCATGGGGTCTCATGCCACCTGCTCGGGAGCCTGGGCCAGTGGCCCCGAAGATGTGGCGCCCTCTGATTATCAGTGGGGCTACAACCGAATGATGACCGTTGACGGACTGTTCGGTGCGGGCGACACGATTGGTGGCAGTGCGCACAAGTTCTCATCGGGATCCTACACCGAGGGTCGGATCGCAGCCAAGGCGGCGGTTAATTACATCAACGACCTGAAAAATGAAAAGCTTCAAGTCAGTGAAAAGCAATGTCAGGATCTGAAGGAAACCGTCTTCAAGCCCATGGAAAACTACGAGGTAGGCCGTAACGAGATCGTGGCGGGGACCGTCTCGCCGAGTTACATCCTGCCGATCCATGGCCTTCAGCGTCTTGAAAAGATCATGGACGAATATGTCGGTGGGATCGGTACGAACTACATGACGAACGAGCCCTTGCTCACCCGTGGCCTGGAGCTGCTGGATATGCTGAAGACGGATCTCGACAATATCGGGGCCGAAGACCTTCACCAGCTGCAAAGAACATGGGAGCTGCATCACCGGTTCCTGGCTTCGCAGTCCGTCACGCACCATACGATGTTCCGCAAGGAAACACGTTGGCCCGGCTACTACTACCGTGGCGATTTCCCGAAACTCGACGATCAGGACTGGCATTGCCTCACCCTGTCCCGCTATGATCGGGAATCCGATGAGTGGGAAATGGAGAAGGCTCCGGTTCACCACATCATCGACTAAGCACACCAGTCAAGCCCGGCAGGGTATCTCCCTGCTCGGGCTGTGGCCGGACCGGCCACGATAACCATTCATTTAATAGAAAGGGAGGTCGAAGAATCGGCGGTCTCCAACCCTGCTCAATGACAGGAATATTAACCCGCCGAAACAGGCTTCCGAGTTTTCCCTTGTGCTATAATTCGCCGCCAGATTTGGTGGGCCAGCCTCCGACCACGGATGCTGGCCTGTTTTTATAAATGAACGCCAATTCATTGATGAGACTATGGCAACAATCAACCAGTTGGTGCGCAAGCCGCGCAAACGTCCTACGAGCAAAAGCAACGTGCCGGCGCTCGCCCGTTGCCCGCAACGACGCGGGGTCTGTACTCGTGTCTATACCACTACTCCAAAGAAGCCTAATTCCGCACTCCGCAAGGTCGCCCGCGTCCGTCTGACCAACGGTTTCGAAGTCACCAGCTACATCGGTGGCGAAGGGCACAACCTCCAAGAACATTCCGTCGTCCTGATCCGGGGTGGCCGCGTCAAGGATCTGCCGGGCGTGCGCTACCACACGGTGCGCGGCAGCCTCGACACCCAAGGGGTGGCGGACCGTCGGCAAGGCCGTTCCAAGTACGGAACCAAGCGGCCCAAAGTCGGCGGCTAATCAAAAGCCTGCAGGAGATCCGTCATGCCACGCCGCCGCGACGTCCCGGTACGCCCGATTGACCCGGATCCCAAATACGGCAAGAAACTGCTGACCCGCTTCGTCAACGCCCTGATGCGTGACGGCAAGAAATCGGTCGCCGAACGAATCCTCTACAACGCCCTGGACGAGATCGCCCGGGTGCGCGGCGGTGAATCGGTCGAAGTGCTGGAGCAGGCCCTGGAGAACGTCCGCCCGCCGGTCGAGGTCAAGTCCCGCCGGGTCGGCGGCGCAACCTACCAGGTTCCGGTGGAAGTGCGCCCGCAACGCCAGGAAGCGCTGGCGATCCGCTGGATCATCGAATCCTCGCGCAAGCGCTCCGAAACCTCCATGATGCGCCGGCTGGCCGGCGAACTGATGGACGCTGCCGACCAGAAGGGCATCGCCATCAAGAAACGCGAAGACACCCTGAGCATGGCCGAATCCAATCGCGCCTTCTCGCACTACCGCTGGTAAGACCATGGCCCGCCAGACTCCCCTGCAGCGGTACCGGAACATCGGCATCATGGCGCACATCGATGCCGGCAAGACCACGACGACCGAGCGCATCCTGTACTACACCGGCATCTCGCACAAGATCGGCGAGGTGCACGACGGGGCGGCCGTGATGGACTGGATGGAACAGGAACAGGAGCGGGGCATCACCATCACGTCGGCCGCGACCACCTGCTTCTGGAGCGGCATGGCGCGCGACATGGACACGCACCGCATCAACATCATCGACACGCCTGGCCACGTGGACTTCACGATCGAGGTCGAGCGTTCGCTGCGAGTGCTGGACGGCACCTGCGCGGTGTTCTGCGCGGTCGGCGGCGTTGAGCCGCAGTCCGAGACGGTCTGGCGGCAGGCGAATCGCTATGGCGTGCCGCGCTTGGCGTTCGTCAACAAGATGGATCGTGCCGGCGCGGACTTCGAGCGCGTGGTGGACCAGATCAAAGATCGGCTACGGGCGGTTCCAGTCCCGGTACAACTGCCGATCGGGGCTTCGGAGGATTTTGTCGGGGTGGTCGACCTGATCGAGCAGAAGGCGATCTACTGGAGCGAAGGCGACATGGGCGCGAACTTCGAACTTAAGGACATTCCGGAAGAGATGGCTGCAGCGTGCCACGAAGCGCGCGAGCACATGATCGAGGCAGCCGGCGAAGGCGACGACGAACTGATGGAGAAGTACCTGGAGGCGGGCGAGCTGTCTCCGGATGAGATCCGCAAGGGGCTGCGCCTGCGTACGCTGCGCAACGAAATCGTTCCGGTGCTGTGTGGTTCCGCTTTCAAGAACAAGGGCGTCCAGGCGATGCTGGACGCGGTGGTGCACTACCTGCCGTCGCCGCTGGAAGTCCCGCCGATCAAGGGGCACTTGGACAATGGCGAAGAAGGCAACCGAACATCGGATGACGAGGCGCCGTTTTCCGCATTGGCGTTCAAGGTGGCCACGGATCCATTCGTCGGCACATTGACGTTCTTCCGCGTGTATTCCGGTGTCCTGAACTCCGGCGATGCCCTCTACAATCCGCGCAAGCACGGCAAGGACCGCATCGGGCGCATCCTGCAGATGCACTCCAACCACCGCGAAGAGATCAAGGAAGTACGGGCGGGCGACATCGCGGCGGCCGTGGGCCTCAAGAACGTGGTCACCGGCGACACGCTGTGTGCGGTCAACTCCCCGATCACGCTGGAACGCATGGAATTCCCGGAACCGGTGATCTCCGTGGCGGTGGAACCCAAGACCAAGGTCGACCAGGAGAAGATGGGCGTGGCGCTGCAGAAGCTGGCGCAGGAAGACCCGTCGTTCCGGGTGGCGACCGACGAGGAATCCGGGCAGACCATCATCTCGGGGATGGGGGAACTGCACCTTGAGATCATCGTCGACCGGATGCGCCGGGAATTCAGCGTCGAGGCCAACGTGGGCGCGCCGCAAGTCAACTATCGCGAAACCATCCGCAGGCCGATCCAACAGGAAGGCCGGTTCGTCCGCCAGACCGGCGGCCGCGGCCAGTACGGCCATGTCTGGTTGAAGATCGAGCCGCAGGAGCCGGGCGCAGGCTATGTCTTCGAAAGCAAGATCGTCGGCGGCGTGGTGCCCAAGGAATACATCCCGGCGGTCGGCAAGGGCGTCAAGGAACAAATGCAGAACGGCGTCGTCGCCGGCTACCCGGTGGTGGATGTCCGGGTCACCCTGTACGACGGGTCCTACCATGAAGTGGATTCTTCCGAGACCGCCTTCAAGGTGGCGGGCTCGATGGCATTCCGCGAAGGTGCCCAGAATGCCGACCCGGTGTTGCTTGAGCCGATGATGAAGGTTGAAGTGGTGACGCCGGAAGACTACATGGGCGACGTAGTCGGCGACCTCAATCGCCGTCGCGGCATTGTCGGCGGCATGGAAGATTCGCCCAGCGGCAAGGTGATTCGCGCCGAAGTGCCGCTCAAAGAGATGTTCGGTTATGCGACCGACCTACGCGGCGCGACCCAGGGTCGGGCCACCTACACCATGGAATTTGCGAAATACGCTGAAGTCCCCGGCAGCCTCGCCGAGGACGTGATTTCGCGCAGCCAAGCTTAACGACTAGGAGACGAAAAGATGGCCAAGGAGAAATTCGAACGGACGAAGCCGCACGTGAACGTGGGGACGATCGGGCACGTGGACCATGGCAAGACGACGCTGACGGCGGCGCTGACGAAGGTGATGGCGGAGACGCACGGCGGCGAGGTGCGGGATTA
>JAPONY010000039.1 GCA_026713705.1 Gammaproteobacteria bacterium
CATCCTGCATAGGGTCAGTTTCAGTTTCGGTCGCACCCTGAGCCCAAGCCGCGGGAGGCACATACGACGACGGTCAATCACTCTGATATTCGCGGGTTGGGTACCGCCTGACCTGTCTCCGTCGTGGAGCTGCCTCTCTCTTGAACCGCGAGTTGCTTCTTCCCGGGGGTAAACCCCGGGAGGATATCGCGAAGAAACGCCGAGGGTTCTCCGGACCGGCTTCCCGCGACTTGGGTTCAGGGTGCGATGCATGATCGTGTTCCGTGCCGTCAACGGTCCGTGCGCATGGCGTAGGGCTGGCCGCTGATTTCGCGGGAGAGGGCCCACAGGAAGCCCGCCAGTTCGCGGGCGACTGCGGTACAGACTTTCTGTTTCGGCTTGCCCCGCTCCAGCGTCAGTTTCCGGTATCGGCCACACAAGCGTTTTTGTGCGGCCCAGGCGATCTGCTGCACGGCAGGGGAAGCGCCTTCCAGACGTTTTTGCAAGTGCGCGGTCTTGCGCGCCGGGAAGCGATAGGCCCAAGCGGCTTCGACCAGGCCGCGCCGGGCATGGCTGTTCCCGCTCTTGGTGATGCCGCCCCGCTGTTGCCGCCCCCCGGAGGAATGCTCACTCGGGGTCAGGCCGAGATAGGCCATCAGCCGCTTGGGATGGTCGAAGCGGCTGAGGTCTCCCAGTTCCGCCAGCAGGGTCATCGCCGTAATCAGGTCGATGCCCCGCAACGCCATGAAGGCCTCCGCCATCGGACGCAGGGACCAGACCCTCAGCGCCTGTTGCATCTGCGCCAGAAGCCCGGCCGTCCGCGTCTGCCGTTCCCGCACCGTGTCCAGGTATTCCTGGAAGACCACCTGCTGGTGCGGCCACTCGAACTTCTGCGTCTCCAGCCAGCGGAAGTGGGTCTTCGTCCATTTGCTTTTCCCGTCCTCGAACTTCCGGCCATGTCGCAACAGGAAGTTGTTCAGCCGCTGGCGGGCCCGCTGTTCGTCCGCCTTCGCATCCTCGCGCGCCCGCGTCAGGTCCCGCATCGCCTCCTGCTCGGCCTCCGGCACCCACACCGCCGTCAGTTCACCCGCCCGGTGCAGACGCGCCAGTTTCAGGGCGTCGCGGCGGTCGGTCTTGATCCGGTCCCCCGGCTTGCGCGGGATCAAGCCTGGCGCCACCACCTCGCAGCAGCACCCCAGGCCTCGGATCTGCCAATACACCTGATAGCCACAAGGGCCCGCCTCATAACAAAAGTTCAAGGCCTCGCCGGCCTTCCCCAAGCGGTGCACCAGCTGGCGGACCGCCGAAGGGTCGTTCGGAATTTCTCCTAGAAATTCCGGAGCTTTTCGCCCCTTGGGCGCGATCGCTACGGCAATCGTGTCCTTGTGCACGTCCAAGCCGATATAGGCTTCATATCCGTTGTCGTCCATCTGTCTGTCCTCCTGTGAGATCAACTCTTCCGGTCGCAGACCTCCTGCTCCGGTTGCAAGGACAGATTAATCCATCATGTCTCGATCCGATGAGACCCAATCCACGTAATACACTCGATATGAAACAGCGGATCGAACCCCTGAAATCTCTCCCCTTCTCAAGAAAAGGAGACGACGTGCGCAAGCAGACGGACTCCCTCATCCTTTAACTTTTTTAACTGTTACCGTGCTGTTCCGCACGGACCTCAGCCCAGGAGGTTTTATGCCAATTTTCTCGCTTGGTTTTCCAAGGCGCCCGAATGCCGGGCTTTTAGTATTCTTGCCGGTCCTGCTCCTAGGACTGTCCGCCTGTGGTGGAGGCGGGGGTGGCAGCAGCGGTTTCAGCAACGACGGCACTGGCAGCGAGGATGTTCCCAGTATGACCTCCGCCGAACAGAATTCCGCCGACCCCAATGTGACCTCTGTCGAGGCAAATGCCGTCGCTTCCAGCACCAGCAGCCAAAACTCCAGCGGCAGCAATCCGCAATCGGCTTTCAGATTTCCCTCCAAGGCCAAGGTTTCGGGAATCCGCAATTTGATCTGGGAGGCTGCGAAAGCCTCTCCAATCTCCCGGAGCAGGAGCGTACGAACCCCCCGGAGCAGTTCCACAAGTTACCATTCCGCTGTCTTTTCGTGGACGCAAACCTCAGAGCCGGCAACGCAAGATGGGGACTCCGTGCTCTTTGAATGGCTTTCTCCCTATGATGCATCCGAGCTGATTCCATGGGTCAGCTTCTATACCGATGGCCGCAGCCGGGGCACGCAGGGGCAGAGAGAGCGAAGCGTTCGCGATGTCCTGCAGACGAAAATTCGGAACGAGAATGGCCACGCTTGGGCAGACATGGCGTTTTACCGAAAATGGACGGCCGATGACGTGGACAACCTGCATTTCTTTGACCGGTATGCCGCACGGGGGCCTGGGGAAATCTGGGTTTACGCCTATACCGATGCGGACGGAGACGGAGACGGGACCCCGGGAGAGCAAAGCGACGAGGCGGCCGACTATCTGGCCGGAGGGGTCTGGGTGTATGCCCCCGAGACGGTCGTTGAGTGCAATGAGAGAAATTTCATATGCAACGAGCACGAGGTGGGAGTTTTTTCGTATGGCATTGACCCATTCGAGACTCAAAGCATGTGGGCCCTGGAGGGGACCGCAACCTACGATGGCCGGGCCGTTGGCATTTCCACCGGCACGGCCGGACAGACTTATTTTCGGGCCAGTGCAGAAATGACCGTTTCCTTCGGGAACAGTACTGACACCGGGGCCATACAAGGAAGAATCTTCGATTTCGTCGGCGAAAACGGTTCCCGTATGTCCGGGAATCCTGTCGTGCAATTGCAAAGCCGCCTCTCTTTTAATAACGTCGAGTATGTTTTCGGGACGACCTCACATAACGATGGCACCGACAGCTTCGCAGGAGAATGGGCCGGACACTTCTATGGCAACGGCCATGCTTCCGGAATCCCAACCTCCCTGGGCGGGACCTTCGGTGCCAGTACTTCGGACGGGAGCAAGGTTTACCTGGGGGCTTTCAGCTCCCACCTGGATACCTACGATGCGACGGACTTCACCCTTCCTCAGTAAGTCGGGTCTGTCCGCCTTCGTGGATTCGCCTTTCGCCTAGGCGCGGACTGCCGTCTCCTCTCCCTCGCTGCGGGCGATCACCACCGCACCGCTCGAGTCACCGAACACGTTGACGCTGGTCCGGCACATGTCCAACAACCGGTCAACGGCCAGAATCAGGCCGACCGCTTCCGCCGGCAGGCCCACCACTCCCAGGATCAGCACGATCGCGACCAGGCTTGCAGCCGGAATCCCCGCCACGCCGATCGAGGTCATGAGCGCCAACACCACCACCGTCGCCTGTTGCGCGGCGCTCAGGTCGAGCCCGTAAGCCTGCGCCAAGAACAGCACCGCCACGCATTCGTACAGGGCGGTGCCGTCCATGTTGACGGTGGCGCCGAGCGGCAGCACGAAACTGCCCACGCGATTGGAGACGCCCGCCCGGCTTCTGACGCAGTCCAGCGTCACCGGCAGCGTCGCCGAAGACGAACTGGTGGAAAACGCGGTCAGCAGGGCGGCCAGCATTGCGCGAAAGTGGCGCAATGGAGAGATCCCGAACGCGCGCATCAGCAGCGGCAGGATCACGAACATGTGCAGCGCCAAGGCGCCCAACACGGTAAAGAAGAACGAGGCCAGCGGGATGAATACTTCGAGTCCCGAGGTGATGACCACCTTGCCCACCAGGGCGAACACCCCGATCGGGGCGAACAGCATGATCAGGTTCGTGATCTTCATCATGACTTCCTGCACGCCCTGCCAGAACGTGTGCAGGGTGTCGCGCCCGCCCTTGAACACGCGCTCCATGAAGTAACCGAACAGAAGGCTGAAGAAAATCAGGCCGAGCATCTGCCCTTCCGCCGCAGCCGCCACGATGTTGGTGGGAATCATCCGCAGGAACACGGCGATCACGTCGGCACCGCTGCGCCCGGCCACCTTCTCGGTGATCTGCCCAGTGTCCTCGTGCAATCCCAACACCTCTTTCGCTGGAATCCCGTCGCCGACCAGCCCCGGCTGTATCAGGTTGACCAGGAACAGCCCCGCGATAATCGCCAGCGAACTGGTCGCCAGGTAGTACAACAGCGTCTTGCCGCCCAGCGCACCCAGCTTGCCAGCCCCGAGATTGCCGATTCCGATGATGATCGACGCGACGATCAGCGGCACGATAATCATCTTCAGGGCGTTCAGGAACATCTTCCCGACGAAGTCCAACACAGGGACGACCGTCCCGCCTACCGCGCCATCCGCGTCCAGCACCAGCCCGGCCAGAACGGCCAAAGCCAACGCGATCAGGATTTGCCAATGAACTGCCAGACGCATGGTGAAACCTCTCGTCAGGATGGATTACAAGAACATGGGCTCATTCGAGCCGGTCGAGATAGCGGGCGACTTCCGCCTGTGCGAGGAGTGCGTCCTGGAAGGCCGACGCTTCACTGAACTGCATCTGCTGACGCAGGTTCTCGCGATCCTCCTCCCCCACCTCCTCCGAGGGCGCTTCGTGCACGGCCTCCACGGAAACCAGCGCCACGCCGTCGTATAAAACCGCCATGCCGAAGGACGCGGTGTCCGCTGGCCGCGGCAGGGAGAAGGCTTTCTCCCGCACCTGGCTCGGCACATCCTCGGCATCCCGGGCCAGCCCGGGATGAGTAACCAGTTCGGCCCCGTCATGCTCGGCCAAGGCGGCAATATCGGGTTCCCCCTGCAGCCGTTCCGTGAGTTCCGCCGCATGCGCAAGCAGCGCGGTCCAGGCCGCCTGCCGCGCCAGGTCGTTGCGGATTCGGTCGGCCACAGCCTCAAGCGGGAGGGTCTGGGCTTCCTCGTATTCGTCGACGCGCACGACCACCGACCAGTCGGCCTCCAGGTCGATCCGATCGCTGTTCATCCCTTCGCGCAGGACTTCGTCCCGGCGCAAGGCTTCGAGGACCGCGGACTGGCTCAGCACTCCCTCCGGCAAGGCCGTCAGGGGGATCAGGTCCGTACCCTTCACGTCCATGTCCAGATGCTCCGCCGCCGCCGCAAGGCTCTCCGGGTTTTCGTAGGCGAGCAGGCCAAGTTCCTCGGCCGCCGCCGCATAACGGCTCTCCAGGTCAGCTCGCCGGGCTCGTTCGATGACCTGGTCACGCACCTCCTCGAGAGGCCGGAGCCGGGACGGCTCAAGCTCCTGCACGTCTATCAGGTAATTTCCTCGTTCTGTCTTGATCGGCTCGCTCACCTTGCCGGGCTCCAGACTGAATACGAGGGCTCCCAGGTCTTCCGGAAGGTCTTCCACCGCCACCCAGCCGACTTCCCCGCCCCGTACGCGACTGAGTTCATCCTGCGAATGCTCCCGGGCCAGTTCGGAGAAGTCCTCTCCCTCCTGAAGGCGCTGGTGGAACTCCTGCGCCAATGCATCCGATTCCTCTCCCTTCAGGAAGATCTGCCGAAGTTTACGCAGTTCCGGCGCCATGAAGTCAAGGGCGTGCGCCTCGTAGTACGCTGCGACCGCTTCCTCGCTCAAGGACGTCCCGTCGTCCATGCCGTCGAGCCGCAGTTCCAGGTACGACACCCGGACGCGCTCCGGCGCCACGTACCGGTCCAGGGATTCCTGGTAGTCGGCCTCGATCTCTTCCTCGGTTACCGCCTCGGGGTCGAAAAAGTGTTCTCCCGGGACTACGAAGTACCGGACATCCCGGGTCTGGTCCTTCAGGGTCCGGTATTCTCGCGCTTCAGCATCCGTCACCAGCGCCGAATCCGCCAGCATCTGTGCCACGATCTGAGTGCGCATCTGTTCGCGCCGGTCTGCTTCGTACTGGGCCGGCGAGGTGCGGTTGACCTTCAGGATCTGACGGTAACGTTCCTCGTCGAAACGGCCGTCGACCTGGAACAGTTCCATGGACTGGATGCCTTCTGCAACCGCCGCGTCGGTCACGTCCAGCCGCTCGCGGTCAAGATACTGGAACAGGAGTACCCGGTCGATCACCCCGTCCAGCACTCGCTCCTTCAGGCCGCGATCCCATTGTTCGGAGTCCACCCCGG
Organism: Gammaproteobacteria bacterium; assembly: GCA_026713705.1. Classification (GTDB taxonomy): domain Bacteria; phylum Pseudomonadota; class Gammaproteobacteria; order Poriferisulfidales; family Poriferisulfidaceae; genus Poriferisulfidus. The sequence goes on from JAPONY010000039.1 coordinate 6,025, forward strand.
TCGGAGGAGGATTCTCGGACCGGTTGATCTGATAGATCCGGTTGTAGCGTTCGACGGGAACCGGATGTCCGTTGACTTCCGCCACTTCGGCGCCGCCGCCAAAGCCCAGGTACTCGCTAATGCCCCACAGGGCAAATGGAATGCTGATGAGGAAAACAATCAGGTAGGCCACCCATCCGGTGGCCCGTTCACGAATTGCATGCAGCATATTCGGATCCGGTCAGGCTGAAGCCGGGGCGTGAGGTTTGCTGGTTTCCGGCGGCTGGCGGAGTGGACGGGACTCGAACCCGCGACCACCGGCGTGACAGGCCGGTATTCTAACCAACTGAACTACCACTCCGCATGGGAAAGCGGACACCATCCCCGGCATGGTGGGTGCTGAGGGACTTGAACCCCCGACATCCGCCTTGTAAGGGCGACGCTCTACCAACTGAGCTAAGCACCCTACAGGCCAGGATTAATTCAATGCGTCTTTTAGAGCCTTGCCTGCCTTGAACGAAGGGCTGTTTGAGGCGGCAATCTGTATGGACTCTCCCGTCGCCGGATTCCGTCCCATTCGGGCGGAACGGTGCTTGGCCTGGAAGGTCCCGAATCCAGGAATGCTAACTTTATCGCCTGCACGGAGCGCGGACTTGATGGCATTCGTCATGGCGTCCAGCGCCTTGATCGCCGAAGACTTGGTAATGCCGGCATCCTCGGCCATCGCCGATGCGAGATCGTTTTTATTCATTGTTTTGTTTCTCCGAAATTCTAGTGAGGTTGTAGTCAGGTAGGGCTGAATTGAAGCCATTATAACCAAAATCGCCGCCGGGCAATCCGGGGCAAAGCCAGAGGCAAAAAGGGGGAGCGGACAGGCCGCCGCTCAGTGGTGGATGGCCGGGTCCGGCTGACTCTCTTTCTCCGGCAGGGGCTTCTCGCCTGCCGGCTGGCCTTCTTCTTCCAATTCCGGCTGCGGCATCCACTCCAGGGCGAGTTCCATGGCTTCGTCGATCCACTGGCAAGGGATGATGTCCAGGGCCTGCCGGATGTTGCGCGGCAACTCCTCCAGGTCCTTCTCGTTCTCCTTCGGAATGACCACCGCCTGGATGCCCCCGCGCATGGCGGCCAGCAGTTTCTCCTTCAGGCCGCCGATCGGGAGGATCTCACCGCGCAGCGTGATCTCCCCGGTCATCGCGACCTCGGCCTTGACCGGAGACCCGGTCAACGCAGACACGATCGCTACCGTCATGGTGATGCCCGCGCTCGGACCATCCTTGGGGGTCGCACCTTCCGGGACATGTACGTGAATATCCTTGCTCTCATGGAAATCCTGCTGGATGCCCAGTGTGTTGGCACGGCTGCGCACCACCGTCTGCGCCGCCTTGATCGACTCCTGCATGATGTCGCCGAGCTGCCCGGTGTAGATCAGCTTCCCTGTGCCGGTGACGATCGCGGCCTCCACCCGCAGCAGTTCCCCGCCGACCTCGGTCCAGGCCAGGCCGTTGACCTGGCCGACCTGGTTGTTCTCGTCGGCCAGCCCGTAGCGGAAGCGGTGCACGCCGAGCAACTTCCGAAGCTGCGGCGCGGTGATCCGGATCTGCTTCTCGCGCGGCCTGAGCAGCAGTTGCTTGACGGTCTTGCGGCAGATCTTGGACAGTTCGCGTTCCAGGTTGCGCACCCCCGCCTCGCGCGTGTAGTAGCGGATTAGGCTCTGCACCGCACGATCGGGAATCATCAACTCCGTCTTCTTCAGCCCGTTGTTCTTCATCTGCTTCGGAATCAGATAACGCCGGGCGATGTTCATCTTCTCGTCTTCGGTGTAGCCCGAGATGCGAATCACCTCCATCCGGTCCAGCAGGGCCGGGGGAATCTTCAGCGTGTTGGCGGTGCACACGAACATCACGTCCGACAGATCGAAGTCCACCTCCAGGTAGTGATCGTTGAACATGTGGTTCTGTTCGGGATCGAGCACCTCCAGCAGCGCCGATGCCGGGTCGCCGCGGAAATCCATCGCCATCTTGTCGATCTCGTCGAGCAGGAACAGCGGGTTGCGGACCCCGACCCGCGACATGTTCTGGATGATCTTCCCGGGCAGGGAACCGATGTAGGTGCGCCGGTGCCCGCGGATCTCGGCCTCGTCGCGCACCCCGCCCAGCGACATGCGGCTGAACTCGCGCCCGGTGGCGCGGGCGATCGACTGCCCCAGGCTGGTCTTGCCGACCCCCGGCGGACCGACCAGGCACAGGATCGGGCCCTTGATCTTCTTCACGCGGTTCTGCACCGCCAGGTATTCCAGGATGCGTTCCTTGACCTTGTCCAGGGCGTAGTGATCCTTCTCCAGCACCCGCTCGGCCTTCTTGAGATCGCGGCACACCCGGGAACGCTTCTTCCAAGGCACATTGACCAGCCAGTCGATGTAGTTCCGGACCACCGTCGCCTCCGCCGACATCGGCGACATCATCCGCAGCTTGCCCAGCTCGTGCGTGGCCTTCTTCTTGGCCTCCGCCGACATGCCCGCCTCCTCGATCTTCTCGGCCAGCTCGTCGGTCTCGCTCGCGCCCTCGTCGGTGTCTGAGAGCTCCTGCTGGATCGCCTTCATCTGCTCGTTCAGGTAATACTCGCGCTGGCTCTTCTCCATCTGCTGCTTGACCCGGCCGCGGATCTGCTTCTCCAGGCTCAGGATATCCAGCTCCGACTCGATCAGCTTGAGCAGCGCCTCAATGCGCTCCCGGACCGACAGGATCTCCAGGATCTTCTGCTTCTCGTCCAGCTTCAGGGTCATGTGCGCCGAAATCGTGTCGGTCAGGCGCGAGGCGTCGTCGATCCCGGACAGGGACGCCAGGGCCTCCGGCGGGATCTTCTTGTTCACCTTGACGTACTGCTCGAAACCCTTGTGCAGCGAACGCACCAGCCCCTCGATCTCGGCCGACTCCGCCCCCGCGGTCTCGTCCAGCGTCTCGGTCTGCGCGCTGAAGTAGTCGTCAGTGTGCTCGTAATGCTCCACGCGCGCCCGATGCGAACCTTCCACCAGTACCTTGACCGTGCCGTCCGGGAGTTCCAGCAGCTGAAGAATGGAACTGACCGTGCCGACCGAATAGATGTGGTCCGGGTCCGGATCGTCGGTCTCGGCCTTCTTCTGGGTCAGGAGCAGGATCTGCTTGCTGGCCGCCATCGCCGCCTCCACCGCCCGGATGGACTTCCGGCGACCCACGAACAGCGGGATCACCATGCCCGGGTAAACCACCACGTCGCGCAGCGGCAAGACCGGAAGCAACAGGTTGCCGTCGGACTCCACGAATCCGGATTCCGTTTCTTTAGGCGCGGGTTTTTTACTCATGAGATTCCTGTTCGAATGTATCGGTTACGGCTTGCTCTAACCCTTATCATAAGGGCGAAAACCCCCATTTTCAACTTGTGACCATATGAATTCGGCCGAAATCCCGGCCGCACACTGGATTTTCAGGCCATTCAGGCCCGCTGCTCTTCGACGGCCGGATCTTCGTAAATCAGGTACGGAGACTTCTCGCCGAGGACCACGGCCTCGTCGATGACCACCCGGACCACGCCCTCGAACGAGGGCAATTCGTACATGGTGTCGAGCAGCACGGTCTCCAGGATGGTGCGCAGGCCGCGCGCGCCGGTTTTGCGCTCCTTCGCCTGCCGCGCCACTGCTCCCAGGGCGTTTTCTCGGAACTCCAGCGTCACGCCTTCCATCGTGAACAGCTTCTTGTACTGCCGGGTAATCGCATTCTTCGGCTCCACCAGCACCCGCACCAGCATGCTTTCATCCAACTCCTCCAGCACCGCCACCATCGGCAGTCGGCCCACAAACTCCGGGATCAGCCCGTAGTGGATCAGGTCCTCCGGCTGGACCTGCTGCAGGATGTCGTGCGAATCGCGCGTCTCCCGGCTGTAGATCTCGGCGCCGAAGCCGATGCCGCTCTTCTCGGTGCGCGAGCGGATCACCTTGTCCAGGCCCGCGAACGCGCCGCCGCAGATGAACAGGATGTCGCTGGTGTTGACCTGCAGGAACTCCTGCTGCGGGTGCTTGCGGCCGCCCTGCGGCGGCACCGAGGCCACGGTGCCCTCGATCAGCTTGAGCAGCGCCTGTTGCACCCCTTCCCCGGAGACGTCGCGCGTAATCGAGGGATTGTCGGACTTGCGGGAAATCTTGTCGATCTCGTCGATGTACACGATCCCGTTCTGCGCGCGTTGCACGTCGTAGTCGCACTTCTGAAGCAGTTTCTGGATGATGTTCTCGACGTCTTCGCCCACGTAGCCGGCCTCGGTCAGCGTGGTCGCGTCCGCAATCGTGAACGGGACGTTCAGGCGGTTCGCCAGCGTCTCCGCGAGCAGAGTCTTGCCCGACCCGGTCGGGCCGATCAGCAGGATGTTGCTTTTGGCCAGCTCGACGTCATCGTCCTCGTCGGCCCGCGAGCTCACCCGCTTGTAGTGGTTGTACACGGCCACCGCCAGCGCCTTCTTGGCCTGCTCCTGGCCCACCACGTGCTCTTCGAGCGAAGCGTAGATGTCCTCGGGGCCCGGCAGCGAATCCGGCCGCTGCTCGGTCTCCACCTTCAATTCGTCGCGGATGATCTCGTTGCACAGGGCCACGCACTCGTCGCAGATGTAGACCTTCGGCCCGGCAATCAGCTTGCGCACCTCGTGCTGGTTCTTCCTGCAGAACGAGCAACGCAACGGCGTCTTGGTCTCTTTCCCTTTTTCCATGCTTATACCCTGCCTGTGCCCTGCACGCCGGTCAGCCGGAATCCGTATTGTTGAGCAACTCCGTCCGGGTGCTCAGCACCTGGTCGACGATGCCGTACTCCTGCGCGTCCTCACTGCTCATGAAGTGGTCGCGCTCCGTATCCTTCCGGATTTTATCAACTTTCTTGCCGGTATGCCGCGCCAGCACCTGGTTGACCTGCTCCCGGGCCCGCAGGATTTCCTTGGCGTGGATGTCCACGTCGGTGGCCTGCCCCTCGAAGCCGCCGAGCGGCTGGTGGATCATGATGCGCGAATGCGGCAACGCGTAGCGTTTGCCGGGCGCCCCGGCCGCAAGCAGCAGCGCACCCATGCTGGCGGCCTGCCCGATGCACAGGGTGCTGATGTCCGGGCGGCAGAACTGCATCGTGTCGTGCACCGCGAGCCCGGCGCTGACCGAACCACCCGGGGAGTTGATATACAGGGAAATGTCCTTGTCCGGGTTCTCCGACTCCAGAAACAGGATCTGCGCCACCACCAAGTTGGCCACATGGTCGTCGATGGCTCCCACGATGAAGACCACCCGCTCCTTGAGCAGGCGCGAATAGATGTCGTACGCGCGCTCTCCGCGCGCGCTCTGCTCCACCACCATGGGGATGTATTGGGATCGAATGTCCTTCATCGGCCGGCTCGCGCACCCAGTTGTTCCAGCGTCATGCGCTCCTTATTCACTCTAGCACGATCCAGCGTCCAGCGGATGAGCGCATCCCAGCTCGCCTCGCGCTGCAGGTGCCCGCGCACGTCCGGGTTGCTCCGCACATTGCGCTTGGCCGCCGCCGAGTCCTTGAACTGCCCGGCGTAGGCTTCCTCGACCTGCTGCATGTCCTGTTCGCTCGGCTCCGCCCCGCTCAGGGCACGCAACGCCTGGAATACCGTAATCCGCTGCGCGTCCATCAGCGCCACCCGGTGCGCCGGGTGATCCTCGCCCAGCTCCTGCTCCGGCGGAACCCCCATCTCCTTCAGGCGCACCGACAGGCACCATTCCCGAAGGGACTCGGGCACCGGCAACGCAGGCTCCTTGGCTGCCGCCAGGCCCTGCGTGATCTGGCCAGCCAGGTACTCGCGCCGCATCTCCGTTCGCCGGTAGTCCAGGTGCGCACGCACGGAGCTTCGGATATCCTCGCGCGTCGCGCCCGCGCCACCGCATTTCGCAAGCCACGCCGCATCCTCCCAGTCTGGAAGCACGGCCTCACGCACCTCCTGCACACGGATCCGGAACTGCCGGGTCTGGCCGGACAGGGGGTGGCCGTCCGTCCGCTCCGCAAAAGCCACCTGGACCGACTTCTCGTCCCCCGCGGCCATGCCCTGGAGGTGTTCGTGCAGTTCCTCAAGCATCGCCCCCGGCTCAAGCACCAGGACCAGGTCCGGGCTGTCCTCGGCGATCTCCGCAAGTGTCTCGTCCATCCCGCAGGTCGTGTAGAGAAACGCCACCTGGTCACCGGGGGCAGCCGCCCTCTCCATCGCTTTCCAATCGACATCCTGGCGGCGCAGCCGCTCCAGCCCCTCCTCCACCTCCGCGTCTTCCACTGCGACCTCGGGGTCAGTCAATTCGACTCCCGCGATCTTCGATTCCGCGAGTTCCGGATACACGTCGAACCGGGCCTGGTATTTCATCGGGCGGTCTTCGCCGTACTCTTCCACCGTGACCTTCGGGTCGACCACCGGGTTCACTTCTTCTGCGGCCAGCGCCTCGCGCAGGGAATCGTTGGCCAGCTTCTCCATCACCTCGCCGTAAACCTGCGGGAGGTGATACTGCCGGACCACCTGCACCGGCACCTTGCCCGGGCGGAAGCCCTTGATGCGCAGGGTGCGGGAGAGTTGGCGAAGACGGTTCTCCACCTGCTCGACGAACTGCTGCTGCGGCACCGTGACGCGTAAGGCACGCGCCGTCGGTCCCAAGACTTCGAGAGAGATTTCCATGATTTTCTATTCAGCGGGAGGGCGTGGTGCGAAAGGAGAGACTCGAACTCTCACGGGATAATCCCACTGGCACCTAAAGCCAGCGCGTCTACCAATTCCGCCACTTTCGCCCTGTCGCGGGCTTAATAGTATAAAGAATGAAGCTGGCCTAAAGAATATCTGCCAGCAGAACCTATCGGAAGCAGCCTCTCTCGGGGCAAGGGTGGCACGTTCGAAAGCCAGGCAGGCGGAAGCATGCCAAGATCATTTCCCGCCCACGAGAATGGCCATGAGATAGATGCACGCCGAGCCAGCAACGGTCACGACGATGCCTGCAGCCAAGAGAGCCCGGTTCAGTCTGGCAAACATCTCCCTCAGGTCGTTGCGAAAGTCGTTGAGAAAGTCGTTGAGAAAGTCGTCACATGCCTCCCTTAGATCACTGCGAAAGCCGTCGAACTCCTCCTGCAGGCTGTTCTCGCGAACGTATAGGGCGACAAATTCGCCCTGTTCGTTTCGAGTGGTTTCAATGATGGCCACGGCTCTGCTCCTTGGGATTCCTCCTGTTTCAGTTCTTGGCCATCTCCGGCGAGGCGGCAAATCCGGGCGGAAGGGTGTCCGGCACGTCCAAACTCATCTCCCGCCCGCAAGAGTCACTATGGTTCCGAAAACGCCGACGATAATGCTGACACCGATCAGGAGGCGCCATTGCATCGCGGCCAGTTGTGCCTGCATGTCCGCCCGCATCTCGCTGCGCAGGCTACTGATCTCGCCACGCAACTCGTCCCTGACGGCATACAGGTCGTCCCTCGTCGCAAGTTCGACCTGTGCATCCCGAATGGTCTCGACGATGGCCACGGCCTGTTGCTCCCGGAATTCCGCCTCTTTTAGGTTCCCTACCGCCCGCATTGTATCGAATTTGGGCGGACGCGGAGCGGATTGCTTGCCGGCGCCGGAAGCCGGGGCGGATTTCTGAGTGTTCGGGTCCATAGAAGTTCTCCTTGAGCAATTTTTCCCTGGAGGGATGGCGATGACGAGACGTCTTTCGGGTCCATCCGGTTCAAATCCCGATCCTGCCCGAAAGGAAAGGCGAAAGCAAGACATGATGGTTAAAAAATTCTGACCATTTTTGCTTGCCTTTCGGGCCCGCTTGGTGTAGTCGATTCCATTTCCTCTAAAATCATGGGCTTCCGAAGATTGAAAAATCGGATTCTCATGCGAAGCTTCTGGGTCTACACCTTCCTGCTGCTCGCCGCACTGGCGGGCGGCGCCTTTTTGTGGGGCCTGGTCTATGCCTGGTGGCCGCTGCCGGTCCCTCACCATAAACTCGTCAAGTACGGCGCACTTCTGGTCGCCATCGCGGTCCTCGTGCTGTGGGCGCGGCGGCGAGTCACCCGCGACGCTCTCGGCCTCCGGGACGGCATTGAATCCCTCCTCGTGCAGGGGCTGGTCGCTTTCTCCCTCACGGCCGCCCTGCTGATTCCCCTGTGGCTCTTCCTGCTCGAGATGAACGCGCGCTTCCTGGACCCCTGGATGTGGAGCCTCGAACTGACCTACAAGCTCGCCGGGTACCTGGCGGCAGCGCTCGCCGTCGCCACGGTGGAGGAGCTGTATTTCCGCGGCCTGTTGCTGTCCCGGATGTCCGGCTACTGGATGCCGCTGACGGCCTCGGCCCTGCTCTACGCCGGCATCCACTTCCTCAATCCGACCCCCGACTCGGCCTTGGCGGACCATTGGGCCGGGGGATGGATGCTGCTGGCCAACGCCACGCTGGAAATGCCCGATCAATGGCTCGAGCAAATGCCACGCCTTTGCTTGTTGATCTTAATCGGCCTCGGCCTAGGGATGCTGCGTTTGCGGACCGGCTGCCTGGCGTTCTGCATCGGCGCGCATGCCGCCATGGTGTTCAGCCTTAAATCCTTCCAGTTCTTCACCTACCCCGGTCCCTTCGGACCTGCCTGGCTCGGCACCGACGCCTCGGGCGGATGGACCGGCGTCGCCTGGGTGGGCATCCTCGTGTTCGGGCTCTGGCATTTCTCTCCAAAACTGGAGAAACTCTTCCGGAACTAGGATTCGGATCTGTTTTTTATCCTATATAAACTATTGATTTTTCTGGAAAAATAAATGGTCAAAAAATTCTGACCATTTTTCCTTGATTTCGCGTTTCCATTAGCCTAATGTGGCAGGCCCGAACCGGAGCCTGCCCATGCGTGGACCTCTTCTCGCCTTCTGCCTTGCCCTCCCCGGCGTGGGACTGGCTGTCGGAGACCCCGTGTCCATCGCCCGTTACGCCTACCTGATGCCCGGCAGCAGCCACGCGCAGCGGCATCCGCTTCAAGTCACCCTGACCCAAGTCCGGTTCCCGCAGGAAATCGCCACCGTCGGCGAGGCCATGAACCATTTGCTGACGCGTTCAGGCTATCGCCTCGACGAACAGCGCAGTCATTGGGCGAATGCCATCCTGATGCCGCAGCCGCTGCCCGAGATCCATCGCGACCTCGGGCCCATCCACCTGTCGGAAGCCCTGGCCGTCCTGGCCGGCAGCGCTTGGCGCCTGAAAATCAACCCGCTGTACCGCACGCTGATCATCCGACCGACCGAGGAGTGGCAGGCGCAACTGGAGCGGCAGGCTCCTTCCCTCGAAATCGAAGGCGCCCAAAGCCTGGCCATGGAAGACCCCGGCCCGGATGCGGCAACGATGGAGCTGTCCCTGCCGACCAGCCTGCACGACCCGGCCGAGATCTTCGTCGAGGACATGACCCTGCAGGAAGCGCTGGACCTGATCGTCCCCGTCGGCTGGACGCTGCGCCCGGAAATCCCGCCCGCCCTGCTGCAAACCCGCATCTCGCTGATCTCCTCGACGACCTGGTGGGATGCCCTGACCGAATTGACCCGCAAACTCGGAGGCCAGACCCAAGACGAACTTGTCCTGCACGTCTTCGAAGACCAGAAGCTGGTCGTGCTGGGGCAGCCATGACCGCACGCGCCGCGCCGCTCACGCTCGTGCTCATGCTTTGCGCCTGCACCGGCCCGGAAATCTCGCCCGGCGAGATCCACTCGCCGCAGCCGCTGGAAATCCCGGCCGCAACACCCGCCCTGCCCGCACCGCCCCGCCCATTCGTCCGTGTCCAGCGACCGCACGCGGAAAGTTCCGGGCTGTCCGTCACCCTCAACCTCAGGGACGCCACGCTGAGCGAGTGCCTGACACGGGCCGACCCGGCCCTGAACGTCGTGCCCACCACCCCGGAAATCGACCTGAGCCAGCGCTACAGCGTTCGCGTCAACAATCTCAACCTGCAGCAGTACCTCGAAATCCTGGAGGGGATGACCGGCTACGCGCTGGAATTGGATTCCGAATACCCGATCGTGCACGTCTCGTCCTATCTGACGCGATCCTGGGACGTCAGCACGTTCGCCGGCCACGGCCAGGCGAAACTCAAGGTCGGCCAGGCCGTCGCGCTGTCGTCTTCCGCCGGCGGCGGAGAAGGCGAAGACGACGAGGAGTCCGAAGAAGGATCCGCCACGGTGACCTACGACCACACGGACTCCCCGTGGGACGATCTGCTCGCCAACGCGCGTTCAATCCTGGGCCTGTCTTCAACCGGGACGGCACCGGCGCAGGAAACACCCCTCCAGACCTGGCTGGTTGCGGACCAGCGCTTAGGCCTGCTGCGCGCACGGGGCCCGGTTTCACGCATCCAGGAACTCGACGCCTGGCTGACCGAGCAGACCCGGCGGGGGGCACGGCAGATCCTGATGGCCGTCGCCATCCTTGACGTCTCCCGTGAAGAAGGGGCCGGTGGCGGGCTGGACCTGGGCGTGCTCTACGATTCGGCGAAACGGCGCGCCACGATCTCCCGCACCGCCCCCGGCGGGCTGTCTTTCGTACGCGCCAGCGGGGCCTGGGAAGTCGATGCGGCACTGAAATTCGGGCGCTGGAGCATCAACGCCATGGTGCAGCAGCTGTCGCGGCACGGCCAGGTCACGGTGCGCAGCGACCCGGTGTTCACCGTCGTCAACGGCATGACGACGTTCCTCGGCGACGGGGAAGAAGTCAGCTTCATCGCCAGCACCGACCTGGTCCTCGGCGAGGGCCGCGTCGAGCCGATCCTTTCGACCCAGTTCGAGCATGTCCGGGTCGGTTTCCGGATCGCCGTCACCCCGCGCATGCGCCATGACGGCTCCATCCTGGTGGAAGTCGTCCCGGTGCTGTCGTCGATCCGCTCGCACAGCGAATTCGAGACCGGCGTCTCCACCGTGGTGCGACCCAATATCGCCATCCAGGAAATGGCCACGCTGGCCATCACCCGCAGCGGCAAGCCCATCCTGCTCGGTGGATTGATCCAGAGTCGGTCACTCCAAGCCGCCCACCAACTGGACTGCGAACATTTCCTGTGCCGGGCCTTCGAAGCTTCCACCCTGGAGAGGACCAACCGGGAACTGATGATCGTCATCACCCCCATCGAGGTGGCGATCTGATGCTCCCGCTCGAACGCCCCGTCCGGATCGGCCCGCGCGAGGCGGTTCTGGTGGACGACCTGGTACTGACCCACCTCTCCGGTCCGCTGTCCGAGCGCTTGATGCCCATCGCCTCGGAGGACGCGAGCCTGCCACTCTACGTCGAGCAGGAACAGGCCGACACCCTGTCCGAACTCCATCCCGGCCTGCCCCTGTACGGGCTTTGGCAAGTCTTGATCGCATCCGGGCTCGTCCCGGCAGAACCGGGGCTTTACGAGGTAACCACGGATTCCTCGCCGCACGAGGGGCGCTATCTTCTGCGCGAATCGGACGGCGCCTGCAGCGGGCGGATCGCGAACGAAACCCTCCTGGATGCCTTTACGCCGGATCAGGCCACATCCAAGCCGGTCCTGATCGACCCGAGACCCGAGCGTCTCCGCCTCCCGTCGCAACCGATCCAGACCCTGCGCCATCGCCAGGCTCAGAGAGCCCGCGCCCGCCTTCAGACCCTGACACTGGTCGGACTCATGGCGCTCGGAAGTGCGTTCTTAGGCACCGCGGCCGACCGCATCCTGAACCATCGCCACGCACAGAAGGTGCAGCAGGCCGAACGCCTGCGGGAGCAGACCCTCCAACTGCAACAAGATCTCGCACGTCTGGAAACCAGCGGGCGCATCGAGCCCATCGACCAATCGCGCCGCCTGAATCAGTTGCTGATCCTCTCCCGGCACTTTCAGCCGGTCGAACTCCCGCAGACTTCCGTGCTGGCCGCGCCAACGCTAAGCGCCATCATCCACCCTCTCGGCCCCCTTCCCCCTGCCGCACCCGCCGGACTCCCGGCCCGTCGGCTCTCGCACCAGCCCGATGGCTCGCTTCGCATTGCCTGGTAGCCAGTGGCGGCGGCAGGGACTGCCCGTGCTGATCGGCACGCTGTGCCTGATCCTCACGGGACTGGCCGTGGCTGTGCTTGACCAAAGGCGCACCACCCCGGACCTTGGCCGGATTTCAAAACAGCACGCACAGTTGGATCAATCCCGGCGGCAGCTCGAGATCCTGCCGCCCGTGCGCCCCATCCACTGGCAGATGCGGCAGTTGAACCAACTGGCTCGGACCCTGCCGGGAATACACGAAATGAAGGCCATTGAGGCGAACCCGGATCTCTACCCGGAAGCGGTCCGCGAACGGATCGGCAGTTTTGGCGGCACGGTCTGGAAGGTCGCGCTGCGAGGATCGTTGCCCAGCGTGATTTGGCTGTGCCGAACCGCCCAGCCGCTGATGCCGCTGATCGTGGATGAAGTCAGGGCCGGAGGCGGGACCGCGCATGCCGTGCTGTTCGTGCTCGGCGCGAACCCGGACATCGGGAGCGATGCATGAGAGTGGCCCTGCTGCTGGCAATCTGGCCGGCCGCGGCTCTGGCGGACGGCGGTCTGCCCGAAGAGGCTTCCCGAAGGATCCTCCAGGCGGCCGAGTCGCACATCCATGAATTGCAGCGCCTGCATACCACCGACGCCCTTCTCGAAGTGCAGTTGCGGATCGCAAAGAAACTCCAGGAGTGCCGACAAACCGGATATCCCTGCCCGGGAGCGGAACTGATCCCCGCCCCGACCGAAGAGGAATCCCCCGCCCCGGCCCCGGTGCGCACGCTGGACTTGCCGCAACTGATCGCCACCTATCAAGGACGCGCCCGACTGCGCCTTGACAGCGGGCAGCATGTCGAAGTGCATGCCGGCCAGCGGCTGGGACCCTGGAGGATTCATTCGGTCGGGGTCGATTCACTCGAGGTGCTGAATCCCGAGGGGATGCGGTTTCGGGTCCCGCTTGAAAGGACGACACCGTGAATACCCTGTCCGACCGGGTCGTGAAACATTTCGAGGCTGTTCGCCAAGCCCTCGTCGGCTCCGGCGCCCTGCCGTCGAATGCCATGCAACTGGCCTGTCCGAGCACCCCCGAAGCGATTGTTCCTCGCCTGCTGCGGGCCGGTGCCGATGCGGAATCCGTCACCCTCGCCCTGTCGGAGGCATTTTCGATACCGGTGTACTCCGAAAACCTGCATGGTTCTCTGGAGTATGCCGCGGACGGCCTCTCGGCCTGGGCCGACGGGCGCCTGTTCGTAACGGATCCGTTCGCCTGCCAGCATCTGGTCCGCAACCCGCAGTTGACCCTGCCGAGAGAGGCCCTGGGCCGTCACCGCGGCGAAACCGGATTGATTCCGATCCAGCCCTCCACCCACTCCGAGACGGCCCAGGACCCCTCCCTGTCTCCGGAGGCGGAGCAGATCCTGCACGAATGGATCACTCTGGCTATCGATCGTCAAGCCAGCGACCTCCATATCGTGCCACGCGACAACGAGGCCGTGGAGATAAAGATGCGGCGCAACGGCCTGCTCCTGACCCTGCGCGAGGAGCGCATGGTGATGTCGGAGAAATGCAACTACCGGCTGATCTCCAACACCCTGCTGACCCTGTCCGGAAACCAGCACGGCGTCTACAACACGCCGAAGGACGGCAGCCTGGAAATGCCCCTGCGGGGACAAGTCTTCTTCATCCGGGTCAACATGTGCCCGGTCACCATCGGGCGGAAAGTCTGGGGTTCGTTCACGTTGCGCATCGTGGCCGGCTACCAGCGCTCGGTCCAGACCCTGGACCAGTTGGCCCTCGGCCCCTCCTTCGTCAAGTCTCTGCACCGTATCGTCGCCATGAACAGCGGCCTGTTCCTGCTGACCGGTCCGACCGGAGTGGGCAAGACCACGACCTTCTACGCGTTGGTGATGGAGATCCTCCGCCGCAACCACAGCCAGGTTTCCATCAAGACCCTGGAAGATCCCATCGAAGTGCAGATCCCGGGCATCGACCAGATCCAGATCAACGATGACATCGGAATGAGCTATGCCGCAGGCCTGCGGGCGCTCCTCCGTGCCGACCCGGATGTCATCCTGATTGGAGAGATCCGAGATGAAAAGACGGCGCAACTGGCCTGCCGGGCGAGCCTGACCGGCCACCTGGTGCTATCCACCCTGCATACCAACAACAGCCTCGGCGCGATTGAGCGCCTCCGCAATCTTGGCATCCACTCCCATTTGATCGCCGACACCCTGGCCGCCGTCAGCGCTCAGCGGCTGGTTCGCCAGGTCTGTCCCCACTGTGCGACGCGCAAATACGACGAAGCCAGCTGGGAAGCCACCTGCCTGCTCAGGCTTCCGCCCGGCGAACCCTGGCCGGTCGCCTGCCCGGAAGGTTGCGAACATTGCGAGCACAGCGGCTACCGCGGGCGAATCTGCATCGCGGAAACCCTGTTCCTCGATTCCCGGCTGGCCGAGCATATTGCCGGCGGCGCCGGGCTGACCCCCCTGTACGACACGGCCTGCGCGCAGGGCTTCCAGAGTCTTTGGGATCACGCCACGGAACTGGTCCGTGCCGGGCAGACCACCTGGGCCGAGTGCCTGCGCATCCTGCCCGAACCGCCCGGCGAACCCCTTCAGGTCCCCGAATCACACACCCTTCCCCTTCAACTCACTTTCACGGAGAACCATGCATCATGAACCATCCAACACGTGACCTTCGCCAGCGCGGCTTCACCCTGCCGGAGATCCTCGCCGTCATCGCCCTGATCGGCATTCTCGTCTCGACCGTCGTCACCAGCTTCGGGACGGCCGAGCAGGAACTGGCGATGGCCAGCAGCAAGGACACGCTGCTCAACGACATCCCGTCCGCCCTGATCTCGTATCGCGCGATCAACGGCAGCCTGAACGGGGTTGTCAAAAAAACCATCACGGACGCCGGTGTGCCCGCGAACGGGCCATTCGGTGACGCGTGGACGCTGGGCACGCCGGCGGCGCGGACCGTCAGCCTCGCGTGGGTGCTCACCAGTGCCGAGGATCCGGATGCCTTCGGCGCGAACCTCTCCACCGCGCTCGGAAACGCATCGGGTTCGGCCATCAGTGCGGTTTCCTACGACAGCAGCAAAGAAACGCTCACGGTCAATTACCGGATTCCCTGACCGTGACCCTGTACACCGTGCGCTGCTTGTCGCCGCAAGGCACAACGATCACGCTTGCGGTGGATGCGGACGGCCCGGCCTCCGCCCGTCGGCATCCGGCCGTGGCCGGTCGGCGAGTGGCGTCGGTGCGACGGCATTGGAAAGAGTGGCTGGGCCTGCGCCGGACCGACCTCAACGAACAGCGTCTGTTGCTGGCCCAGATGTCCATGCAACTGAGCCGAGGTAGCCTGACGCCCGAGGCGCTGGACCGGATCGTCGAGCAGCTCCCCACGCTGAAGCGGAACCGACGACTCCGAGGTGTTGCCAGTCCGTCCGGCCTCGCTCCCGCCGAACTCCTGCTTCAACTCAACGTGCACCCCTTCGCCGTCGCCCTGTGCCGGGAGGGTGAACGCCTCGGGCAGGTCCCGGGCATGCTGTTGCAGGCGGCTGACTTTCTAAGCCGCCAGAGGGAGAATCAGGAGAAGCTGCGCGGCCCCCTGTTGCGCGCCGCCTTGTACACGGTCGCCGCGCTCGGCCTGTTCGCGCTGACCCCGTTTTTATTCCAGATGCTGCTCGACCGCCTGTCCGACCGGGTCGAGATCCAGACGACCCTCGCGACCGACATCTTGATGACCCTGCATGCCCTGCTGACCCGTTATCTGCCGCTGACGCTGGGCGCCACCGGAATTCTCGCCCTCGCCGGATACCGCTTCTGGCCCCACGTCCGAAAATTCCCCCCGCTGAGCGACATCGACGGCCTGATTCGCGGGCAGCGATCCTCTGTCCTGCTGGAGGTCCTCGCTCCGGCCTTTCGCAAGGGCATCCATCTCGCCGACCTGGTGCGCTCGCTACATCCTCTGCTTGGAATGCATGCCAGCCAGTACCTGTACACCCGGCTGCACGCCGGGCACAGCCTGTCCCAGAGCCTGTCCGAACGTTACTTCAGCCGCACCCTGATTGCGGGCCTGTACCGGTTCGAAGACGCGCCGATGACACAACTGCCACACCTGTTCGCCACCATACAGACCAACCTGCACACCGAAATCAGCTGGCACCTGGAGCGGCTCGTGCGCTGGACCCGCTGGTTCTATTCGGGGCTGCTCCTGGCACTCATGCTGTTGCTCGTCAAGGGGTTTCTGGTCCCGATCTACTCGATCTCCGTCCGATGAAACCCCTTGTGCAACGAGGCTTCGCCCTGCCGGAAGTGCTGGCTGCTCTCGTCGTGGCGAGCCTGGCGATCAGCCTTTTCGGTTCATTTGCAAGCGCGCGCATCGATGCGGAAAAAATCCGTGCGCAGCGGGTCGAGGGCCGGTACATCGCTTCCCTGGTCGAACGCGCACACCGGCAGGGCCTGCTTGCCGACAGCGCCTCCACTGCAACCGATCTGCAGGCCGCCCTGCCCCACGCTGCCATCCCGACCCGACTGGCCGGCGGGCAAACCTACAGGATTGCGCTCGACGGCGACGATCCCCGCATTCTGGTCGATGTCAAGACCCGTCTCCCCGGCGGAAGATCGGTCATCCGCACCGAAATCGTGAGATCCCTCCTTCCGGTATCAGAACTCCGCATCCCGTTCTGGCGGGCACGCCAATTGCGCCAAACCCGGGAGGAAGCCGAATGAAATCTTCCCGAACCGACCCGTCTGCGCGTCAGTCCGGCTTCAGCCTGCTGGAACTGGCCGTCACCCTGGCGTTGTTCTCGATCCTCGCCGGAACCCTTCAACTCAGCATGACCCGCCGTCTGGTCGATGACATCGAGCGCGACCGGACCGAGCAGGCGGCCGGAGAAATCTACCGACTGGCCAACGCGGCGCAGCACTACGCCATTGACGAAAACAAATGGCCGCTTGAGATCCTTCTGTGCCAAGGAGCCTACGAGGAACTTGACGCGAAAAACCTTCTCAAGGGAGCCCCCAAACACTCCCCCTACTTGAACTCTGGAGGAAACCAGACCGAATATGCCCTGTCTTGCGACTCCAGTCATTTCACCGTCACGGTCACTACCGAGAGCGCCGGACAGGCGACCAGCCTCAAACAGAAAATTCCGGGTTCCTCGGTTTCCGGCATCGCCCTCACCGTGCATTACCCCAAGCCCGCCGATGCGGGCGGCGGCGGCAGCGGCGGCGAGTTCATGCCGCTGGACGGCTCCGCCTCCCCGACCGCGACCTGGAACCTGGGCAATCAATACCTGTTCGGCGCCCGTGATGTGGCGACCGAGACCGGACAGACCCTGCTCAACTCCGTGCAGTTCGCCACCGTGGCCAATCCCGGCGACTTGATACGAAAGCCGACCTGTCCCGGTAGCATGACGCCGCGCATCTTCACCGCTCTCAACCGGGTTTCGGCACTCAGTGGCCGGGCACTGCATGGCATTCAACTGCCCGTAGACGAACTCGCCGACTCCTGGCGGGTCCGGGCGGTCATTACCGGTTCCGGAGGCGATGAAAGCGCCACCCCGGACACAGCCACCATCACCGTATTCGTCAAATGCTCGTACTGAGCGGGAGGTTCCAACGATGACGAAACTGAATCTTCATTTACTGTCGATCCTCGCAATCCTGGCAGGCTCGGCGGACGAGGCCTCTGCGCAAGTGCCGGGGTCTACCCCGCACACCTATTCCAAGTGTCTCGAACTCGGGTTGACCGACCAAGCCTGTCATCGCCAGATGGTCGAAGCCGGAGGAACCACCCGATCGAGCCTGGGCTCCGCTCGGACCGTCGTGCCCAGGAACTTCCGGGGGTGGAGCGAACGGGAACGCTGGTACCGGAAGTACGTGGAATACCGCAAACGGTCCCTCCTCCGCCCTCTGCCGATAGAGGATGTGATCCACCACTATCCGGGTTTTCCTGCGAATGTTCCTTATTACCTGGTTTATCCATAGGGACAATATGGATTTAAAGCAACAAAACAGGAGGCCTATCCGCCCGACTGCCTGGTCGGCGACATGTCAGGAGATTAGGAGACGCTGTGTCCCGGTTCGCAGCAAGGCAAGCCGGGCACAACATAGTTATAATCAACCTGCGCAGGAGGACACATCGTGAATGTTGAAGCAACCGCATTCGAAACCGAAATCAGACAACAATTGGCCCATCTGGATGGCCGTGCGAGTAAGCTTGAAACCCGGATGGAGTATGTAGCCACGAAAGAGGATATTGCCGACATCAAAACGCTGATCGAGCGAAGAGAAGCATTTATGGTCCGCTGGCTGATGGGGCTGGGGGTGATGATACTTCTGGCATGGATCACAGCGTTCATCCGCCTGCTTCCATGACAGGGAACAGACTCATGCATAATCCATCCCATCCCGGCGAATTCATCCGTCGGGTGTGCCTCAATCCCTTGGAACTGACGGTAACCGAAGCCGCCGAGGGTCTCGGAGTCTCGCGAAACACGTTATCCATGCTGCTCAATGGTCGCTTCGGCATTTCTCCGGAAATGGCTATTCGCCTGTCTAAAGGATTCGGCGGAGGCCCGGAGACCTGACTGCTGCAACAGATGCAGTACGACTTATGGCATGTGTTGCAACGGAAAGGGGAAATCAAGGTGCGGAAGCTTGGAACCGCTTTGGCTGCTTGAAGCAGGACAGAAGGAAAGACGATTGACGTACATCGTCATTATCTTTATGATGCATAATCCTGAATTACTGCGACAAGAGGGCTGAGAATTTTGCAAAGGAATTCATGTCCCCGCATTTCATGGGTTCGAGGGGCAAGCTGAGAGACGGCTTTCGACCCTAAATGCCGCGGCTTCCCTAGAAAGTTTTCGTGCATGGCCCAGCAATCGGCTTGAGGCTCTCGAAGGCAACCGTCCCGGCTGGTACTCCATTCGGCGGCAATAGCGACTCTGTTTTGAGTGGCCAGACGGTCAAACCGAACCCAGCAATGTGGCAATTCGGGATTACCACTGAATTTCTCAGGAGGAGTTATGTTTTCGAGAGCTGTTCACCCCGGCGCCATTCTGAAAGCCGAACTTGACGAACTCGGAATCACCCCGACCGAGTTCGCCCGTCAAATCGATGTGCCACCCAACCGCGTCAGCCAGATCATCAGGGGCCAGCGGTCGATCACCGGCGATACCGCACTGAGGTTCGGCCATTGGTTCTGTACCGGCCCCCAACTCTGGATCAATCTTCAGTCCCAGTTCGACTTGATGATCGCCGAACGGTCGGCAGGGAAATCGATCCAGAACCTTCCCACCAAAGACGGGACGCCGCACATTCCCTGATTCAGGCTGTCACACGTTGAAACGGAAGTGGACGACGTCCGCTTCCTGCACTTCGTAGTCCCGGCCTTCCGTCCGGCATTTTCCCGCTTCCCGGGCTCCTGCTTCTCCGTCGCAGGCAAGGTAATCCTCATGGGCGATCACTTCCGCACAGATGAATCCTTTCTCGAAATCGGTATGAATCACTCCCGCCGCCTGCGGAGCGTGCATGCCCCGGCGAATCGTCCATGCCCTCGCCTCCTTCGGCCCCGCCGTGAAATACGTCATGCAGTCCAAAAGCCGGTAGCCCGCCTCAATGACCCGGTCAAGCCCCGGAGCGGATAGACCCAGGTCCGCCAGAAATTCCTCCCGGCTTTCCAGGTCCAGTCGGGAAATCTCGGATTCCAGCGCAGCGCAGACCGGAATCACTTCGGCCCCCTTCCCGCGTGCGTATTCCTCCAGCGCGTCCCGGTCACTACTCTCGCCGGAAAAACCGGCCTCGTCGATATTGGCGATAAAAAGAGAGGGTTTGGCCGTCAGCAGGAAAAGAGGCTCCAGTACTTCCCGTTCCGCCTCGCCCAGTTCCTGCTCGCGTACCGGAACGCCTTGGTCAAGCTGCTTGCAGGCCGCCTCCAGCACAGCCTGGGCCTCGCGGGCTTCCTTGTCGCCGGTCTTGGCCTGACGCCGCCACTTCTCGAGCGATCGATCCAGCGTCCCCAGATCGGCCAGGAGCAGCTCCGTCAGGATGGTCTCGCAATCCCGGGCCGGATCGACCGCCCCGTCTACATGGACAATGTTGTCGTCCTCGAAACACCGCACGACCTGAATAATCGCATCCGTCTCTCGGATGTGCGCAAGGAACTGATTGCCGAGGCCCTCGCCCTGCGCGGCGCCCCGGACCAACCCGGCAATATCGACGAATTCCACCGTCGCCGGAATCCGCCGCGCAGACCCTGCCAAGTCCGCCAGCCGGTCAAGGCGGCGGTCCGGCACCGGAACCACCCCCAGGTTCGGGTCGATCGTGCAGAACGGATAGTTCTGGGCCGCCGCTTCGGCGCAGGTCAGGGCATTGAAGAGCGTGGATTTCCCGACATTCGGCAATCCGACGATGCCGCACTTGAGGCTCATCCGGTCGGGCCGTCCGGATCGTGCAACGCGTTCATGACTTTCTGGAAATCCCCCGTGGCAAGGCTGCCGACATGCCCCAGCACCTGCTGCACGGCCTGATCCACTGCGGCACGGTCCGAACTGGACAACGGCTTGAGTACGTAGCCCACCACCTCCGAGGCTCGGCCCGGATGCCCGACGCCGAGTTTCAGGCGCCAGAAGTCCTTGCCGACATGCTGGCAGATGTCGCGGATACCCTTGTGGCCGCCATGGCCACCGGCAAACTTCAGGCGCGCCGCGCCATCTGGAAGGTCAATATCGTCGTGCGCGACCAGCAATGCCGAAACGGGAATCCGAAAGTAGCGGCACGCCGATGCAATCGAGGCGCCACTGACATTGACGTAGGAATTCGGCTTGAACAAGCGAAGCGGATGACCCTCCACCTCGACCGATGCGGTCTCGCCTTTCAACTGCCGGGAAGGTTTCAGATGCGCACCCAGCCGGTCGGCCAGTGCATCGATCAGCCAGAATCCTGCGTTGTGACGGGTGCGGGCATATTCCGCGCCAGGATTCCCAAGCCCTGCGATCAACCGGACCGCATCGCCTGATTCCATCATCGATACAGCCCTGATCAGGACTCTTTTTCGGCGGAATCCGCGCCCTTCTCTTCGCCCTCGGCGGCTTCCTGGGCCTCGCCCTCTTCGCCCTCAGGTTCTTCGACTTCCACCTCTTCTTCTTCGATCGGCTGCTCTTTCCGGACGTTGATGATGACCACGGCCTGATCGTGCCCGTGCGACAACTCGACCAGTTCGATGCCCTCCGGAACCGCCAGGCCGGAAAGGTGTATCGGCTCACCGATATGCAACTCGGAAACGTCGATTTCGATGTACTCCGGAAGGTCGGAAGGCAAGCAGGAAATTTCCACTTCCGTCATGAGGTGGCTGAACAGGCCGCTTTGCTCCTTGACGCCAGGCGCCACATCTTCACCCACGAAGTGCAGTGGCACCGTCATGCGGATCTTCGCATCCTTGCTGATGCGCTGCAGGTCGATATGCAGCAGCCTATCCGAGCGGACCGGATGGCGCTGTACGCTGCGCAGGATGACCTGCTCCTTCTTGCCTTTCAGCTTCAGGTTCAGGACATGGGAGTAGAAAGCTTCATGCTCCAGATGGCGCGAAACCTCAAAACTCGACAGAGTAATGGGCACCGCATCGCCCCCCGCCCCGTAGACCACGCCGGGCAGCTGTCCTGCACGCCGCATCTTCCGCATTGCGCTGGTTCCAGTCTCCTCGCGCGGTTGCGCAGACAGGTTAAAGTCGATTTCACTCATGGTCGGGTTCACCCCATTGTCATCGGGGGCGCGTATTATCATCTCAAATGCCTTTTAGGGCAAGCACCGGCAAGAGCCCCCTACGATACACAACGCACCGCTCTCGCCTCGGAAATTGTTTGAGTTTGTGAACTCGAAGGGCTCGTGATATTCTTGGCCACATCGCCTCAGGAGACGGGGAATCAACATGATAAGGAAAATCTTGGGCTGGGCATTGATTGTCACGGCCGTCACGGTCGCGGTCCACACGGTGATCGAGCCGCTGTACCACGTATCCGAACCAGGACAGCCCTACAGCCCGCTCTGGGAACCGCTCGATCTGTTGATGGCGCTAGCATGGGTGGTGGGCCTCGTCTTCGCGTCTCTGCGCAAACGCGCCGTCGACCGCGAGGGCGGCGAGACGGTCACCCGGGAGTACCTTGCCGCCAACGTGCTTTTCTACGGCTTCTTGGCCGTCGGCATCCTGTTTCTCTGGAGCTACTTCAGCCTGCTGAACCCAAGTTATTCGCCTGCCGGCCCCGATACGGCATCCATCCTCTGGATGCTGATCGACGCGACCTTGCCACTGCTATTTGGGGCGATGGGTGTGAATCTGCTGCGGAACCATAAATAGTATTTGACACGGGAATAACCGCAGGCATCCGCGGAACTGGGTGTACGTCAGATTTGTTAGATTTTCCTTCATCAGGCCGCCTTTAGGGGTCGCGATTTCGGTTTGAGCCCGGTAGATTGGGCATTTTCGTCTGATAATGAATCCTCTATCAGATCGGTTGCCGGGCGGGCGCGGCGC
>JAPONY010000040.1 GCA_026713705.1 Gammaproteobacteria bacterium
GGCCGGTCTCCTCGACCCGCTGCTCGGGGCTGATGCCGCGCTGCTGCGCGAGCAGCATGATCGGCGTGCCGTGCGCGTCGTCGGCGCAGACGTAGGTGCAGTCCTCGCCGCGCAGGCGCCGGCAGCGCGCCCGGATGCCGGTCTGCAGGGACTCCACCAGGTGGCCCAGGTGATCGGCCCGTTGGCGTAGGGCAGGGCGCTGGCGGCCAGGATGCGGCGCGGGGACGGGTTTGCCGCGCCATTGCAGCGGGGTCTCTCCCCTCGGGAGCATGGGCCGTGCGCCATTTCGCCGACCCGCTATAATCCGGTCGGTGTCCAGAGAGGGTTTCCGTCCGGTCGAGGTGCAGCAAGGCAATGACCGAAGTCAACGAAGAAATGTTCCAGCGCATGACCCGGGCCATCGTGGACGAGGCCGACCCGGAGCAGGTCATCCTGTTCGGTTCGCATGCCCGGGGCGATGCGGGAGAGGATTCGGACATCGACCTGATCGTCATCGAGGCCGAGCCGTTCGGCGAGGGCCGGTCTCCGCTTTCCGAGATGACGCGCCTGTACGATGCGACGAAGGACTTCGACGTGTCCAAGGACATCTTGGTGTTCAGCCTGGAAGATGTCGAGTACTGGCGCGATTCCCTGAACCATGTCCTGGCGCGCGCCCTGAGGGAAGGCCGGGTGTTGTATGAGCGATCCTAAGCCGGCGCGCCTGCTTCTGGATGTGGCCGAGCAGGACCTGGCGATGCTCCGCGCCATGGAGGACGAGTCAGTCTTCGTCGACCGGGCCTTTGGCTTTGCGGTGCAGCAGGCGGTGGAAAAGATCCTGAAGGCTTGGATTTGCGTGTTGGGCTCCATCTATCCGCACACCCGCAACCTGGAAGTATTGATGCGCAGGCTGGCCGATCGGGGCGAAGAGGTGGAATCATTCTCGGGCTTGGCCGGATACACTCCCTACGCGGGCATGTTGCGCCATCAGCCGGGCAGTCCTGCGGCAGGGCCTCTCGGCCGGGAGCGTGCGATCGCCCTTGTGGGGGCGTTGCTGGAACGGGTCAAGACGTTGGCGGAACCGGCGTAGAGCGTAGAGGATCCCCGCGCAACGGGCGCGCATCCGAGGGCGATTTGCGGCCCGGCGGCCCGCCCGCCCGGTCTTCCGCGCGGCCGACCCGCCCGTATAATGGGAACAGCCGTGTTGAATACACCTTTAATTTAAATTCGGGGAGAGACCGCCGATGGCGCTCAGCAGGGAGCAGATCGAGAACGCACTCAAGGACGTGCAGGACCCCGGGACCGGCCAGGATCTGGTGGCGGCCCGGGCGCTCAAGGACGTGGCGGTGGAGGGCGACGCGGCCCGGGTCGAGATCCTGCTGGGCTATCCGGCCCGGGGAATCCGGGACGCGCTGGCGCAGGCCGTCGAGGCGCGCCTCGCGCAACTGGACGGCGGGGCCCGTTTCGAGGTCGCGGTGGGCTGGGAGATTCAGGCGCACTCGGTGCAGAAGAACCTCAAGCCGATGGAGAACATCAAGAACGTGCTGGCGGTCGCCTCCGGCAAGGGCGGCGTGGGCAAGTCCACCACGGCGATCAACCTGGCGCTGGCGCTGTCCGCGGAGGGCGCCGTCGTCGGCATGCTGGACGCGGACATCTACGGCCCGAGCCAGCCGCGCATGCTGGGCATTTCCGGGCAGCCCGAGTCGCCGGACGGCAAGAGCCTGGAGCCGATGAGGAGCCATGGCCTGCAGGCCATGTCGATCGGTTTTTTGATCGACGAGGAGACGCCGATGATCTGGCGTGGCCCGATGGTGACCCAGGCGCTGGAGCAGCTGCTCGGGGACACCCGCTGGCACGGCCTGGACTACCTGGTGGTGGACCTGCCGCCGGGCACCGGCGACGTGCAGTTGACATTGGCGCAGAAGATCCCGGTCAGCGGCGCGATCATCGTGACCACGCCGCAGGACATCGCCCTGCTGGACGCGCGAAAGGGACTGAAGATGTTCCGCAAGGTCGAGGTGCCGGTGCTGGGCGTGGTGGAGAACATGAGCCTGCACCTCTGCAGCCAGTGCGGGCACGAGGAGCCGATCTTCGGCGAGGGCGGCGGCGAGAGCCTGGCCCACGAGAACGACGTGGAGCTGCTCGGCCAGCTGCCGCTGGACCGGCGCATCCGGGAGGAGACCGACAGCGGCACGCCGACCGTGGTGGCGGACCCGGACAGCCGGATCAGCCAGATTTACCGGGATATCGCCCGTCGCGCGGCCGCCCGGCTGGCGGCGCAGGCGAAGGACTACAGCGCCAAGTTCCCGCGCATCGTCATCCAGAACGACTGACCGTGGGCGTCAAGTCGGATCGCTGGATTCGGCGGATGGCCGAACGGGAGGGCCTGATCGAGCCGTTCGAGCCGAACCAGATCAGCGGCGCGGAGGGCGACCGGGTCATTTCCTACGGCACCTCCAGCTACGGCTACGATGTCCGTTGCTCCACGCACTTCAAGATCTTCACCAACATCAACTCCGCGGTGGTGGACCCGAAGCGGTTCGCGGAAGAGAGCTTCGTGGACTACGAGGGCGACGTGTGCATCATCCCGCCGAACTCGTTCGCCCTGGCCAGCACCGTCGAGTACCTGCGGGTGCCGCGTTCGGTGCTGGTGGTCTGCCTCGGCAAGTCCACCTACGCGCGCTGCGGGATCATCGTCAACGTGACGCCGCTGGAGCCGGAGTGGGAAGGGCACATCACGCTGGAGTTCTCCAACACGACGCCGCTGCCGGCCAAGGTCTACGCCAACGAGGGGGTGGCGCAGCTGGTGTTCTTCGAGACCGACGAGCCCTGCGAAACCTCGTACGCGGACCGCGGCGGCAAGTACCAGAGGCAGACCGGTGTCACCCTGCCGCGGGCCTGAGCAATGAAAGTCCCGACGCCGATTCGGCGCGTGGTCGTGCTGATCGTCGGCGGCACGGTGCTGCTGGCCGGGCTGGTCATGCTGGTCACGCCGGGGCCGGGGCTGGTGGTGATCCTGGTCGGGCTGGCGACGCTGGCCAGCGAATTCCCCTGGGCGCGCAAGCTGCTGATCCGCGTCCGCGAGGAAGCGGGCACCCGGGGCCGGCAGGCCGGCGGCTGGTGGCGGCGACTGCGGAACCGGGATTCGGGGCGGTCGTGAGCGGCGCGGCCGCCAGGGGGCAGGCACGGCTTCACCGGAACTCCGGCCCCAAGGCGACGCGCTTCGGGTCGCGGGAATCGAAGCCTTGGGGGGGTGCAGGGCGCCACGACTATTCTCGCAAAAACTCAAAATGCACAGGTCTCGGAGTCTCTTCCAATGAGAAGTGAGCCTGAAGCGAGAGCAGTTTCCAACGAGAAGTGAGCCTGAAGCGGGTGTGGGATCATCTGGAGGATGATCTTGAACTTAAACACTCTCCGCGTTCGGACCTTGCAGGACCTGCGCGA
>JAPONY010000041.1 GCA_026713705.1 Gammaproteobacteria bacterium
CCGTCCCGTCACCGGAGCGCCTCCGGCCAAGAGCTTGTTCAATCCCAAGCCCAGGATGTTTCGCGCGGCATTGCAGTCCGCATGGTCCCGATGCCCGCAGGCGCGGCACGCAAAGCGCTCCGCCTTGCGGTTCGCTTCCTCCGTGTGCCCGCACCGCGCGCACTTCCGGCTCGTGTTCCGCGCCGGCACCTTCAGTACCTGCATCGCCTTGTACTCCAGCAAGCGGCCCAGCTGGCCCATGCAGGACCGCAGCAGCTTCCGGTTCAGACCCGACTTCGCGCCGACCTGCTTCCCCGGACAATCTCGCGTCCCCTTCGCCGACTTCGTCATCGCCTTCAGGTTCAAGTCCTCCAGCACGATGAACTGGAACTGCCGGGCGATCCGGCAGGCGGTCTGGTGGCTCCAGTCCAGCCGGATGGTCGCCGCCCGGCGCTTCGCCTTCGCCGCCCGGCGCTGCATCTTCTGCCGCCGCCCCGAGGCCACCTGTACCGGTCGGCCCGACTTCTTCAGGACCACCGCCCCGTCCTCACCCCGCAACGGCTTCATCTTCCGGCGGCTTGCCCGCCACTGGTAGTGTGCCGCCTTCTTCTCGTACCTTTCAATCCGTTCCAGCGGAATCTCGATCAGCCGGGTCTCGCCCTCCCAGCACAGCGCCACGTTCTCCGAGTTCCGGTCGATCCCGACCGCCCGGGCGTTCCAGGGCCACGCCCTCAGCCCGATCTCGACCCGCCGCAGCACCGCCGCGTACCACTTCCCCACCTCCTCGTACACCACCACCGACACCGCCTCTCCCTCCGACCACGGGTCGGACCCCTGAGTCCGCGACTGCGCCTTGCGGTTCAGCCGCACCCAGCCCACCTTCGGCACCCGCAGGCGCTTCCTCTCCAGCCGCACCGCCTCCGGAATGATGAACGACTCCCGGCTGAAGCCCTTGGCCTTGAAATGCGGAAAGCCCGGCTCCTCCCCGGCCCGGGCTTCCTTCACCCGCCGGAAGAAATGCCCAAACGCCGCGCCCAGGCGGAATGCGCCCGAGGCCCGCACCACCTGGCAGGACAGAGGCTCAAGCCAGTCGTGCCCGTCCCGGTGGCGCAATCGGATGAACTGCCGGCCCAGGCCGTAGGCCGAGGCGTCGGGCTTCTCCCCGTCGCCAGCCCGGTAGCGCTCGTAGTCCTCGATCTGCTGGCCGAGTAGCGTGTTGTAGACGTAGCGCGAGGCGCCGCACAACTGCCGAAACTGTACCGCCTGGGCCCGGTTCGGATACAGACGATAGCGGGATGAGCGGAATTCGTACATGAGAAGTTACTGTAGCAAATTCAGACTCGGGAGCCTAGGGGTTCCACACACTTCCGTGAAGACCCATCTTTTTCATGCGGCCTTCCGGGCCCCGATGCGGTGCGCCAGGTCTTGGACGGCATGGATCCGGTCCTCAAGCATGGGCATGTCCAGTTCAAAGTGCAGGCGCATCTTGTTGTCCAGGCGGTAGCGGTTGGATTGGTCTTCGATGATTCGGATTACGGATTCCGGTTCGGGGCCGGGCTCGCCAAAAGTGATCCGGCCTTCGTATTGGGTCAATTGTATTTTACGGAGAAATTCGAAAGCCGTAATTTCCAGTTTCAGGCGGGTGACCGCGAACAGGTTGGTGACCGCCTGTGGCAGGGGCCCGAAACGATCCACCATCTCGACCTGCAGTTCGTCAAGTTCCTCATCGGAGGTGGCGCCAGCGATCCGCTTGTACAGCGTAAGACGCAGGTAGACGTCGGGCAGGTAGTCGTCCGGAATCAGCGCCTGGAGGCCCAGATCGATTTCCGGCCCGTGTTCGAGCGGCTTGTCGAGTTCGGGAAGGGCGCCTTTCTTGAGGGTGTCTACCGCGCGCTGTAGCAGGCGGTGGTACAGCGCGAATCCGATCTGATGGATCTGTCCGCTCTGTTCTTCGCCCAGCAATTCCCCGGCTCCGCGGATTTCGAGGTCCTGGGTTGCCAGCATGAATCCGGATCCGAGTTCCTCCATGGCCTCGATGGCCTCGATTCGCTTCTTCGCGTCGGGTGTCATCGTCTGCAGGGGCGGGCAGGTCAAGTAGGCGTAGGCGAGGTGATGGGAACGCCCGACCCGGCCGCGCAGCTGATGCAGCTGGGCCAGCCCGAAATGGTCGGCGCGATTGATGATGATGGTGTTGGCGGTTGGAATGTCGATCCCGTTCTCGATGATGGTGGTGCAGACCAGGACATTGAATCGCTGGCGGTAGAAGTCGCGCATGACGGCTTCCAGCTCCCGCTCCCGCATTTGTCCGTGTGCGACCCGAATCTCGGCTTCCGGGATGATTTTCCGCATGGTTTCGGCGGCTTGCTCGATCGAGGCGGTCCGGTTGTGGAGGACGTAGATCTGCCCGCCTCGTTTCAGTTCGCGCAGGCAGGCCTCTCGGAGCTGCTGGTTGTTCCACCGGGTGACGTAGGTCTTGATCGCGTGCCGATGGGCGGGGGCGGTGGCGATGATGGAAAGGTCGCGAAGGCCGGACAACGACATGTTGAGGGTGCGGGGGATCGGGGTGGCGGTCAGGGTGAGCAGGTTGGTCCGGGCCCGCAATGCTTTTAGTCGTTCCTTGTGGCGTACACCGAAACGCTGCTCCTCGTCGACGATGACCAGTCCGAGGTTGCGGAATTTCACGTCGTCCTGCAGCAGCCGGTGCGTGCCGATGATGATGTCCAGCTTTCCCTCAGCGAGATCCCCCAGGATCTTGGCCTGTTCCCGGGCGGTCCGAAAACGGGAAATCGCCTCGATTCGGACGGGCCAGTCGGCAAAGCGGTCCCGAAAGGTTTTTCCATGTTGTTGTGCAAGCAGGGTGGTGGGCGTCAGGACGGCAACCTGGAAGCCGCTGAAAGCAGCGACGAAGGCGGCGCGCATTCCGACTTCGGTCTTCCCGAAGCCGACGTCGCCGCAAACGATCCGGTCCATGGGCGAATCGCTTGCCAGGCTGTCCAGAACTTCCAGGATAGCCTGTGCCTGATCCGGGGTTTCGTCGAACGGGAAGGCGGCTTCGAATTTCGGATAATCCAGGGGAATCTCGAGTTTGCATCCGACTTGCGCTTGACGTCGGGCTTGGACTTCCAGTAATTCCGCCGCGGCATCGTAGGCACGCTTTGCGGCCCTGCTTTTGATCTTCTGCCACTGGTCGCCGCCCAAGGCGTGCAACGGGGCGTCTTCCGGGTCCGCGCCGCTGTAGCGGGTGATCCGGTGCAGCTCCATGATCGGCACATACAGTCGATCCGTGTCGGCGTACTGGATGAACAGGAACTCCTGCTCGATCCCGTCGATTTCCAGCTTGCGGAGCCCCTGGTAGCGTCCGACACCATAGTCCTCGTGGACGACTGGGCTGCCGAGCTTCAGATTGGCAAGTTCGGACAGGATCGTCTTGGGGTCCCTTCGGCTCCGCTGGCGGTGCTGCTGGGGAGTCCGGTCCGGAAACAGGTGGGCTTCGGGAATGATCGAGACCCCGGCGTCGGGAAGCTCAAAACCGTCTTCGATATTCGCGACCGTCAGCCCCAAAGCAGGCTTCTGGTGGAGAAAGTCTTCCCAGTCTGCGACCGGCTTGACCTTGATCTCCAGGGCATCCAGGCGTTCCTTTAGTTGCTCGCGACGTCCCGGGGAATGGGTGGAGAACAGGATGTTCTGGCCGGTGGAGGAGAGAAAATGGCGCAGAGCACGTGCCGGAACCTCGTCCTGCGGGCGCACCTTGAGTTCCGGGAGCGCGCGGGAGGCGTAATTGAAAGTGGCTTCCCCTGGTTGCGTTTCATGCTTGAAGCGGCTCAGGTCCAGCCGAGGATAGTGGGCCAGCGATTCTTGGAATTGAGGGACGCTGAGGTACAGTTCCGAGACAGGCAGCGGCGGATGTTCGATGTCTTGGCAGCGGCTTTCGTAGCGGGCTTCGATCTCGTCGAGGACGTGAGTGGCGGCGGAATCCACGTCTCCCCAGCATATGACCGTCGTGTCGGCAGGCAGGTAATCGAACAGGCTGGCCGTCCTCCCGAAAAACAGGGGCAGGTAGTACTCGATGCCGATAGGCACGATGGCATCGCTGATATCCCGATAGATAGGGCTTTGCGAAGGGTCGATGTCGAACGCCTTCCGGAAGTTCTTCCGGAACCGTTCGATGGCTTCCGGGTCGAGAGGGAATTCGCGCGCCGGGAGCACGTCCAGGTGCTCAATCTGCGTGGTGGAGATCTGGCGTTCGGGATCGAACGCGCGAATAGAATCGATGCAGTCGTCGAGGAAGTCGAGCCGGCATGGGGATTCGGATCCCATGGGGAAGAGGTCCACAAGCGATCCCCGCACGGCGAATTCTCCGGGTGCCATGACTTGGGAGCAGCTTTGGTAGCCGGCCAGATTCAATCGCCGGCGCAGTTGTTCGATTTCAATCTCTCTGCCAGTGGAGAGTGTGGTCGTCTGGCTACGGACATGATCGACCGGGCACAAGCGCTGAAGCAGGGTGGGGGCGGAGGTGATCAGCAGGCCGCCCGTCTTTCGGGTCTCAAGGTGATGGAGCGTTTGCAAGCGCTGCGAGATGATTTCGCTGTGTGGCGAAGTCAGGTCGTAAGGCAGGGTCTCCCAGTCCGGAAACGGCAGCAGGTGGCCCGTCTCCGAGCCGAGGAAGAACTGGCACTCGGCTTCCAGTGTGGCCTGGGTGGCGATGTCGGGGGCAACAACCAAAATGAGCCCGGGAGCCTGGCGGGCGAGTTCGGCAATGGCCAAGGCGCGCGCCGCACCGTATAGCTGACCGCAATTCAGGCGGTCGCCGACAACAGGAAGTGGAGGGGATTCAAGCACGAGGAATGGGGGGAGACAAAAAACGGGGGCCACTGAGGCCCCCGCGATTTTGGGGTTCGGCGGGGTCCCGCCCTGACAGGGTCAGGCGAACATGTCCGCGACGATGTTGTTGTACCAGCTGTACGCATATTGAACTTCGCGAGCCAGCATTTCGTCCGAGGCGTCCGAGGGCGTCAGGCCGCCGGCTACCTTGGCAACCTTGCTCTTGTCTTCCGCCAGGCGGTAGACCGCCGCGACCGAAATCCCGTAGTCCGGCGCGATCAGGCTGTAGCAGGTGTTGACGTAGGACGGGGTGCCCGGTTCCGCGTCGGCCAGCATGGCAACGACCGCTGCCGCGCAGACCTTTCCTTCGGAATTGGCCGCATACCCGGACTTCGGCAGCCCGGTGGCGATGCTGGCATCGCCGATGACGTGCACGCCCGGCACCAGTTTCGATTCGAAAGTGTCCAGATGGACCGGGCACCACCCGGAGTCGTCGGT
This sequence comes from Gammaproteobacteria bacterium, assembly GCA_026713705.1. Lineage (GTDB taxonomy): Bacteria > Pseudomonadota > Gammaproteobacteria > Poriferisulfidales > Poriferisulfidaceae > Poriferisulfidus. Next base: position 5,299 of record JAPONY010000041.1, read on the forward strand.
CAGGCCGGCCGCCTGCGCGATGTGTCCGGCGCTCTGCGGCGGGATGACGTTGATGACGGCACCCTGATGGGTGTCGCCGAACTCGGTGGTCACCGTCATGTCGGCGGTATTGACCTCGGCGATGCCCCCGGCGGTGTCGGTGCCGGAGACCCATTCGATCATGCCGTCGTAACGGCGCTCCCAACCTTGCGTGAACAGGCCCATCTTCGAGAACTTGTCCTTGGCGTCGAGCACCAGGATCTTCGAGTTGGGCTTGTGCTCCTTGAAGTAGTGGGCAACCTGGCAGACTCGCTCGTAGGGCCCGGGCGGGCAGCGGAACGGATTGCCGGGCGGACACATGATGAACGTGCCGCCGTCCTCCATGGCTTCCAGTTGGCTTCGCAGCAGTGCCGTTTGGGGGCCGGCCTTCCAGGCGTGGGGCATGGCTTCGGCTGCCGCCATGTCGTAGCCTTCGATGGCATTCCATGTCAGGTCGATGCCGGGGCTGACGACGAGTCGGTCGTACGAGAAACTGTCTCCGCCGTCGGTGGTGACGGTTTGGGCTTCGGTATCCACGCCCGTGGCTTTGCCGTGTACGACCTGGATGCCATGGCTTGCCAGGCCGTCATACCCGTGGCGGATGGTTGAAATGTCCCGTCCACCGCCGATGACTTCGTTGCTCATGAAGCAGGTGTAATAGTGGTCGTTCGCCTCGATCAGGGTGACGTTGATGCTGGAGTCTGCCAGCTTGATGCGTTTCGCTGCGACCGCGCCAGCCGCGCCGCCGCCGATGACCACTACGCTCTTGTTGCCTCCAAGGGCGAGCTGGGGGAAGCCTGCCCCGAAAGTGCCCACGGCCGCAATGCCGCCGGTTGCTTTCAGGAAGCCGCGTCTTGTCAGGGTTGTCATGATCTTCACTCCTCCACGATTACTGCTGGCTGGCATAGTAGTTGATAAGAGCCGCAAGACCGCCTTCGCCTTCGGTTTCCATGACTTCTTCAAGTCGGGACTTCATCTTCTTCGGCATTCCTCTCGCACCGCCATGGAAGTCGGCCATGCTGTAGTGCAGGTAATGTTTCCATTGTCCTGCGAGCGGGACCATGTCGTCGATCGTGGATCGTCCGCCTTCCTCGTGGCATTTCTCGCAATTGTCCGCATGCAGGGCCTCGCCCGTGCTCGCAAGTTCGGCATCGAATTCTTGGGTCGCCAGGGCGACGGGCTTATCGGCGAAGTAGTGGGCCATGGCCTTGATCTCGCCCAGGGTGTAGCCGGCGGCGATCCGATCCATGATCGTGCCGTGACGGGCGAAGATCTCTACGTCTTCAAGCTCGGGGTCGGACGCGGCTTCTGCCTCGGCGGCATCCAGGTCCTGGCCGTGCTTGTAGGAAAGCATGGCGCCGATGAAGTAAACCGCTGGGAGTCCCGCCAGGGAAGGCGTTGCCGGGCCGACGCTGGCTCCGGCCGGGCCATGGCAGGCCACGCACGCGCCGGTCAGCATCTCGACCGATGCCATCATGCCCTCGTCCGCATGCAAGGCCGGTGACAGCGCAAGAGCGCTGATCAGGATGGCTCGAGAAATGAATTGCGAATGCATTGAATCTCCTCCTGCAAAGGTCCGGGAATGCCCCAGGTGCATCATCGGGGAGTTATCCTAACACAAGAGAAGAGCGGTCGGAGATGCGAGATGAATCCCGACCGGAGAAGGTCGATGTGTGGTGATTTTTGCCTGAAAAAGGCCCGTATCCGAGAATTTCTGGCGGTTTTCCGTACGCAGCGTTTGTGAGAATCAGTCCTTCGCCGCGACCGGGCGTCTCGGCATCTTGTGCGCGACGCCCTTGTGGCATTCGATGCAGGTCTTGCCGCGCATCGGGGCCTTGTGGTGCTTCTTGCGCGCGCTGCGGTCCTGCTCCTCCATATCCATCGCATCGTACGTATGGCAGCTTTGGCACTCCCGGGAGTCGTTGGCCTTCATCCGGTCCCAGACCCGGCTGGCCATGTGCCAGCGGTGCGCCTCGAACTTCTCGGCCGTGTCGATGGTTCCCATCAATTCGCCCCACACGTCGCGCGCCGCGATCAGCTTGGCGCCGAGCTTGGGCCCGAGCGACTGCGGCACGTGGCAGTCGGCGCAGCTGGCGCGGACTCCCGATACGTTCTTGAAATGCACGGAGTCCATCCACTCGGCCTCGTTCCACTGCATGGAGTGGCAGGAGGTGCAAAATTCCGTGGTGTTGGTCGCATCCAGTACCATAGAGGCACCCATGGAGCCTGCGAACCCGACCGCGACCAGTATGATTGCCGCTGCCGCTGAAACCGTCTTCCACATGAACCTCACTTTACTGGCAACCGCTTTGCCTGTCAAAGCACGGGGGGATCATGCTTGAGGCACGCGGGCTCGGCTGCGCCCGGGGCGGGCGAGCCCTGTTCGAGAACCTCTCGTTTGCGGTCAAGGCCGGACAGTTGTGGCTGGTCCGCGGCGCCAACGGCAGCGGCAAGACCTCGCTGCTGAGGATCCTGGCGGGCTTGCTGCCGGCTGAGGAAGGAGAGCTTGTCTGGTCGGGAGAGCGCGAGCCGCCGCTGTGGGTCGGACACCGGGTGGCGGTCAGCGCAGACCTGACGGCCCGCGAGAACCTGGAGTTCATGGCGGCGCTGGAGGGGGACGACGCCGGGGCTGCGGCTGCGGCGCTTGAGGCGATAGGTCTCGGAGGCTTCTCGGAGACCCGTGCGGGGCGCCTGTCGGAAGGGCAGGTCCGACGCATCGCGCTGGCACGGCTGGCATTCAGCGCCCGCCGGCTCTGGCTGCTGGACGAACCCTTGACTTCGTTGGACGAGACTTCGACTCGCTGGTTCGAGGCGCAGTTGCTGAGGCAGATCGAACGGGGTGGGGCGGTGGTGATGGCAACGCACCGGGAACTTTCGGACTCCCTGCAGGGCTGGACCCTGCGACTCGGGGCATGATGGGTCGGATATTCGCTGCCGTGTTCCGCCGCGAAGTCCGGTTGGCGTGGCGGCGGCGCGGCCAGTTGCTGCAGCCGCTCATGTTCTATGCCTTGGTGATGCTGCTGTTCCCGCTCGGAGCAGGGGCGGATCTGACGCTGCTGGGGCAGGCCGCGCCGTCATTGCTCTGGGTGGCCGCCTTGCTGGCGGTGCTGCTTGCGCAGGGGCCGCTTTTTTCGGCCGACCTCGAAGAGGGAGGCATCGAGTTGTGGGTGACCAGTGGGGTATCATTGAGTTGGCTGGCGCTGGCGAAGCTGATCGCGCATGCGATGATCGTTTCCCTGCCGCTCATCCTGATCAGCCCGATACTGGCGGGGTGGCTGGGCGTCTCCGGCGAGGCGCTGGGGGTGCTTGTCATCTCGATGGCGCTGGGCATGCCCGTGCTGTGCTGGGTCGGCGCACTGGGGGCGGCGCTGACTTTGGGCCTGCCGCGCGGCGGGATTCTGTTGGCGTTGATCGTGCTGCCGCTTTACATCCCGGTGCTGATGTTCGGTGCCGGGGCAGTACATGCGGCAATGGAAGGGCGCCCTGCTGGAGGAGCCTTGGTGCTTTTGGCAGGGTTGCTGTGCCTGGGCGCGAGCTTAGCTCCGCTCGCGACCGCGGCGGCATTACGCATCAGCCAGGAGTAGCAGATATGTTCCACCGATACGCGGCGCTTTCCTCACCCCGGCATTTCTATGCGGTGGCCGGCGCCTGGCTGCCATGGCTCTCCGTGCTGACCGTGTTGGGCTTTGCCGCAGGCCTGTATTGGGGGTTGGTGGTCGCGCCGCCCGACTACCAGCAGGGCGAGGCGTACCGCATCATTTATGTCCATGTCCCTTCGGCCTGGCTGTCGCTGATGGCGTACACGGTGATGGCGGGGGCCGGGCTGGTCGCCCTGGTCTGGCACGTGAAACTGGCCGAGATCGCGGTCTACGAATGTGCGGTGCTCGGCGCCTGGTTCACCGCGTTGGCGCTGGCCACCGGCATGTTGTGGGGCAAGCCGATGTGGGGCACCTGGTGGCAGTGGGGAGATGCCCGCCTGCTGTCGGAGCTGATCCTGCTGTTCCTCTACATCGGCGTACTGGGTTTGCACAATGCCATCGCGGACCCTCGCAAGGCCGCGCGGGTGGCGTCCGTGCTCGCCCTGGCCGGCATCGTCAACATCCCGATCATTCACTACTCCGTGGAGTGGTGGAACACTCTCCACCAGGGCGCCACGGTGACCCGGTTCGACAAGCCGGCGGCGCATTCCAGCATGCTGTGGCCGCTGCTGTTCATGGGCGGGATGTTCATCCTCTACTTCTCGACGGTCCTGCTCGCGCGCATCCGGGTGCGCGTCCTGGAGCAAGAGGCGGACCGGCAGTGGGCCGAGGAGGTGCGGAATGGCTGAATTCCTGGCAATGGGCGGCTATGCGTTCTACGTATGGAGCGCCTACGCCCTGGTGGCGATCGTGCTGATCGGCAATGCGGCCGTGCCGTGGTGGCGGCACCGGCGGTTGAAGGGGAAAGCAGGGGGTCGCCGATAATGCGGACATGGGGCTCGGCGGCATTCGGAGGGGCGTGTAAGATGGCCCGCGCTTGGCGTTGAGAAAACCAGAATTCACGAGTACAATCCGATCCAGAACCCTCACATCGAAGCAGTCGGGACTGTGGGGCTCCTGGAAGAGCTGAAAGCCGCTGGGGCTAATGCGGCATCGGCCCGCAACCGGTGAGGGGGAGTTTTTGTCGGAGGCGTTGCTCCGACGGCTTCGGTGAAGAGGTCGCTCTTTGTGGGCATGGGAGAAATGGGCGTGCATATAGCCATCACTGAAAAAAAGGAGGATTTGGCCAGGCTTTGCCAGCGTTACGACGTGACGCGGCTTGAAATCTTCGGCTCGGCTGCGCGCGGGGCTGATTTTGACCCGGAAACAAGCGATGCCGATTTTCTGGTCGAATTCGACCCCGATAGCAACCTGCCTCCCTTTGATCGATACTTTGACTTCGCTTACGCATTGCGTGAGGCCCTGGGCCGTCCCGTCGACCTTATCGAGGATCACACCATCCGCAACCCCTATCTGCGCGCGGCTATCGACAAATCCCGCGAGCTCGTCTATGCATCGTGACCCTCGCGTTTTGCTGGCGGATATTGATCGGGCTGGCGCAGATATCGAGCGTTTCACAAGAGATATCGACAGTGATGCCTATGCGGAAAACGCGATGGTACAGGCTGCGGTGGAACGCAAGTTCGAGGTTGTCGGCGAGGCGCTGAATCGGCTGCACCAGGATCATCCCGAACTCGCTGCGCGGATTCCCGGACTTCGGAAAGTCGTCGATTTCCGAAACTTGCTGGCTCATAGCTATGATCGCGTGGTGACTGAACTCGTTTGGGATTACGCAAAGAGCAACCTCCCGCAATTACGCCGGAGTGTTCAAGATTTGCTTGTTGAGTTGGACCCTCCGGAGGAATGAAGGCGAGCGGCAGTTCGCCCTTTGCCGCGGAATGGCGATACATCGGACGCGATTGCTCCCCTGCGGCGACCAGGACACCCTTGGGAAGCAGCCCGGTTCCGGGAGGCCGCAAGGCCGTGAATCAAGACGTGTGGGCGGGGCTGAAGAGAAAAGCAAGTGGTCGCCTATAATGCGAGCATGTGGTTCGGCGGCATTAAAATTCCAGTACACATGGCTGTAAATGAGAGTCATCGCCGCACAGTATTTCTTGGTGCGAGTTCGCTTTCTAGGGAGGCAGCATGAGCAGCGAGACAACCATTGCAGTTGATGTTGCTGATGAGAAGGCAGAACTCCTTGAGGTTTCCGAAAGCCTCGATTCTGAAACGAAAGATCTGGTAACGGTTCTTCCCTCTGGCGATGTTCTGGATACATTGTCTTCCATCCCAGAGAACACCGTGACTGCAACAATCCTTGACCCTTGGTATAACAAAGGGGTCGGGGGGTATCGGGAAGATTACCACGATTGGCTGGAAGGAGTCATTGCTTCAGCGGCCAAGATTTCTAAGCATATTTTTGTCTGGGGATTTCCAGAAATTGTCGCCCACCAGCTGACGAGAATGCCGGCAGGATTTAAGTTGATGGCTTGGCTGACATGGTATTACAAGAACTGTCCTTCCGTCATTCGTGGCTGGAGGTCGGCTCAGAATACATGCCTTCACATAGCCGCAGAGGAAGCGAAGATCTACCCGGAAAATTTTCTAAATCCGGCACAGTTGGAGAGATTCAAGTCGGGAAAGATGCGCTTCGTTCCAGGTCCTCCCGCAGTGCTGGAGGCACCATTGAATATCGGGTTTGTAGGCAAGGATGAACAGACGGGCCACCCAGCACAGAAGCCTGTATCCGTGATCGAACCGCTGATTTTGATGACGACAAGGTGTGGCGACGTGGTGCTTGACCCCATGTGTGGATCTGGCACGACAGGTGAAGCCTGCATAAATTTGAATCGAAAGGGAATCCTTTGTGATGAGTCGGAAGAGTGGCTCGAAATATCTAGGAAGCGTATCCAGAGAGAGCCCAGCCGCTGTGAGAGCGGCCAGACTTTATCGCTTTTGGATCCATGAGCAAGAGGGATGCCGTTATACGAGGCCCCTATCGACAGGCCTCGGTACGGGCAAGAATAGAGGCGTTCTTTCTTGATAACCTGGGGAAGGTGGCGACTAGAGAGCAGATCATTGAGGTCGCTACAGATCCTAAAACCGGGCGAATTCCAGAAAATTGGCACCAGCGTTTGTCCGAGCTTCGCACAGACAAGGGCTACACGGTCCTGTCGTGGAGGAACCGAGGTAACCTGAAGGTCAGCGAATATATGATGCCTAACAGTGAGAGGCGAAATACGGCATCAAAACGAACCCGACCGACGCGAAAGACGTGGGAAAAAGTCTTGGAAGCTGCAAATTACCAGTGTGCGTGGGAAGAGCAAGGGGTTTTTTGTGGCTTGAAGGACAAGGAGATTGACCCGGTCGGTGGCGGAACCGTGAGGCTGACACCAGATCACAAGCAGCCTCATGCCATACACGCGAGCATTGATCCGAATGACCCGAACAAGTGGCAGCCACTGTGCGGAAGACACCAGGTGATGAAGAAGAATTATTGGGATGATGAAACTGGATGGCTTAACGTAATGGCAATAATCCAGTCAGCTTCGGAAGAACAGAAACGACAGGTTTTCAACTTCTTACAGGAATACTTTAGAGGGAAATTAGATACGTAAGGGGCAAAAATTGTAGAAGATGAACTCCTTTGATTAACTGCTGTAGATATACGCTCAATATTTATGTATGTAGGCCACAACAAACTCAATTCAGAGAAGTTATTAGAACCTCAAGCCATCGGAAACTATTGCATTAGGCGACTCATACTCTCATTTGCGCGGAGGGGCCGGGGACATGTTAAACTCCAAATCACTCCCATGCCCTCCGAACCTCCCATGCCCTCCGAACAGGGAAGTGACGAGGGGTTTCTGCCAACTCAAGGTCGGAACAAATTAAGGCTGCCCGACCGGAACATGAAATCATGGATACCATAACGATTCAGATTATTTCGTTCCAGATGGTCCTGCTGGTGGCAATCTTGGGATTTCTGTGGAATCTCCATCGCGACGTAGCCGGCTTGCGCGAGCGCATGGCGAGGGTGGAAGGTTTGCTGGAAGGCTTTGTTGCTCGCCCACCTGAAACACAGTCCTGACCGTGTTATTTTAGGAGGGTCAGTGCGAGTCAGGGCACCCGCTCACCATGGTTTATGAAGCCTGCTGCGATTGATTTTTGTCAGGAGCTCCTTATTTGTTCTTCGTGCACGCAAAATCTTTCCACGATCTATATATGAAACAGTGTAATGTGGATGCTCCTCAGCGTGGCACAGTTTGCACAAGACTTTCAGGTTTCTCAGGGCAATGTTTTGTTTCTCCCCATCTAAGTGGTGCACGTCTAGCAAGTACCTTTGCTCGGCTAGATTCGCATCGCATCCTTCACATATGTAACCTCGGTCTTTTTTAATTCTTTGTGCAATCTGCTTCCAATTCCCAGGGTAGCCAGTGGGTAGCGTCGAAGGTTTGACGCTACTCATTTGTCTACGGAATATGTCGAAATGTTGATACAACAGATTGAGTGCCTCCTTAGCGCTAAAACTCTGCACAATATCGTAACGTGCTTGCCTACTCATGGTTTTTCGCGAAAAGCATTTGTACTTCACAATCCCAAGACAATATTGGCAAGGATATAGTGCAACTGTTGTTTCTTTAGAACTACTCCAGCCAACTCGCACATCAATGGGGTATTGATCATCGCTTCGATTTGTGATCCTATACCGATCAAAGCGCCCTTCACGGTCCATCTTACGAAGGGTCGGACACACGGTGAAGTGTAATTTTTTGCGACTTCGGGCATCAATATAGGGTCCCCCGACAGTATGATCCCTGATATATACAAAGACTGGTTGGTTATCCTTGATTAATAAGCCGCTTTCAGAAAACAAATTCTCGATTTCATCTACAGATTCTGTATCCTCATCAATCCGAATATTTGGTCTAGGAATCCATTCGATTGGTTTTCCTCCAACTTGGACTCGGATCTTTTTGAGCGCATCACCGATTCCCGAATCATTAATATTCATCTTCAGTACCTATTATCGTTGTCGTAGACACCAGCTTTTCTACAGGATGTTGTCATCAGACGAAACTCTACTCTCCTTGAACGTATTTGATCTTCTCGACCATTTTTGTCAAGAATCAAATGACTGGAAGACAAGCCGTTGGCTGTAATCAGTTTTTTAGCCCATGGAGCATATGGGTCAAACTGAGGCAGGTTCAGGATGAACCTTAATATTGCTTGAGTGCGTCTTTGCGACAAGTACATGTTGTTGTAATAAGCATCGTCGGTGGATTCAGCATTGGTCCATACGCTGGAAGTATGTCCTTCTATTCGTATTTCCTTAACGTCCTCTTGATATTCAGGTGCTTGAATAGCCCCAAAATAACGTGGGATGAAGCTTTCCAGAATACGAATAAAGTGCGGACGTATTTGGTCGGCTCCAGATTCGAACAACACTTCTGGATTGCGAAAGCGTATGGTGAGGTCTTCCAAAAGTTCTACATCCCAACTGTCGAAATCTCCTTCAAATTCTGATTGCAACACTCGATAAATCTTGTCGCATTCTTCACGGTATGTTGCTTCTTCCGTTACAACGGTCCGAATAAACATAATTGCGATAAACATAAAAATGAGCATCAAGGCCGCCATCAAGTCGGACACCGACATCCACTGCCCGCCGCCGTCAGACTCGTCAGGCTGATTGAACACCGACAGGCCTATCTCGTTTGGGCGATTAAATCAGCACACTGTTTCGCTATAGAGACCATGTTGCCGCCCCATTCCCGGGCAAGCGTATTTACCGAATTCGCCATTTGCCGGTTAAATTCCTCAAGTGAGTCATGGACCATTTGATTGATTTTTTCGGATGACTCACGTTGAGTGTTTTCAAGTACATCGCGCAAGTTGCCCGTCATCAATTCCAAATTCTGTGAATGGTTCTTTACTATGTTTGCTGTTTCTTCTTCCGCATTCTTGAATGTGGTTCGTATGGTTTCTTCTAGGCCATCAAAAGACTGAGCACTTTGTGCCAGATCCTCTCCAATTTTGTCCAAGTGTTGTTTGATAACGGGGAATGATTCCTCAGCATTTTTCCGCATTTCGGCAAATACTTCTACTACGCCGTTTAATGAGTCAACGTTCGTTTTTGCCAGTCTTATGGTTTCGCGCAGTTGTTCCATGGTCTCTGGGATCCGGTCGCAGTCTTCTGCAATTTGTTTGATCTTTTCAGCAGATAAATTGAATGCTGCCGTCAACTTTTCAACTTGATCCCGATGCTCTTCTTGCCAACGTTTGATGGCTTGGGTTGCCTCATTGAATTCTATAAAAGTCTTACCGAATTGCTTGATAAGGGCTTCTTCTATGTTTTCAATTAGATTTTGTAAAGAATCCCCCAACTGTTTTCCTATGATGTCTCGGATTTCTTGGATAAGAGTGTCTAGGTTTTTGAGCAAAGCGTCTCGTATAGCCTCACTTAGCCCATCAAGCTTGCTGAAGCCGTCACGGCTTTCATCGCGCAATTTTTGGAATTGAGTAACTAGGCTTGAATCACCATCTCCGGAAATAGCTTGCTTGATTGCATCTAAACGATCAAGTACTTGACGGCGTTCTATGGGGATAGTCTCTTTAGATGCGATTAAGCGAGACAATGGGCTTGCAGTGACCCTAAAAATTATGGCAAAGAAAAGCCCCAGCAAACTTGTCATGAAAGCCGTTCTCATCCCCTCCAGAAGGGCTTGAACGCTGTCGTTCATTTTTCCTGGAGAAAAGTCCAGGGGGTAAAGGGCTAAGTAAATTCCGCAAAATGTGCCTAATATCCCCAAGCTTGTCATCAACGCTGGTGCCGATGACCGATATCGTTCCAATTTGATGCCTGCCACAAAAAGAGCTAACAGCAGTACAACAACCGCCCATATAATCCCAGCCTCTCCTAACCACTGAAGAGCTTCAAAAATAATGACCGATAGATTCATCAACTGAACTGTTGTTGAAATTTGACGCGAGAAATCGCTTGGGCTAAGCCAAAAATCTGTTTAAATTTGGCCTTATTCTACCTAATGCGCGATACGGACAAGTTGGTAGAGACTACGCACATTTTGCACACCCGCAACAGCATGTCTTAAAATGTCGCCATGAACGTCCGACAGAAGCGCCGTCTTGGCTTGGCCGTCGCCGTTTCCGTCGGAGTCGCCGCCGGAGTGGTGTTGATGCTGTACGCCTTCCAGCAGAACCTGTTGTACTTCTATAGTCCATCACAGGTTGCCGCCGGCCTGGTGGAGCCGAACACGACCTTCCGCCTCGGGGGCTTGGTGGCCCAGGGCAGCGTACAGCGGGAAACCGACTCGATGGAAGTCCGGTTTGAACTGACCGACGGGGCGCATAGCCTGCCGGTGCTCTACAGTGGCCTGCTGCCGGACCTGTTCCGCGAAGGGCAGGGGATCGTGACCCTGGGCCGGCTGGACGAAGCCGGCGTGTTCGCGGCCCGGGAGGTGCTGGCCAAGCATGATGAAAACTACATGCCGCCGGAAGTGGCGGAGGCTTTGACCGAAGCGGGGCAGGCCCCGGTCGGGATTTCCTGGTGATTCCGGAACTCGGACATTTCGCCCTGGTCCTGGCCTGCGTGCTGGCGGGGTTGCAGGCGTTCCTGCCGGGCTGGGGGACCCAGCGGGGCAACCCGACCTGGATGCGCAGCGCCTCTTCGCTCGCGCTGGGTCAGGGACTCTTGGTGCTGCTGGCCTATCTCGCGCTGACCTGGGCCTTCATCGAACACGATTTTTCCGTCCGCTACGTCGCCAATAATTCCAACACGGAGCTGCCGCTAGCCTACCGGATTTCCGGCGTGTGGGGCGGGCACGAAGGCTCCTTGCTGCTGTGGTCCCTGGTCCTGTCGGGCTGGACTGTCGCGGTGGTGGCGCTGAGCCGTCGGCTTCCGATGCTGTTCCGGGCGCGGGTGCTGGCCGTGCTGGGCTTCGTCAGTCTCGGGTTCCTCGCCTTCATGCTGGCGACCTCCAACCCGTTCGACCGCCTGATTCCTGCGGCCATGCAGGGACGCGATCTCAACCCGCTGCTGCAGGATCCGGGCCTGGTGATCCATCCGCCGATGCTGTACATGGGCTATGTCGGATTCGCGGTCGCCTTCGCGTTTGCCATCGCGGCGCTGTGGGGCGGGCAACTGCACGCGGCCTGGGCGCGCTGGACGCGTCCCTGGGTCACCGCCGCCTGGATGTTCCTGACTCTCGGCATCGGCCTGGGTAGCTGGTGGGCCTACCATGAACTCGGCTGGGGCGGCTGGTGGTTCTGGGACCCGGTGGAGAACGCCTCGTTCATGCCGTGGCTGGTGGGGACCGCGCTGATCCATTCCCTGGCGGTCACCGAAAAACGCAACACCTTCAAGCGCTGGACCGTGCTGCTCGCGCTGCTGGCATTTTCCCTCAGCCTTCTCGGAACCTTCCTGGTGCGTTCCGGGGTGCTGGTGTCGGTGCATGCGTTCGCGAATGATCCTGCCCGCGGGGTCTACATCCTGGGATTCCTGGCGCTCGTCGTCGGAGGCGGGCTGATCTTGTACGCGATGCGGGCCCACCGCATCGAGAGCTCGGGGCACTTCGAGCTGCTCTCTCGGGAGACCCTGCTGCTGTTCAACAACGTATTTCTGCTGATCGCCACATTCGCCATCCTGCTCGGGACCCTGTACCCCTTGATCGTGGATGTCCTTGGGCTGCCTTCCATGTCGGTGGGTCCGCCGTACTTCAACCTCGTGTTCCTGCCCCTGATGCTGCCGCTGCTGTTCCTCGCCGCAGTCGGGCCGGTGTCCCGATGGAAAAAGACCCGCGCCCGCGAGTTGCTGCGGCGGCTTCAAGTGCCGCTGGTGCTCGCGCTTGCGATCGGGACCGCGGTCCCGTGGGCGGCCTTCGGCTCGACGTCGGCCTTGGTGCTGGCAGGGACCATGCTCGGGGTCTGGTGTATTTCCGGGCCGCTGGTGGCGCTGTGGCGGCAGTTTTCCCGCATGCGGCGGGGCACCAGTGCCGGCTACAGCCTGCGCCACCTGCCTCGGCACATGGTCGGCATGACCTGCGCGCATGCCGGGCTCGGCGTGATCGCGCTTGGCATCGCGTTCACTACGGCGTTTTCGATGGAACGGGAGCTGGTGATGAACGAGGGCGACTCGGTGGCCTTCGCCGAACACGAATTCGTGTTCCGCGGCGTGCAGGAAGTGGACGGGCCGAACTACCGGGCTCAGCAGGGGCACCTTTCGGTCTACCGCGACGGCGAGCCGATCGTGGACCTGCGCCCGGAGAAGCGAACCTACCTGGTCCAGTCATCGCCGATGACTGAAGCCGCCATCTACTCGACGGTATGGCGTGACGTGTATGCGGCGCTCGGAGTGGCTCAGCCCGGCGGCGGCTGGGGCGTACGCTTGTACGTCAAGCCGTTCATCCAGTGGTTGTGGGGCGGGGCGTTGCTAATGGCATTCGGTGGGCTGCTGGCGCTGTCTGACCGACGCTACCGTTACCGGCGCAAACGGAGACGGACATGATCCGCGGCTGGTTGGCGGTGGCCGTATTCGCGGGGCTGGTCGCCATGCTGGCGTTCGGCTTGACGCGCGATCCCTCCCGCGTAAGTTCGCCACTGATCGGCTTGCCGGTCCCGGCCTTCCAGGCGGAGCGCCTGGCTTCGGCCGACGAGCACTTCGACTCCACGGCGCTTCGCGGCGAGTGGAGCCTGTTGAACGTATGGGCGAGCTGGTGCACGACCTGCTTGGAGGAGCATGAATTGCTGATGCGCCTGTCGCAGCAGTTGGCGCTGTACGGAATCAACCACCGGGACACGCGCGACGAGGCCCGGAACTGGCTTCAGGTCTACGGCAATCCTTACCGCGCCAGCGCTTTCGACGAGTATGGCGAGGTGGGAATCGAACTCGGCGTGTACAAGGTCCCGGAAACCTTCCTGCTGGATCCGGACGGAGTGATCCGCTACAAGCACGTCGGCGCGCTGGACGAAGAAGCCTATCAAGAGCAGATTTTGGCGCGCATCCGGGAGGGAAGGCCATGAAGCGGGCAACCGCCTGGGGCTTCTGCCTGCTCTTTGCCGGCAGCGCATGCCTGGCCGTCGACGAGGCGGCAGACGAAAGGTATCGGAACCTTCTGTATGAACTGCGCTGCCTGGTCTGCCAGAACCAGTCGCTGGCTGATTCCGATGCGGAGTTGGCGGGAGACCTTCGCAGGCGGGTTCAAGACCTGATCGATCAGGGGATGAGCGACAAGGAGATCATTGCGCATCTGCAGGCGCGCTACGGAGATTTCATCCTGTACCGCCCCCCGCTGGCGTGGCGTACGGCAGCCTTGTGGGCAAGTCCGTTCGTGCTGCTGGCGCTCACCGCCTGGCTGCTGCTGCGGAGGATCCGCCGCGGTCATGCGCGAGCCTCCGGCAGCCTGTCGGACGTTGAACGCGAACGGCTCAAGGACGTCCTGAAGCGAGGGTCCGACTGATGTGGGGGTTCTTCGCAGGTTGCCTGGCCCTGCTGGTGTTGGCCTTGGTTTTCGTGCTCTACCCCTGGTGGGCGAAGCAGCGGCCGCGCTCGGAATCGATGCGCGGCGTCCTGACCCAGGCGTACAACCTGCGCAGGGATGAATTGCAGGAAGACGTTGAGATTGGCTGGCTCTCGCCGGAATTGTTCGGTGAGGCAGAGGCGGAACTGGACCGAGGCCTTCTCGAGGATGTGGAAGGGGCGGGCGATTCCCCTTCGGACTCCGCACGGCAGGGAGGGCGAACCGTGGTGCTGCTCGTCCTCGGTGTGGTCGTGGTGAGCGTTGGCCTCATGCTGGCCTCCAGCGAATTGACGCGGTTTGCGATATTCGGCGGGGCACCGGACGATGCCGAGCAGGCTGAAGCGCTCCATGAACGTTTGCTTCGGCAGGCTGACGAAAACCCGGAAGAAGTGAATGCCTGGGCGGAGCTTGGCGACTTTTACCGCCAGCAGGGGCGTGGCCCGGAAGCGGTGAGCGCATGGATGCATGCCAATGCCCTGCTGGAATACTCGGATCCCTCGGCGCTGACGGCGCTGGCGGATGCGATGGCGTTGGCGGGCGGGGATTGGTTCTCGGACGAGGCGATGAATTACTTGTCGCGGGCGCTGAAGCTGGATCCGGCGCACCAGAAGGCCTTGTGGCTGTACGGTTGGGCGTCTTGGCAAAGAGACAATCCGGATGCGGCGGTGCAACACTGGGAGCGGTTGCTCTTGGTTCTGCCGTCGGAAGAAGAAGGCGTTCGTGCCATGGTCGAGAATTGGCTGGCCGAAGCCCGGCGCGAAGCGGGCGAGCCTGCGGTCGGTCCGTCTTTGCAGGTGCAGGTGGCACTGGACCCGGCTTTCGCGGAAGCCTATAGCCCGGATGCAACCCTGTTCGTATACGCGCGCCGGGTCGAAGGCGCTCCCATGCCACTGGCTATTTGGCGTGGAAAGGCCAGCGAATTCCCGGTGCAAGTGGTACTGGACGACACGCAGGCCATGATGCTGGAGATGAAACTGTCGCAGGCCGGCGAAGTCATGGTGCTGGCACGCATCAGCGAGAGCGGGCAGGCTGAACGGCAAAGCGGAGACCTGATCGGAGAGATTGGCCCAGTGACCGTCGCACCCAATGTGGCGATTCAGCTGACGATCGACCAGCGCATCCCATGAACCTTCCGGTTCCCCTGTACGTTGGCCTGCGCTACTTGAGGGCGCGTCATCGGCATCGCTTCATCTCTTTCATTTCACTGGTCTCGACGCTGGGCATTGCGCTGGGGCTGACCGCGGTGATCGCCGTGATGTCGGTCATGAACGGATTTCATACCGAGATCCGGGATCGGTTGCTGGGAATGGTTTCCCATATCAGTGTCAGCGAGCCGGACAGGCGGCTGGAGGACTGGCGCGGGCTGGCGGAACAACTGGAACAGAACCCGGAGGTGGTCGCGAGTGCGCCGTTCATCGAAGGCCAAGGGATGCTGCTCCACCGGGATCGCGTCAGCGGGGTCGGGCTGCGCGGCATGCTGCCGGCACTTGAGGCGGAAGCCTCGCGGATCGCGGAGCACATAAAGAAAGGCAGCCTGGATCAACTGGAGGCGGGCGCATACCGAATCGTATTGGGCGATGAACTGGCCCGGCACCTGAATGTGCGGGTTGGCGACCAGGTGACCCTGATTGTGCCGCGGGCGGCCAGCACGATCGCCGGACTTCTCCCCAAATTCCGCCGTTTCGAGGTCGTCGGGATCTTTGATCTCGACATGCGGAGCTATGACCGACACTTGGCTCTGGTGCATCTGGACGACGCCCGACAGGCGTTGGCGCTGGGCGAGGGAGAGGTGGGAGGCCTGAAAGTACGCCTTCAGGACCTGTTCAAGGCGCCATGGCTGGCCGACCAGCTTCGCGAGGAATTGGGGGGGCGCTATTGGGTGCTGGACTGGTCGGACCTGGACAGCGGCTTTTTCAAGGCGATCCAGATGGAGAAAACCATGCTGTTCCTTCTCCTGATGCTGATTGTTCTGGTGGCGGCGTTCAACATTATTTCGGCATTGCTGATGACGGTACTGGAGAAGCGCTCCGATATTGCCGTATTGCGCACCCTGGGCATGACCCGGCGCGGAACCCTCCAGGTGTTTTTGCTACAGGGATTGGCGATCGGTCTCGGGGGGACGGCATTGGGAGTCGGCGGTGGACTGGCCCTGTCACACAACCTTCAGGTGGTCGTTGGGGCTATAGAAAAACTCTTTAGTTTCAAGCTCTTCTCGCCGGAAGTTTATTACATTAGTGAGATTCCGTCACAGCTGCTTTGGGGGGATGTGGTGATTGCGGCGACGGCATCGATCATTCTGTCAATAATCGCCGCCGTCTATCCGGCTCGCAAGGCACTCCAAGTCATGCCGGCCGAGGTGTTGCGCTATGAGTAGCTCGGTTCTTCGCTGTTCGGGCTTGACCAAGTCGTTTGGTTCTGGCGAGGTCCAGGTCGATGTCTTGCGTGATCTGGATATGGAAATCCCGCGGGGTGAAAGCGTAGCGATCGTCGGGGCTTCCGGATGTGGGAAAAGCACTTTGCTGCACTTGCTTGCGGGCTTGGATCGCCCAGATGCGGGCACTGTCGAGGTGGGCGGCCGACGTATTGATGGATTGGCCGATTCGGAACAGGCCCGGTTGCGCAACCGGAATTTGGGTTTTGTGTATCAGATGCACCACCTTCTGCCAGAATTTTCGGCACTGGAGAATGTCACCATGCCACCCTTGATCGGGGGGATGACGGTCGAAGAGGCCTGCGAGAAGGCGACGGAACTGCTGGAACGGGTGGATATGGGAAACCGTTTACAGCATCGCCCGGGAGAGCTGTCCGGAGGGGAAAGGCAACGGGTGGCGGTTTGCCGTGCGCTGGTTATGAATCCGGATGTCGTTCTGGCCGACGAGCCGACCGGCAATTTAGACCCTCATACGGCACACGAAGTCTTCGATCTGATGAAGCAATTGAATGCTGAGCGGGAAATTGCGCTGGTGCTGGTGACGCACGATGAAACCTTGGCGAAAGCGATGCAGATGGGGTATCGTTTGTCGGAAGGGCAGGTGATCCGGGAATGGTGATTGCCCACTAAGATCGGCTATGAAAACAACACACTGTGCTTTCAATCTTTTCAGATAGCTTCAACGGTTTATTTATGCAACCCATGCTTGGCCTTGTCCCAAGACAGCACAGGGTCAATTGGGTCTTGCAATCGCTTCTCGGCTACCGATAGGTCTTCAAAGTCTTCGATATGCCGTCCAATTGCCCGGCGGATGATTTCCGCTCGGCTACATTGAGCCTGACCTGCTGTTGAACCCAGTGCATCGATATGGGAACCGGGCAGGGAAAAGGCGGTTTTCTGCATGGTTGGTTCATCTGGTTTGCCCCGGCCTGGACCGGGCCCAGGACACGGCATCGGCAATATCCTTGTCGGTGATGCCTAAGTCGGCCAATTTGGAGCGGACCTCATCAGCACGGTCGAAGCGCCTGGGAATTAGGGCGATACGTCGAAAGATTCCCCAACCTGAAATCAAAGGGGAACGGGATATGAGTTTGTGCAGACGGTTCATGTCTTAATCAAATAACCCTTTTGCCCTATAGAGAATGGGTGATTAGCAATCGATCAGAAACAACTTCGCCTTCCAGAGTTTGCCCTCCCATTTGGAAGCGTCGAAGCATTGAGCGGCCACAATTGACTTGAATCTCTCGCTCAAATAGAAATTCCGGAATTGAATAGTCACAATCCTGAGTGCCAGACTTCTTTGATCCGTCGAGGCTGAGGGCCACAAATACTCCACGTTTTTTCGCCTTCTCAATGGCGCGGAACAAGTTGTCTTGGTTAAACGATTGTGCTCCGACTCATAGTTGCGAAGAGTCGGGGTTTTCGGCAGAATATCTGTTAATGTCTAACTTATCAGTAAGGTCGATGAACTCAAGCGCCTCCCTCCCCGCGCTGCTGCGCCAGCGCACCCAGCTGCAACAGAGCCTGGCCCAGATCGGCGATTTCTGGCAAGGCACCCTGTCCAGTCAATATCGCAAATGCGGCAAGAAAGGCTGCCACTGTGCCCAGCCCGGCGACCCGGGGCACGGCCCCAGTTGGATCCTGGTGCGCAGTGTCGCCGGCAAGCCGCAGAGCCGGTCGATTCCGGCGGCGGCGGTCGATCAGACCCGGGCCCAGGTGGAAGAATACCAGCGGTTCCGGACGCTGACCCGGGAGGTGGCCGAGGTCAGTAGCCGGATCTGCGCGGAGCGGCTGAAGCACGGCGCGCCGGAAATCCCGGAAAAAAAGGGGCGCTGGAGCAAGCGCTCGAAGCCGAGACGCAGTCGGAACTGACCC
>JAPONY010000042.1 GCA_026713705.1 Gammaproteobacteria bacterium
CGCGCCGCGCCCGCCCGGAAACCGATCTGATAGAGGATTCATTATCAGACGAAAATGCCCAATCTACCGGGCTCAAACCGAAATCGCGACCCCTAAAGGCGGCCTGATGAAGGAAAATCTAACAAATCTGACGTACACCCCCATGCCCCAGATATAAACTTGAGTACGAATTTATTTAGCATAGGCACCCGGGGTACGGTAAAATTACTCGTTGCAGGGCGGGCTTCTAGCCGTGCCGAGATGGCGGAATTTGGTAGACGCGCTGGCTTCAGGTGCCAGTGGGGGCAACCCCGTGGAGGTTCGAGTCCTCTTCTCGGCACCATCATCCTGAAGGGGAAACTAAACAACACCAAGGTCCGCCGCGCTTGCAAGGCGGCATATCCGCTTGCCTGATCGAGAATTGCCCGTCAGGGTTCCCGCTCGGAAGAATCAACTGTGACGAAGATAGGCAAACCGGGGGTCGTCCGGAGTGCCTTCCAGTGCCGAACCTTCGGGCGGCTGCCACGACATGACTTCCTCGATCCGGGCGGCCAGTTCGAAATCGCGGTTGGTCACCCCCTTCTTCGCATGGGTGGTCAATTTCACGACCACGAATGCATATGAAACCGTCAGGTCAGGGTGGTGCCAGGCTTGCTCCGCCAGATGCCCGATCGTGGTCACCGCCATCAGCGTGCCTTTCCAGCTCGCCGTGCGGTACTTGCGGCGAATCCAGTTGGATTCCAAGTACCATTCGGGCAGTTCTTCCTTGAGCCGGGCCTCGATTTCCTCGTCCGTGTAGACCGCGTCGTTGTCGTCTTTTTTTAGGCTCATGAGTTTTCCTCGTGCTGAGTTATCCCATTCTACTCTTGGACGGCCATAGGATAATAGGATTCGGCATCGGCTTCACATGCTCCGCACCGTGGGAGTGCAGAGAAGGGATCACGTGCCAGTGCCGACAGAAAATTTGAAAAAGAGAATGCCCGCATGCGCCTGAACCTCTACCGGATCCAGGAAAGACTCCTGTTGCCACTCGCACTGATGGCGACAGCCTGCCTGCTGCTTCCCGCGTACAGCGGGAAGAGAACCGACCTGACGGCCACTCAGGCTTGGATTCTCGAATCTTCCTCCAAGTCCGAACTATGAGCGATTTCGGTGACGCCCTGATGGCCGCGGCCGGTCTCTTGACCGGACTGAATCCGGATCTCCTGGAGATCATCCAGCTGTCGCTGTTCGTTACCCTGACTGCGGTCACCATTGCCACCGCAATCGGCATTCCACTGGGTGGATTGCTTGCAGTCAAGCGGTTTCCGGGACGTGCGTTTATCGTGCTCGTGATTGACACGTTCATGGGGTTGCCGCCCGTTGTGGTCGGGTTAATCGTCTACCTGTGGCTGTCGCGCTCCGGTCCTCTCGGCGTGTTGGGCCTGTTATACACTCCGACCGCGATGATCATCGCTCAGTGCCTGCTGGTGACGCCCATCATCGCTGCGCTGTCACGGCAGGTTATTGCCGATGCCCATGGCCAGTACGACGAACAGCTTCGTTCTCTAGGCGCGGCGCGCTGGCAGCGAATTGCGACCTTGCTTTGGGAGACCCGAACCAGCCTTCTTGTGACGGTGCTGGCCGGCTTCGGGCGAGCTAATGCAGAAGTCGGCGCCGTCATGATCGTGGGCGGGAACATCAACCACGTCACCCGCGTGATGACCACCACGGTGGCCTACGAGACCAGCCGCGGAAACCTCACTCAGGCGTTGGCGCTAGGCATCGTACTGATTCTGATCGCCATGCTGCTGACCCTGCTGCTGCATCAGTTGCGCAGACTCAACGTGGAGCCCGGATGATGCGCCAACCTCCAGATTCCCTATTCCCTCTCGCCGTCTCCGACCTCGATTTTTCTGTCGGAGGGGAGCAACTGCTGTCCGGCTTGTCATTCGAACTGGAAGGAAAAGGTTGCACGACGATACTGGGTCCGAACGGTTCCGGCAAGACCCTTCTGTTGCGTCTGTGCCATGGAATGCTCACACCCACAGGCGGTTCCATCCACTGGGGGGATGCCACACCGGCTCAAGCCCTATCGTCACAGGCCATGGTTTTCCAATTGCCCGCCATGCTCAACCGCAGCGTGTGGGCGAATATCGACTATGCGCTGAGGCTGCGCCGTGTTTTACGCACCGAGCGGCAGCGACTTGTCCAAGAGGCTGTCGAGCTCTGCGGCCTGACCGAGGTCGTCGGGCGCAATGCCCGGGTTCTGTCCGGCGGTGAACGGCAAAAGCTGGCCATCGCGCGAGCCTGGGTCACCCGGCCACGCGCCTTGTTGATGGATGAACCCACTTCGGAGTTGGATCCCCTCGCCACCCGGGAGATCGAATCCATGATTCAGCGAGTCGTCGCCCAAGGCGTTCGCGTAATCTTGGCGACGCACGACATGAACCAAGTCCGTCACTTGGCAGACGATGTCCTGTTTCTGGAATACGGCCGCCTGCGGGCCCACCTGCCGATCGGGGATTTTCTGAATTACCAAGGCGATGACACCATGCGCGATTTTGTTGCTCATCCGACCCGTTCCGGGGCTATCTCATAAATCTCATGCGCCTTACATTCGCCTTTGTCTTGAGTTGCCTGGCCTTCCCCTCCGCAATGGCGGAGACGGAATTCCTGACGATTGCCTCCACCACCTCTACGGACCACTCGGGCCTGTACGATCACCTGCTCCCGATCTACGAAAAGAAAGCCGGCGTGAGTTTTCGAGTTGTGGCCGTCGGGACTGGACAAGCCATCCGCAATGCGATGCGGGGGGATGCCGATTTGCTGATTGTTCACCACCGTGAATCGGAAGAGCGTTTTGTCGACGAAGGCTACGGGCTTCGTCGGAACGATCTGATGTACAACGAATTCGTGCTGATCGGGCCGCGCGAGGATCCTGCGAAGGTTGCGAAAGCCGACAGCATCGAGGAAGCCTTGCGCCGGATTTCCCTGTCGGGGTTTACTTTCATTTCTCGTGGCGATGACAGCGGAACCCACAAGCGGGAGTTGGAGTTATGGGAAAGAGCAGGTGTTCAAGTACGCCCCGCCAGTGGCGACTGGTATTGGGAAGCCGGTGCCGGCATGGGTCCCACCTTGAACACTGCCGCTGCACGCAATGCCTATGTGTTGAGTGATGGTGCCACCTGGGCCGCATTCGGCAATCGACAGGACCTCGTGGCGCTATACCGGGGCGGCTCTCTGCTGCATAACCAATACGGCATCATCGTCGTCGACCCCGACCGCCATCCGCATGTCAAATCGGAACTGGCACAAGCGTTTTCAGAATGGCTGCTGTCCGAAGATGGGCAGCAGGCGATTGCGAATTTCGAGATTAACGGAAAACAGGTATTTTTTCCGAATGCCCAGCTTCGCTAAACCATAGTTTTCTAGATTTGAAAAGCCTGGAAATTCTCTTATAAGGTAAATTTTGAATATTTATTGTTGAATTTTAGTTTCTATAATGACTTATTTTCTAGTAAAAGTATAATTATGGTAAAATTTTGTCATCCTCCTCATGGGTTGGCCTATGCTTTATAAATTAGAAATTGAAAACTTCCTGTGCTTTCGGGAACGTCAGATCATTGATTTGACCGTTTCAAAAACAGCGTCTTTGGATGAAACGCATTTCGCTCCGATTTTTGAAGGTGCGACGGTTAAGGCCCCAAAAACTGTTATCGTCTATGGTGCGAACGCTTCGGGCAAATCCACGGTAATCAAGGCCTTGTCCTTGTTAGCGTACTTTGTTGCCAACAGTCACGAAAAAAGAAATGCGGCCAATCTTATTTGCTGGCCATTTGCAGATGAGGACATGCTGAAGCAGCCGGTATGCCTAGCGATTGAATTTGGCGGCGTGATGGATCTAGACCCAACAACCAACTTAATCGAAGCCCATGGAGATGGAGCCTATGGGGTCTGGCGTTACGAACTTGAAGTGATCAGAGTCAATGCGAACACTGTGCGAGTGCACAAAGAAATCCTCCGCCAGAAACCAAACGGTGCTGGCAAATGGAGAAGAGTCTTTGAGCGGAACGGAGGGAGCCTACAGGGATCAAAAGTTTTCCCTCTCGGCAACCATACGCGCGAAATCGAGAAAATTCCGGATGTTTCCAGCGTTATCGGCACACTGGCATGGTATGAGCATAGGGCATCCAAGGCACTTGTTGACGCTACGCAGACGATATTTAGCAATATTTTGCTGGACAAAGTCGACGACGATGATTCCTTTTTGCAATATTGTTGGGAGTTTTATCAAGCAAATCCCAATGCCATGGAAAGCCTGAACCGAGAAATTCAGCAGCTTGATGTCGGGATTAGACAGATGAGAATTGATCGTGGAATGAATGGCTCTTCCGTTACATTTGAACACTCCGGGCTGGCTTTCCCCATCGTGTGGATGATGGAAAGCCAAGGAACGCGGTCTTTCGTCCGGTCTTTCCCCGGAATCTACGCCGCACTTCAATCCGACGGAATCGCAGTCATGGACGAATTGGACCTCTCCCTCCACCCCAACATACTCCCCGAAATTCTGGATTGGTTTCACTCGCCAACAGAAAACCCGGATGCCCCCCAATTATGGGCGACCTGCCACACCGCTTCGCTGATGGATGATCTTTTGAAAGAGGAAATTATCTTCTGTGAAAAAGACTGGCGCGGATGTGCGCAAGCGTACTGTCTCAAGGAAATTCAAGGGGTTCGAAGAAACGAGCGTTTCTCGAAGAAATACCTCGGCGGAGTCTATGGAGGGATTCCGAATATCGGGTGATTGCTCTTAGTTGAACATGCAGAAAAGAAAGCTGATCCTGCTCGGCTGTGAGGGGAAGTCCGAGCGTGCATACGCTGCTTTGTTGAACCGATTCGTGCGCGAGGCCGGCCTTCCGGTACAAATCCGATCTCTAAACCTGGAACATGCCGGAGATCCTTTGAGTCGAGTGCAACTATTGCTGAGAAAAACTAGAAAACAGTACCCGTGGACTTGACCCGGACCGGTTTGGCCAGAGCCTGATCGCCTCCACCGAATGTGACGACAAGGCGCCTACCTTCCTCCAGTTCGGCAACGCTCGGCTGATAGTCTGGGTTGACGATCTCGGCCTTCTGTCGGCCCCTCTCGGATACGAAGTTGTGGTCCGTCTTTTTTTGTTCCTGTGTGCTCATTTGTTAGATTTCATGAGATTGCAACGCTTGCATAGCATTTGACAGTTCTCTTCGATTGTCTTGCCACCCTCCGACCAAGGGGTGATGTGGTCGGCCTCCATGTCCGACATCTCAAACGCCTTCGCGCATAGCTTGCAAATGCCGTTTTGGATCTCGAACGCTTTCTGCTTCATAGCGTCGGAGAAAACCCGGATGTTGAGATGCTTTTCCTCATCGGTGAGGAGATACGGGTAGATGCCTAGCTTCTTTGTCACATCGTCGTCCATTATCAAGCGGACAACGTCGGCTTCAAGCCCTTCAGGATCCAAGCTCTCGTCTTTAAGCTGCGCGTAAAGCCCACCCCAATCCACGCCTTTCATTTGCTTGCGGTAGTGCGGGAAAACCGCTTCCACCCGGTTGATGACCGACTGGAAGTGATTCCACAAGGCGGTTGCAGTCTTGTCGTGCTGATGTGCGCCCATGTACTCCTCGACCGTCTGGCCCTCGTCCTTGATCCATTGGATTGCGGTTTCGAGGTACTCTTGGCGATCCGCCCTCCCTTTCACATACTGGCTACCGATTGCATAAGCCGGGCAGGCGGCACCCCTCCGGCTGAAATGCCGCTTTGCGTCGGACACCCATGGACCAGCATAGACAGCGTTTCGCAATTCCTGGTCAGTCAGCTTCTCGCCCGCGATGTTGATGATCCTGAACCAATCCAGCTTCTCGCTGACGTTCCCCTCGCAGACATAGACCTGCAACGCGTAATTGAGTATCCGCTCCTGCTCATCGTCTTGCAGGTTGTGGAAAAACCGTCCGTCAAGGGAGTAGTTGCCTTCCACATACTGCGCGACTGATATCGTGCGCTGCTGGCCGTCGATGACCTCATAGGTTCCGTCTTGGCGCACCGCCCAATACATCACATTGAGCGGAAAGCTCTTGTTGATCGTCTCGATCACCGCGTCTCGCTGCTTGTCCTTATAGACGAACTCGCGCTGAAACGGCGGACGGATGTCGAGGTTGCCGCCGTAGCCGCGCACCCCATCTTCACCGTCGTCATGGTAGTCCTTTACAAGGTCGCGGACCGTGATTTTCTTCAAATCAATTTTCATTGCGATGGCACTCTCTTAACCAAAAGACGTCTATAAGTGCGTTTATATTTACTTCCCACTCTTATAACCCCCCCTTCCCCATTCAGATCGTTATAGTTGGACGCATCCGCCAACGTGTATTTTTTAGTTTTTAGACTGTAGCGGTCGTCCCTGTCCGTTATCCCCATGACTTCAAACTGCTCCGGGTTGTGCTTGTCCAGAAACGTGACCGGCACCCCGGGTGCACGACAAATTTGTGGGGTTTTTCGGGATTGACAGGAGGACGGGGGCTATCGCATAATATCTGGTAATGTTTTCATATACCAGTAGAGGCCGTGATGAACTTGGAATCTTCCCTCGAAATCCTGAACCGTCAGCG
>JAPONY010000043.1 GCA_026713705.1 Gammaproteobacteria bacterium
GGCGCTGGGCCTGCCGTTGTCGGAGGTGCCCTACCCTCTGATCTGAGAGATCTTTGGCCCCACGGGCCGGTTGTTGTGCCTAGTGAATTTACAAGATTCCAAAAAATCAATTACTTATAATTTCAAACCGTCGAAGTCAAGTCGACAGCGATTCCTAGCTCGCGCCCCGGGAGGCACCCGTCAAAGCGAGGCATGCCGCCTCCAAGTTCAACTGCGGCGCAGGAATGCTGGATTCTCGCGCCCGGATCTCCAGCAACTTTTGGTAGACATTGAGGATTGCCTGGACATTCTGTACAGAATCTTTTTCGTCCACTTTCTTTCGGGCTTCCGCCACCGCCCGGTCGATCAGCCAGACCAGCCGCAGATCCATGGAGATTTCCTCTTGTGGCTCTTCGCTCCCCGATCGGGCTTTCCCCTTGCTTTGGGCCGGAGTGACATTCCATGCGCTGGCGAAAGCTGACTCCGATTGCTTGCCTTCCAAGACATCGCGCAAGCCTTGTTCGAATTCGTTTCGGAAGTCCACTTGACCATCCTGCTGCATCTTCAGAGCCCGCATCGGCATGCCGCCCCCTGCGTTCAAGGCGCCTTCGGCCTGTTCAGGAGTCATGAAGTCAGCCAACCACGCCCGGCTCTGTTCTGGACTCGGTTCCGGCAAGGCATACCTCTGGCACCGGCTTCGGATCGTCGCCAGCAGGCGTCCCGGCTGATGGCTGATCAGAAAAAGCATAGTGTCGGGGGGTGGCTCTTCAAGACTTTTCAAGAGCGCATTCGAAGCCGCCCGGGTCATCCTTTCGGCCGGCTCGATCACTAAAAGCCTCATACGCCCGTAGTTGGCCTTGAGAGTCAGCCTCTGGATGATTTGGTCTCGGATGTCGCCAATCCCGATGGAGTAGCGGGTGATGGTTAACCAGTCAATGTCGGGGTGGGATTTTCTTTCGAGTTGGCGATATGAAACGTACTGCTTGCACGAAGGACATTCGTTGCAGGGCAGGCCTTGTGCTGTTGGTGAGTGGCACTGAACGCCGCGCACGAAGGCTTCGACAAGCCAGCGCTTGCCGATTCCGGACGGCCCGGTGACCAGCACTGCGTGCGGCAGCCGGCCTTCGCGGTAGGCAACCCTCCATTGCTCCCAGATCGGTTCCAGCCAAGTCGGCACTTGCTGTTCGGCCATCAGATCAGCTCAAGCACAATTTCCAAAAGTTCCTGATGAACCTCATCCACTGGGCGTTCCGCATCGACCACCCGGTAGCGCTCGGGTTCGGAGGCGGCCTGGTCGAGGTAATACTGTCGCGCCCGCGCGAAGAACTCCACATCGTTTTCTTCATAACGGTCTTTTTTCTGCCCGCGCTTTTGGACTCGCTCCAATGCCGTGGTCACCGAGGTGTCCAGAACGAGAACCAGGTCCGGGCGCAAGTCGGGGAGAAGCCACTGCGCCAATTCTCCGACCCGATCAACGCCGAGCCCCTGACCTGCCCCCTGATAGGCGAAACTGGCATCGAGAAAACGATCCGTCAGAACCCATGAACCGACTTCCAAAGCCGGTTTGATGAGAGTGTGGACATGCTCCGCCCGAGCCGCAAAAAGCAGAAGCAGTTCAGCTTCCACGCTTGAGGGTGCCTGAGTCTTGGACAGTAGGATTTCCCGGATGCGTTCGCCAAATTCCGTCCCGCCAGGTTCCCGGGTCGACAGGCAGGAAATCTTGTGGGATTCAAGCAGGTCCACGAGAGCCGGCATATGTGTTGACTTTCCGGCCCCTTCGATGCCTTCAAGGCTGACAAACATGCCTCTCTCCGGCGTCATTTCTTCCCCAATTGGTATTTTCGAACGGCTTTCACATGTTCCTCATAGGTTTTCGAAAAATAATGGCTCCCGTCCCCGACTGCGACATAGTACAGGTTTTCGGTTTCCAGGTCCGGCTGGAGTGCGGCTTCCAGGGAGCGCCGGCCCGGATTACAGATTGGTCCGGGGGGAAGCCCATAGATTCGGTAAGTATTGTATGGGTTGACCGCAGGGTCTTCCCGCAGGTGTTTCCGGGTCAGATTGTTGTCGAAATCCGGCCCCAGGCCGTAGATCACCGTCGGATCCGTCTGAAGACGCATGTTCTTGCGCAGGCGGGAAATGATGACGCCCGCAACCTCGGGGCGCTCCTCATGCAAGGTGGTTTCCGCTTCGACGATGGAGGCCAGGATCAGGGCATCCCGAGGGTTGTCGTAAGGCAGTCCCGAGGCGCGTGTGGCCCATAGTTCTTCCAGGGTCTCGCGCATGGCCATGATGCACAATTCCAGAATCTTATAGTCCGGATCACCCCGGTAATGCTTATAGGTATCCGGAAGGCATGCTCCCTCCGCTTCTTCCGCTGTGGAGTACCCGAATCGCGCCAGGGGGTTCTCCGTTTTCTTTACGGTGGGATTCTTTTTCAGCGCTTCCAGTATTTCCCGAGTGGTCCAACCCTCGAAAAAGGTCTGCCGGTGCAGCACCCCACCGCCATCGATCAGTTCCTTGAGGACCCTCAACGTGGTCATGGGGCCCAGCAGAACGTACTCGCCCGCCTTGATCCGGGTTTCGGCCCCGAGCAGCTTCGCTGCGATCCAGGCATACAGTGATCCCGCGACCGCTTCATGCTGAATCAATTTGTCCGTAACTTGCGAGAAGCTGTCGCCCTTGTCGACAGTCAAAGCGATGACGTGCTCCGCCGGGATCGTGGGCCGGGTCAGGGCATTCCAGACGTGCGCTCCCAGCGCGACCGCGGCAATGAACGCCACCATGGCGGCCAAGCGCAGATGGTGAGGCTTCATGAAACCTCCAATCCGTCGATCGTGCGCAACGTCGGCAGCAGGTCCGAGAGCGGATAATCACGACCTTCGAAGGAGCGAACCGGCCACAGGCCGATCAGCGTGTTGCACAAGAACAGGGCCTGGGCTTCCTCCACCTGTTCTAGCCCGACCTTGGAGATCTCCACCGGAATGCCCAACTTGGGGGATCGGTCGATAATCCGTTGCCGGGTGACGCCGGCCACTCCGCACCGGCTCAGGGCTGGAGTCACCAACGTGTTTTCACGCACCAGGAACACGTTGCTCATGGTTCCCTCGATGACGTTTCCGTCCAGATCAAGCATCAGGCCCTCTTCCGCCTCATCCTGCCATTCTTGCCGGGCCAACACCTGTTCTAGCCGGTTGCAATGCTTGAGACCGGCCAGCGCGGGGTTGTGCCCCAAACGGGTTTGGCATAGCCGGACACGAACGCCTTCCTGTGCATGTTGTGGAGGGTGGTCCGGCCAGTCGTTCGCGATAAGTATCCTGCGGGGGGCGGCTCCCGGTTGAACCCGGTATCCGCGTGGCCCCGAACCGCGAGTGAGCAGGATTTTGACAACTTTTCGGTCGGTATTCTTGCTCAGTTCAGAGACTTCGTGTTCCAGTAAGGCCGGATCAGGACACGGCAAGCCCAGCCGTTGGCATCCTTCGCTGAGTCGCCGCCAGTGATCTTCCCAACAGCGAATCTCCCCCGCGAAAACCGCTAGGGTTTCGAACAGTCCATCGCCATAGTGGAGATTCCGGTCCGTCGCGTCGACCTGAGATTGTGCGACGCCATCGACCAAAATCATGAGCAGGACTCAGTCCGGAACTAGCCCCGTTCAGACACGCTTGAGGACCAGGCTGCCATTGGTCCCCCCAAAGCCGAATGAATTCGACAGAACCACCTCTACCGGTGCTTCGCGGGCTGTGTTGGGGACGTAGTCGAGATCGCAGTCGGGATCCGGGTTTTGATAATTGATGGTCGGAGGGATGACCTGATGGTGCATGGTCAATGCGCTGAAAACCGCTTCGACGCCACCGGCGGCACCGAGCAGGTGCCCTATCATCGATTTGTTGGAGCTGATCGCCACCGTTTTGGCATGCTCCTGAAATACAGTCTTGATGGCTTCGGTTTCCGCTTTATCTCCCGCTGGGGTCGACGTGCCGTGCGCATTGATGTAGTCCACCTCTTCCGGAGGAATCTGGGCATCTTCCAGAGCCCGGCGCATGCAACGGGCGGCCCCTTCCCCGCCTGGGCCGGGCTGGGTCATGTGATGAGCATCCCCGTTCATTCCGAACCCCATCACTTCGCAATAGATCCGGGCGCCCCGGGCCTTTGCGGATTCGTACTCCTCGAGCACCAGCACACCTGCTCCCTCTCCCAAAACAAATCCGTCGCGCTCGGCATCCCAGGGACGAGACGCAGCTTCGGGATCATCGTTATGTGAGGCGCAGAGGGCCCGAGCCGAGGCAAAGCCACCGACGCCAAGTGGACTGGTCGCCATTTCGGCTCCCCCTGCCACCATCACGTCGGCATCACCATTGGTGATTGCCCGGGCTGCCAATCCGATGTTGTGCGTGCCCGTGGCGCAGGCCGAGACAACGGCGATGTTGGGGCCTTTGAGGTTGAACATGACGGACAGGTCGCCCGAAACCATGTTGATGATGCTGCTGGGCACGAAGAATGGAGAGATCTTGCGGGGTCCGGAAGCCGAGAAGGAACCGTGGTTGTTTTCGATACACGGCAATCCCCCGATTCCAGAGCCGATGGCTACGCCGATGCCCGGTGCGTTCTCTTCGGTGACCTCCAGTCCGGAATCCCGAATGGCATCCGCGGCAGCGGCAATGCCGTAGTGGATGAAGACATCCATCTTCTTCTGTTCTTTAGGGGGGATGTAGTCGTCGGCATTGAAGTCGACGACCGAGCCGCAGATGCGTACGGAAAAATCAGTCGCATCAAAACGGGTGATGGGTCGGATTCCGCTGCGGCCCGCCGTTAGATTCTCCCAAGCTTTGGGAATTGTCGAACCAACCGGCGAAACTACTCCAAGGCCGGTGACTACGACTCTACGCCGGGACATACGGGAACCGGGATCGGGAGTGGGTCATGGAAAACAGGGCTGTTGGGCGCCGATGACCGTGGAATCCACCAGAATCTTCTTGCGCAGACGATGTTCTGGGCTGATCAGAGATCCGAAGGGAGAAGAGCTATTCGCTGGATCCGTTCGTGATGAAATCCACCGCCTGTTGGACGGTCGTGATCTTCTCGGCCATCTCATCGGGGATGGTCAGGTCGAATTCTTCTTCTAGAGCCATGACCAACTCCACCGTGTCCAAGGAGTCGGCATCCAGATCAGCAACAAACGCCGATGACAGCGAGATTTCGCCCCGGTCAACGCCTAGTTGCTCCGAAACGACTTTCATGACACGTTCTTCGATGTTGTCGCTCATTATGATTATTTCCTCAGGTTGATAAGTGAATCGTGGAAGGCTGAAAAATAAGCGATGCGGCAAACGCATCTCCGTCCCACATTCCGGGTCAATTATAGCAATACCGGCGGCGCAGGAATTCCATATGGTTGTGTCGGCAGGATGGGCGGCCTCCACCGCTCAGCCCATGAACATGCCCCCATTGACGTGGAGCGTCTCCCCCGTGATGTATCCCCCTCCTTCTCCGGCCAGATAGAGGACTGCCGCGGCAACGTCCTCGGCGGTTCCCAGGCGCTGCAGCGGAATCCGCTGCCGCAGTTCGCCCTGCTGTTCGTCCGAGAGTGCCCGGGTCATGTCTGTCTCGATGAAGCCCGGGGCTACGCAGTTGGCCGTAATGCCGCGCATGCCGACCTCTTGGGCCAGCGCCCGGGTGAACCCGATCAGGCCGGCTTTGGTGGATGCATAGTTGGTCTGGCCGGGATTGCCGATGAAGGCGACCACGGAGGACAGGCTGATGATGCGCCCATGCCGCGCCTTGAGCATGCCGCGCAGGCAGCCGCGGGTGAGCTGAAAGACTCCCCGCAGGTTGGTGCTGAGGACATCGTCCCATTCTTCGTCTTTCATGCGGAGCAGGAGGTTGTCCCGGGTGATGCCGGCATTGTTGACCAGAATCGTCGGCATGTGACCCTGTTCGCTCAGGCGCGCGAGCAGCGCGCTCACGGATTCCGGATCCTGCAGTTGGAGGGTCTCCCCTGCCCCCTGCAGCCCTGCCTCGTTGAGAAGCGTGCCGACTTGTTGCGCTCCTTCCTGCGTGGTGGCGGTGCCGGTGACATACGCGCCGTTTTCAGCCAGTGCCAAGGCGATCGCCCGGCCGATTCCCCGGCTGGCACCGGTTACCAAAGCGTTTTCACCCTGCATCTGCGGTCTCCTCCAGTGCTTGATTCAGGCTGTCCGAAGTCTCCAGACACAGACCGCGCATCGACTTGTCGATGCGCCGGCCTAATCCCGTCAGGATCTTCCCTGGCCCCATTTCGATCTGCAGGTTCACGCCCTGCTCTGTCATCCACAGTATACTTTCCGTCCAGCGCACCGGCGAGTACAGCTGCCGCTTCAGCGCGTCCCGGATCCGGGCAGGATCCGCCTCCGCTCGAACGTCGACATTATTGATGACCGGAATTTCCGGGCGAGTAAATTCTGCCACCTCAAGAGCCTCCGTGTAGCGATCGACTGCTGCGTGCATCAGGCTGGAATGCGCGGGGACGCTGACATCCAGCAACATGGCACGTCGTGCACCAGCTTCTCGGCAAGCTTCGGCCGCCTGCTCCACTGCTGGGCGGTGCCCGGAAAGAACCACCTGGCCGGGGGCATTGAAATTGGCGGGTTCGACCACCGCATCTGGAGACGACACCTGCGTACAGATCTCGCGCACCTGTGCATCTTCAAGACCGAGCACTGCCGCCATACTGCCAATGCCTTCGCCGACTGCCTGTTGCATCAAGTCGCCCCGATGGCGCACCAGCGGAACTGCGCTGGAAAACTCCAGCGCCCCGGCTGCCACCAAGGCCGAGTATTCCCCAAAACTGTGGCCGGCGAGGTAGTCGGGAGACGGTCCTCCGCGTTGCTGCCAGATTCGCCAGATCGAAGTCTCCGCCGCCAGCAGAACCGGCTGGGCATTGCGGGTCTGGTTCAACTGTTCGGCCGGACCTTCATCCGCCAGCTTCCATAAATCCTCGCCCAGCGCTTCGGAAGCTTCTGCAAAGGTCTTTGCAATTTGGGGATACGCCGCGGCAAGGTTGCCCATCATGCCGACCTTCTGGGCACCCTGCCCTGGGAAAACGCAGGCGAAAGTCATTGTGCCACTCCCTGTAACTTGTGATTCGGTGAGACATGATTGATAATGAGCGCCCCGCAACCCAGCGAAGAAGCATGCCGAAGGAAGAACATATTGAAATGGAGGGGGTCGTTGTCGAGACCCTGCCCAACACCATGTTTCGGGTTGAATTGACGAACGGGCACGTCGTTACAGCCCACATTTCGGGTCGGATGCGGAAACATTACATCCGAATCCTGACCGGTGACAAGGTCACGGTCGCATTAACCCCATACGATCTCAGCAAAGGCCGCATCGTTTATCGAACCCGATAAATACAGTAATTAGTGCACCGTCGCCGGCACATCCTCTTCGGTCGACTCCACAGTAATGCGCAACCCGGCCTTGTTTGCTGTCAGGCGAACCGTCCCGCCTTCACTTAGGGTTCCGCACAAGATCTTGTCGGCCAGGGGGACGCGGATCTGGTCTCGCATGACCCGCTCCATACAGCGCGCGCCCATTACCGGATCGAATCCTTCCTTGGCCAGCCAGCGTCGGGCACGGATATCCGCTTTTAGCCAAATCGCCTGCTCGCGCAGGGAGTCCTGAAGTTCACCCAAAAACTTTCCGACCACCGCCAGAATGCTCTCCTCGTCAAGCGGGGCGAATTGGACGATGGCATCCAGCCGGTTCCGGAACTCAGGCGCGAAGGCCCGCTCGATCTCCCGTTGAATATCGGTGCCATGATCCTGTGGCGTGAATCCCATGCTGGCGCGACTGGCCTGGCCCGCTCCGACGTTGCAGGTCATCACCAGCAGCAGATTCCGGAAATCCACGGCTCGGCCGTTGCTGTCGGTCAGCTTGCCGTAATCCATGACCTGCAGCAGTACGTTCATGACATCCGGGTGTGCCTTCTCCACCTCGTCCAGCAGCAGTACCGCGTACGGATGCTGCATGACCGCCTCGGTCAGCAGGCCTCCTTCGTCGTAGCCGACATAGCCTGGTGGGGCACCGATCAGGCGTGCAACCGATTGGCGTTCCATATATTCCGACATGTCGAAGCGCAGTAATTCCACCGACATCACCTCCGCCAGTTGGCGGCAGACCTCTGTTTTGCCGACCCCGGTCGGGCCGCTGAACAGGAAAGCGCCCATCGGACGCTGCTCCGGTTTCAGGCTGGCCCGAGACACTTTGATTGCCTGAGCCAGTTGGTCGATTGATTCGTCCTGGCCGAAGACCAGGGCCTTGAGTCTCTGATCCAGATCCAGCAGGGCTTTCGCCGATGAGGTGCTGACGCTGCGTTCCGGAATTCGCGCCATTGTTGCGACGGTGCGCTCCACATCTTGGATCTGCACGGCATAAGGCGCTGGGTTGTCCGGTTCCAAGCGGCAACCGGATCCGGTTTCGTCCATCAGGTCGACGGCCTTGTCCGGAAGCTGCCGGTCGTGCAGATACTTGGCGGACAGATCCACGATTGCCCGGATGACATCTTCGCCATAGGTGACTTGGTGATGTTTCTCGTAGCTTTCCTTCAAGCCCTCCAGGATCTGGTAGGTTTCAATAATGGAGGGCTCCTCGACTTCGATTCGGCGGAATCGGCGCGCCAAGGCGGAGTCCTGCTCAAAGATCTGCCGGAATTCGCGATGAGTCGTGGCGCCGATGCAGCGGAAACCCTCTGTCGTCAGCAGGGGTTTGAGTTGGTCGGCCGCATCCATGGCCATGCCGGAGGCGGAACCAGCCCCGACCAGCATGTGAATTTCGTCAATAAAAAGAATCGTGTCCGGGCGTTTCTTCAGGCTATTCAGGAAATTCTTCATGCGCTCCTCGAAATCGCCGCGAAACCGGGTTCCAGCCACAAGGTTGCCGACATTCAGGGACAGTACCGTCGACGCAGCCAGATTCTTCGGGACATCACCTTGGACGATCCTCCAGGCAAGCCCCTCGGCCAGTGCCGTCTTACCAACTCCCGCCTCGCCAACCAAAACCACGTTGTTTTTCCGCCTTCGCCCCAGAGTTCGGATCATCTGGTTTATTTCATTCTGGCGCCCGATCAGTGCGTCAATCGCCCCTGCCTTCACGCGTTCGTTGAGGTCTATTGCACAGTGCTCCATGGCAACCTTGGAGCGTGCCAAAACCTCCATCGGGTCGCCGCGCTGGGGTGATTTCCGCCCCTCGCCTTCTTGCGCGCCAAACCGGACGCGATCCATGCGAACCCGGAATTGTGACACCTGATCGCGGTCGAGGCCATGTTTCCGGAGCAATTGCACTGCATGCGACTGCGGTTCTTCGAATAGCATTTCCAACACATGCACGCCGGTGGGGATCTCGAAAATCATCTGCGCGCGCGCCTGCACGCGGCTGACGCTGCGCGTCTCCTCCACCTTCTGAGACGTGCTGCCGGTGCGGGGGGTGTGACGGTCGATGAACTCGAGCAGTTCGTCCTGGAAGACTGACAAGGCGATCTCGTGTTCGCGGAACAGCCCCTGCGAGGTGGGCTCGTTCAGGATTGCGAGGACGAGGTGTTCCAGGGTCACATAGCCGTGACCGCGATTCCGAGCGAGCTGCCAGACTTCCGACAGCGCGCGTTCGAATTCCTCTCCGAATGCGCCGCTCATTACACCCTCCCCCGCACTCCGCGGGATGCTTTTGACGGTTTCAGCCGCCTTGCTTGCCGAATCCGCCTAGGCGGGCACTCGGACATTAGGAGAAGTGGCTGAAAGTTCGTCTTTTATTGAAATTCACTCTATCATATCCTTGCTATAAATCGGTTTAGAGTTTTCACCATGGATTGGACTTCCCACCTAACCGTCGCCGCGATTGCAGAGCGGGACGGTCGGTTCCTGTTGGTCGAAGAGCAGGTCGGCGGTGCGACGGTCATCAATCAGCCTGCGGGGCATGTGGACGGTGACGAATCCCTGATGCAGGGCTGCGTCCGCGAGATGCTTGAGGAGGCAGCTTGGGAGTTTCGGCCGGAAGCCTTGGTCGGGGTCTATCAGTACCACCCGCCCGGCCTGTCGCACGTATACCTTCGTTTCGCGTTCTGCGGGCGGTTGATCCAGGAATACCCCGATCAAGAGCTGGACGACACAATCATCCGGACCGTGTGGATGACACGGGATGAGATTGCTGCCCTGCCGGAACGCCAGTTGCGAAGCCCGATGGTGCTGCAATGCGTCGACGACTACTTGGCCGGAGCCCGGCACCCGCTTTCACTCATCTCTTCCTGATCGAATTCCCGCTATGACAGCGCAGGTGTTGATTGGGCTGTCCGGCGGCGTCGATTCGGCGGTCGCCGCTTGGAAGCTTCGCGAAAGTGGCGTGGATGTCGAGGCGGTATTCATGAAGAACTGGGAGGAAGACGACACTGAGGAGTACTGTGCGGCGGCGGCGGACCTCGCGGATGCCCGCGCAATCTGCGACCTGCTCGACCTGCGGCTGCACACCATCAACTTTTCCTCGGAATACTGGGATCGCGTATTTCAAGTCTTTCTGGCCGAGTATTCGGCTGGCCGCACCCCGAACCCCGACATCCTGTGTAATCGGGAAATCAAGTTTCGGGCTTTCCTGGACTACGCTCGGACGCTTGGCGCAGAACGTATCGCTACGGGGCATTACGCAGGTATCCGATTCCACGGCCTCACCCCGGAACTGATCCAAGCCGAGGATCGGGACAAGGACCAGACCTATTTCCTCCACCGCCTGGATCAGCAGCAGATCGCGGCCGCACACTTTCCTCTGCACGGCATGACCAAACAGGAAACCCGGGAACAGGCACGCCGGATCGGCCTCCCGGTTCATGACAAGAAAGACAGCACCGGTATCTGCTTCATTGGGGAGCGGCGCTTTCAAGATTTTCTGGCGAACTACATCCCGGCTCACCCCGGCCCTATCGTCGACTCCTCCGGCCGCAAGCTCGGAGAACACCAGGGATTGGCATTCCAGACGATCGGCCAACGTACCGGCCTGGGCATTGGAGGGGTCTCTGGAAGCAACGAAGGCCCGTGGTACGTTGTTGGCAAGGATATGGAAAGCGGCCAGGTGACCGTGACTCAGGATCGGGACCACCCGGCCTTGAATGTGCGCGTGCTGGAGATCGAACCCCCTCACTGGATCGCCGGCATACCGCCGGAGGAACGTGCACTAAAGGCGCGAATTCGTCACCGCCAGCCCTTGCAAGACTGCCGGCTGGAGCAAGGCGGAGATGTTTATCGAGTAAGTTTTACCGAGCCACAGTGGGCTCCCGCCCCAGGTCAGTCGGTGGTGTTCTATCTAGGGGAAGTCTGTCTTGGTGGAGGCATTATTCTTAAAGCGCTGTGCGAGAGTGAGCGCCCTTCCTAAGCGCATTCGTGCGAAAATAGATACCTTTCGCCGACGGATCTGTGCCAGCAGGATGCTCGCATTCACCTTCTCGGATCACTAAAATTTATTCAATTACAAAAACATGGGAAATAGTTTCAACACCAAATCCACGCTCAAGGTAGGCGAGGAAACATATCAGATTTACCGGTTGGCCGACCTAGCGGGAGCCAACCGCCTTCCGTTCTCCCTGAAGATCCTTCTGGAGAACCTGTTGCGGCACGAGGACGGCCGCACAGTCACCGCGGACGACATTCAGGCGCTGCTGGACTGGGACCCCTCCGCCGAGGCCAGTCAGGAAATCGCCTTCCGCCCCGCCCGAGTGCTGATGCAGGACTTCACCGGGGTCCCCGCCGTCGTCGATCTTGCCGCCATGCGTGAAGCCATGGGGAGCCTGGGGGGCGATCCGGAACGCATCAATCCCCTACAGCCGGCCGAGCTGGTCATTGACCACTCGGTCCAGGTCGACCAATTCGCCAGCGATCAGGCCTTCGATCTCAACGCGAAGCTTGAATTCGACCGGAACCGGGAACGCTACCAGTTCCTCAAATGGGGCCAAAGCGCTTTCAGCAACTTCAAGGTGGTGCCGCCGGACACCGGCATCGTGCACCAGGTCAACCTTGAATACCTGGCCCGCGTAATCTTCGCCCAGGAACGCGACGGCGTCCTGGAAGCCTACCCCGACACTCTGGTCGGCACCGATTCCCACACGACGATGATCAACGGCATTGGCGTGCTCGGCTGGGGCGTTGGCGGCATTGAGGCAGAGGCCTCCATGCTGGGGCAGCCGATTTCCATGCTGATCCCCCGCGTCGTCGGCTTTCAGTTGACCGGGGGCCTGCCGGAAGGGGCGACCGGAACCGATCTAGTGCTCACGATCGTCCAGATGTTGCGAGAGCATGGTGTGGTCGGGAAATTCGTCGAATTCCATGGCGACGGTCTGGATCAGCTATCCATCGGCGACCGTGCCACTATTGCCAACATGGCCCCGGAATACGGAGCAACCTGCGGGCTGTTTCCGATCGATGCCGAAACAGTCAGTTATCTTCGCCTGACCGGTCGAGATGAGAATCTGGCCGCCCGGGTTGAAGCCTACGCCAAAGAACAGGGTATGTGGCGCGATGCAGACAGCGAGCCGGTCGAATACAGCGAATCTCTGGAATTGGACCTCAGTTCTGTCGAACCTAGCCTGGCCGGCCCCAAACGCCCCCAGGACCGGGTGCCGCTACGCGAGGCTGCCTCGCAGTTCCGGGCCCGGCTCGAAGAACTCAACCAGTCCCGCAATAAATCCACCCAGCCCGACTTGGAAGTCGACATCGATGGGCAGACCTGCACTGTAGGAGACGGACTGGTGGCTATCGCCGCCATTACTTCCTGCACGAATACATCCAATCCCTCGGTCATGGTGGCCGCCGGGCTAGTGGCGAAAAAGGCGATGGAACTGGGACTAAAGGCCCGTCCATGGGTCAAGACCTCTCTGGCTCCGGGTTCGCGCGTAGTGACGGACTATCTCGAGCGGGCCGGACTGATGGGCCCCTTGAAGCAGCTGGGTTTCCACTTGGTCGGCTATGGCTGCACCACCTGCATCGGCAATTCCGGCCCTCTGCCGGAGCAGGTCTCGCGGATCATCCGCGATCATGACTTGACCGCTGTCGCCGTGCTGTCCGGCAATCGAAACTTCGAAGGGCGCATACACGCTCAGGTCCTGATGAACTATTTGGCCTCGCCGCCTCTCGTGGTTGCGTATGCCCTCGCGGGACGGATGGATCTGGATCTATACCAAGAGCCACTGGCTACGACACCGCAGGGCGAGCCGGTCTATCTGAAGGATTTGTGGCCGACGCAGCAGGAAATCACTGAAGTCATGGGTGGCGCACTGGATGCCGGGCAATTTCGCGAAAGCTACCAGGACGTGTTCCAGGGCGACGATCACTGGGCAAAACTTGAAAGTGCGGCAAGCGGCTTGTACGAATGGCCCGAGTCGACTTACGTGTCGCATCCGCCCTATTTCGAAGATCTCTCCATGGACGTGGCGGATCCAGTGGATATCCAGAGCGCTCGTGTGCTGGCGTACCTTGGCGATTCGGTCACGACCGATCATATTTCGCCAGCCGGCTCAATTGCCAAAGACAGTCCGGCCGGGCGTTACCTGATGGAACGTGGGGTGGAGCCGATCGACTTCAATTCCTACGGATCACGTCGTGGCAATCACGAAGTGATGATGCGCGGCACTTTTGCCAACATCCGGTTGCGCAATCGCCTTGCCAACGGAGTCGAGGGCGGCGTGACCCGACACCTGCCGGATGGTGAGTTGATGTCGATCTTCGATGCGGCCATGAAATACCGCGAAGAAGGAACCCCTCTGATCGTGCTGGCCGGCAAGGAATACGGCTGCGGCTCTTCCCGCGATTGGGCCGCCAAAGGCCCGCGGCTACAAGGCGTGCGTGCCGTCATTGCAGAGAGTTACGAGCGGATTCACCGTTCCAACCTGATCGGCATGGGCATCCTGCCGTTGCAGTTCCAGCCCGGGGAAAATGCAGAATCGCTGGGTTTGGCGGGTGAGGAAGTCTTCGACATCCTGGGGCTCAATGATGCCAGCAAGCCGGGTGGACGGCTGCAGGTCACTGCGACCTCGGTCGACAATGGAGGCGCATCGAAGACATTTGAGGTGGCCGTACGCATTGACACCCCGCAGGAGTCGGAATACTACCGACATGGGGGAATCCTGCATTATGTCCTGCGCCAGCTTGCCGCTTGAACGGCCCTAGCCCAATCTAGAAAAAGCATGAAGGAAGCCCTTATGGGCTTCTTTCGCTAGCCCGCATTTCTCACCAACCTGAAAAACGGCTCGGATTTCCCGAATTGTAGCCGGACCGGTCGAGGCAAGCGGATCCGGAGTCTTCCGGAGGTCGTCCCCCCGCAAGATTCATCGTGAAAAAAGGCGATTTTCACGCC
>JAPONY010000044.1 GCA_026713705.1 Gammaproteobacteria bacterium
CCTTGTCGCGGGAGGTGGCCGCATGGCAGGCGCACCGGGATCGGATGAAGGCGACAGTGGACTGGCAGTTCACGACCCAGGATGCCCGCATCAAACTGAAACGCCTCTATCCGACATTTTATGCGTGACACGACACTAGTCTTGACTGCATGAAGAAACTCGAACGTTCGGGGCTTTCCGTGGCTTTGGCCTGCGCGTCGGTGCTGGCCAGTGCCCCCGGCCCTGCTGTCGGCATGGAGGAAGGGTTCTACATGGGGTTTTCCGCCTCCGCGGAAAACCTGGACGCCACCTTCTTCAAAACCACGGACAACACGCATCCCATGAATGCGACCCCTTCCAGCGGCCGGTCTTTTCACGTCCGCGATTCCGACACCAAGACGACAAGCGGGTTCGGCATCCTGGCCGGCTACACTTTCCACCTGAACAATCGGGGGCTGTATCTGAGCGGTGAAGTCGACTTGGCCTACCACAGTGGAAAAGCGCGGGGCAGGTTGAAGTGGATCAAGGATTCCGCGGCCCGGGAGAATGCGGGCAGCGATCCCGACTGGCCGCAGTCCGGCGAAAGCTGGCCGGACGACTGGACGTTCGAGAAGGACTACAGCTACGGCCTGACGCTCAGGCTGGGCGGGCAACCGGACTTCCTGGCCTCTGCGTTGGGGCCGGGCTCCGGCCTCCATGTCCTGATTGGCGTCCGGCGCACTGAAGCAGAGTACTTCAACGCCTACGAAGGGTGCCCCGTAAACGCTGGCTGCCCTGGTGGAAGGGAAGATGAATCATACGTCAGGGGATTCGACCGGACCGACAAGGACTACACCGCCTGGACCGCTGGAATCGGTTTGCACACACCGATCGACGACCACATCAGTGTGCAGGTTGAAACGTACTACACCGACTACGACAGGGAAGACCTGCTCCTTCTGGACAACACGAGCGAACCGTACATCCGGGTCCCGCACGCGCTGGATGCCGAGGAAGTCGGCTTGCGGTTGCGGCTGCTCCGGCATTTCTGAACAACGCAAAGCTGCTCGTAGGCCATGCCTCCCTTGGCATTCCAAACCTCTCTCCGGGGGCAGTGCAAAACTGCCATCTGCATCATTCTTGCCGTCAGCTTCCATGCCCCGCCCGTCTCGGCCGAAACATGGCGAGGCCTCGTCGTCGAGCCGGAATATCGTTGCGCACCCTACAGAAGCCGTGACTACTCCTACCCGCAGTCGGTGGAGCCTAGAATCGTCGCTGAACTCGGGAAAATCTACAGCCCCTATAACGGGCAGTGCTTCAGCAGCACCCGGCAGACCGACATTGAACATATCGTGGCCCGTTCCGAAGCGCATGACAGCGGACTGTGCCGCGCGGATATCGCCACACGGAAAAAGTTCAGTTCGGATCTCTTGAACCTGACACTGGCGAGCCCCGCGCTCAACCGACAGAAGAAACGCGCCCACGATGCTTCCGGATGGATACCTGCCCTCAACCGTTGCTGGTTCGCCCACCGCGTGCTCCAGGTGCGTCTCAAGTACGGGCTGAGCATTGACCGGCGCGAGGCGGAAGCCCTGGAGAAGATCCTGTCCGCCTGCACAACCACCGAAATCGAAACATCGGACTGCTCTGCTTCGTTCAACCTCCCGGCTTCCCGCCCTGCGTCATCCCCGGATGGAGCGGAGGCCCTCCGCCTCTGGGACGACAACCGGAACGGAAGAATCACTTGTCGAGAAGCGCGCCGCCACGGCATTGCGCCCGTGCCGCGCAGTCATGCCGCCTATCCGTTCATGCATGACGGGGACGGGGACGGCGTGGTCTGTGAGTAGCGGAGCTCAATCGGTTATATAATCCCTTCCCCCACCGACCCACCTGGAATCTATCCCGCAATGTCCCGCATGGTCCAATGCATCAAACTCGGCCGCGAAGCCGAGGGTCTGGAGCGGATGCCCTACCCGGGACCGCTCGGGCAGCGCATTTTCAATGAAGTATCGGCCGAGGCCTGGGGCGGCTGGCTGCGCCACCAGACCATGTTGATCAACGAGTACCGTCTGACCCCGGTCGACCCCAAGGCGCGAGAGTTTCTGGAAGGAGAAATGGAAAAATATTTCTTTGGAGAAGGCTCTGAAAAACCACAGGAATTTGTTGACCCGGAAAGCTAGGCGGCCAAATTTGACACGACTTTCCCACGTCGTTGTAATCAAACTGACATATTCCGCCGGAATAATGTCCTTTCCATAGAGACCCGGTGTTCCCAGGTGTCACCACTCTTTTTGATCTTCATACTGCTGGCATTGTCGTCGGCAGCTTATTTCTTCAGTCAGCGCCGCATGCTGCGGCAGACTCGGGACGCAAACATCACGCGTCTCAACTCCCTCCCCGAACACTTTGGAATGCTGGGTGCCATCTGGGCCGGCGCGCCTGCCCTGCTGGTGTACTTCCTGTGGCTGATTTTCGAGGGCGACATCCTCATGGGCCAAGTGCTGGCGATATTGCCGGATGCCGAGTCCATGGCGGCAACTCGTGAATTGCTTATCGGCGACATCCGCAACGCCATCAACAACCCCATAAGCTATCAGATGGCCAGCGAAGAGGTCCGCATGGCGGCGGATCGCTACCGTGAACTGTCGCAAACCGCCTCGATTGCGCTGGCCGCCGCCTGCCTGTCGGTCTTCGCCATCTGCTCCGCACTGGTCCTGAAATTCCTGACCCCCCGTGTCCGCGCCCGGATCCAGATCGAGAAGTTCGTCCGCGGATTCCTGTTGCTGTGCTCGACGCTGGCCATCTTCACCACCATCGGCATCGTGCTTTCGGTTCTGTTCGAGGCCAGCCGGTTCTTCCAGACCGTTCCGATCACAGAGTTCCTGTTCGGCCTGGATTGGAGCCCGCAGATGGCGATCCGCGAGGATCAGGTCGGTTCCAGTGGGGCCTTCGGCGCCGTGCCGCTGTTCGTTGGCACTCTGCTCATCTCGTTCGTTGCAATGCTGGTGGCTGCGCCCATCGGCCTGATGTCGGCAATTTACCTGTCCGAATATGCTCCGTCCAAGGTCCGAACCGCGGCCAAGCCGCTGCTGGAAATCCTGGCCGGGGTGCCGACCGTGGTATACGGCTTCTTCGCCGCCATCGTAGTGAGTCCCGCTCTGCGCGGGTTCGGGGCCACCATCGGTCTCGATGTCGCCTCCGAAAGCGCCCTGGCGGCCGGCCTCGTGATGGGCATCATGATTATCCCCTTCGTGTCCTCCCTGTCCGATGACGTGATCGCCGCGGTACCGCAGGCAATGCGCGACGGCTCGCTGGGAATGGGGGCCACCCACTCCGAGACCATGCGCCGGGTCATTCTGCCCGCCGCCCTCCCCGGAATCATCGGTGGCCTGCTGCTGGCCATCTCGCGCGCCATCGGCGAGACCATGATCGTCGTGATGGCGGCTGGCCTGTCCGCCAACCTGACGGCCAACCCGCTGGAGGCCGTGACCACGGTCACCGTGCAGATCGTCACCCTGCTGGTCGGCGACCAGGAATTCGACAGTCCCAAGACACTGGCCGCGTTCGCCCTCGGCCTGACCCTGTTCTTCGTCACCCTGGTGCTCAACTTCATCGCCCTCTACGTGGTGCGCAAATACCGGGAGCAGTACGAATGAGCCGCGCCGAACAGATCGTCTCCGGGCTGGCCCGGCGACAGCGGGCCGAGAAGCGGTTCCGGGCCTACGGCATCACCGCCATTCTCCTCGGGATGTCCTTCCTGGTGCTGCTGTTCACCAGCATCATCGCGAACGGCTACCAGGCGTTCACCCAGACCTACATCGAATTGCCCATCTACTTCGATCCCGAGGTCATCGACCCGAACGGCGACCGCGACCCGCAGGCCCTGTTCTCTGCGGATTACTGGAAAC
Source organism: Gammaproteobacteria bacterium (assembly GCA_026713705.1). GTDB lineage: Bacteria > Pseudomonadota > Gammaproteobacteria > Poriferisulfidales > Poriferisulfidaceae > Poriferisulfidus. Next base: position 3,867 of record JAPONY010000044.1, read on the forward strand.
TGGTCAAGACCTCCATGTACCAGCAGTTCCCCCAAGTCAGCGGGCGATCGGGGCGCCGCGAGGTGACCCGCATCATGAGCGGGGGTTCCGCATTTGATTTGCGGGAGCGGGTCATCGAGAACCCCGACCTGATTGGCACGACCCAGCGCGTCTGGCTGGTGGCCGACGACGACATCGACATGTTGATGAAAGGCTACATCGACCGGGAGGTGCCGGAAGACGAACGGCGCCTGAACGACCGGATGATCGGTTATGTGGACACCCTGGATGAGGCCGGCATCGTCGAGCGGAAGTTCAACACCACATTCTTCACTGCCGGAGATTCCCGGGAACCGGAACAGGCCGGTATTCTCGGTGCCTTGATGGGGTCGTTCCTGACTCTGATCGTAACCTTGCTGCTATCGTTCCCGATCGGCGTCGCCGCGGCGATCTACCTTGAGGAGTTCGCGCCACGCAACCGCTTTATCGACCTGATCGAGATCAACATCAACAACCTGGCTGCCGTGCCCTCGATCATCTTCGGACTGCTCGGACTTGCCATCTTCATCAACTGGTTTGGCATGCCCCGATCCACGCCTGTTGTGGGCGGGCTGGTGCTGACGCTGATGACGCTGCCGACCATCATCATCGCGTCGCGCGTCTCCATCCAGGCGGTTCCCCCATCCATCAAGGAAGCCGCGCTCGGCGTCGGCGCTTCGCGCATGCAGGCGATGTTCCACCACGTGTTGCCCATTGCCATGCCCGGTATGCTGACCGGCACCATCATCGGCATGGCGCAGGCCCTGGGCGAATCGGCCCCCCTGCTGATGATCGGCATGGTGGCTTTCATCGTCGAGCCGCCCAGCGGGTTCACGGACCCGGCCACGGCCCTGCCGGTGCAGATCTACCTGTGGTCTGACAGCCCCGAGCGAGGCTTTACCGAACGCACCTCCGCCGCAATCCTGGTGCTGCTGGCATTCTTGGTCACAATGAACGCGACCGCCGTCTACTTGCGCAAGAAGATTGCCAAGCGATTCTGAGAACCCTTTTGTCCCCTATAATTCATGGATAATCCTATGGACACCACTGAAGCCTTGGACATGCCGATCCCGGATCAGCTCGAAGAGACCGTCATTTCCGGAAAGAAAGATATCGACCTGACGACGGTCGGTGACTACACCACGGAAAACCCTCGAATGAAGATCCGCGACGTCAACGTCTTCTACGGCGCCAAACAAGCCGTCTTCGATGTCAACCTCGATATCGGATCGAACTCGGTCGTGTCCATGATCGGCCCGTCCGGCTGCGGGAAAACGACGCTGCTGCGCTGCCTCAACCGGATGAACGACACGATCGACGGCTGCCGGGTCGAAGGCCGGGTCGAAATGGACGGCAAAAACGTCTACGCGCGCAAGGTGGACCCGGTCCTGCTGCGTGCCCGAGTCGGCATGGTCTTCCAGAAACCCAATCCATTCCCGAAGTCGATCTTCGACAACGTCGCCTACGGCCCACGCATCCACGGACTGGTTCGCGATCGCACCGACCTGGAGGAAATCGTCCACACCTCGCTGGAGCGGGCAGGCCTGCTCGACGAGGTCAAGGACCGGCTGGATCAGCCTGGCACCGGGCTGTCCGGCGGCCAGCAGCAGCGCCTGTGCATCGCGCGTGCCATCGCGGTCAGCCCCGAAGTGATCCTGATGGACGAGCCCTGCTCGGCACTGGATCCGATCGCCACCGCCAGGATCGAGGAGTTGATCGGCGAATTGCGGAAGAATTTCTCCATCGCAATCGTCACCCACTCCATGCAGCAGGCCGCACGCGTCTCCCAACGGACCGCCTACTTTCATTTGGGTTACCTGGTCGAGGTGGGTCCCACCAAGGACATCTTCACCATGCCGAAGCACCAGTTGACCGAGGAGTACATCACGGGCCGCTTCGGCTGATTCCGGCTAGCGCCCTTTGCGACTCCCCATAGGGGGCGGAAACACGCAGGTGAAGGTGCTGCCTTTGCCCCATTCACTGTCGATCTGCAACCGCGCGCCATGGCGCTGCAGGATGTGCTTCACGATTGCAAGCCCGAGCCCCGTGCCGCCGGTACCGCGCGACCGCGCCTTGTCCACGCGATAGAAGCGCTCGGCCAGCCGGGCGATGTGATCTTTCTTGATGCCGACCCCCTGATCGGTGACCGCCAGGCGGATCCTGTCGTTTTTGCGTTGCCACCCGATGGTAACCACGCCCCCGTCCGGCGAGTAGCGCAGCGCATTGCTGACTAGGTTGAACAGTGCGCTGTACAACTCTTCCGGCCGCCCCCGGACCTGAATCCCGGCCTCGCCCTCCACCTCGATCGTATGCTGGGCTTCCGAAGTCAGGGTCTGGGCTTCATGCCTAACCTCGCCCGCCAGATGCGCCAGATCCACGTCCTGCAGGTCATGGTCGCTCAATTCGCTGGCCTCCAGCCGGGACAATTCCAACAGGTCGTCTACCAAGCTGCGCATGCGCTGGCACTGGCGCGACATCTCACGGATGACAGATTGTTCCGGGGGCTTGCCCGCGTGGTCTTCGAAGGTCTCCAGGTAGCCGGTGACCACGGTCAGGGGACTCTTGATTTCGTGCGATACGTTGGCGACGAACTCTTGGCGCAACCGGTTCATGCGGATTTCCTGGGTCAGATCACGAAACGTGATCAGCCGGGCATGCCGCCCGAACGTCGAGACCTGTATGCTGACCGGATGCGAGGCGCCCGCGAACGTCTCCAGATTCAACGGCAGGGCGAAGTCTCCTTCCTGCAGGTACTGCACCAGTTCCGGAATGCGCACCACGTGCACCAGCAAGCGGCCCTGATCGTCTGCCTGCAGGTCCAGCAGGGATTCGGCGGCTTCATTGAACCATTCGATCCGCAATTCCGAGTCCACGGCTACGGCGGCATCCGGCAAGGCGACCGACAGGGCTTCAAATTTCCGTTGAAGGCGCTCCAGCTCCCGCTTGACCTGGGCCGCCTGATGGCGGCGGTCCGCCAATTCCGCGGCCCACTTGCGCCAGACCGGCGCCAGATTATGCGGGATCGGTGCCTGCGGAAGGCGTTCCCATTTCCGTACCTGATGCCACTGCCGCGCGTGCCATAGGAGAAAAAGAAGCAACGCCAGACTCAGCCCCAGACTTGAGGCAGCAAAAGGCAAGCCGATCACTACGCCGATCGCCACCATCAGCGCCAGGCGCGCAACCTCTTGGGAAAGCGGAGATCCCCACACTCGAGTCGTCAGGCAGCCTTAGCCCGCTTGACCCTTTCGGATTTCTTCTTGTTTTTCGTGGGCAGCTCGGTGTGAAACTGGTAGCCCGCGCTATGGATGGTGCGGATGTGACCGGATGCCTTCTTGCCGAGCGCCTTGCGCAAACGCAGGATATGCACGTCGATGGTCCGCTCCTCGATGTAGCTGTTCTGTCCCCACACCTGATCCAGCAGCTGGTTGCGGCTGTACACCCGATTGGGGTGCGCCATCAGGAAACGCAGCAGCCGGAATTCCGTCGGTCCCATTTCCACCTGCTTCTTGCCCACCCACACCTCGTGGCGGATTGAGTCGAGCTGGACGTCCCCGTGCTGCAGGCTGGAGCTCGCGATATGCGGCGCGGAGCGGCGCAGCAGGGCATGGATGCGGGCTTTCAGTTCGCGCGGCGAGAACGGCTTGGACACGTAGTCGTCCGCTCCGCATTCCAGTCCGCGCACCTTGTCGGATTCCTCCCCGCGGGCGGTCAGCATGATGATCGGGAGTTCGGCCGTCGGCGCGTCCTTGCGCAGACGCCGGGCCATCTCCAGGCCACTTTGCCCGGGCAGCATCCAGTCGAGCAGAACCAGGTCCGGCTTATGGTCGGCAATCAGTCCGTAGGCCTGCTGTGCGTCTTCCGCTTCCAGCAGTTCGAAATCGGATTGCCTAAGGGCGTAACTCACCATCTCGCGGATGGCGGGCTCGTCCTCGACGATGAGGATTTTCGCAACAGGCATTCTCATGCTAGTTTGAGTTACAAATATTACAGTATTCTGACACTTTTCGGGTATCAAAGCCCCTCCGCCAGCAAAATCAGTGTCAAGACAGCCCTCCAAAACGGCGCTTCCGGGTTTCGTGTGGAACAGAGTAGGATAAAGGCGCGCTGTGATTTCCCCGGAAGGAGGAGCCCGAATGGAAGAAGTCAACAAGTTTTGCGAGTTGCTGATGTTTCTGCACCCGCCTTGGGAAGTCACCTCGGTGGCCTGTCGGGAAGGCGGTCAGGACCGGAGCCCGGGGCGGGTCATGATCGAGATGGCCTACCGGCGTGGGCAGTTGGTGCCCTGCCCGGAGTGCGGCAAGTTGTGCAAGCGGCATGACACCAAGCAACGGGAGTGGCGGGATCTGGATCTGATGGGCTGGCGAACGGTGTTGCGGGCCGCCGTGCCGCGGGCGAAGTGTCCCGCGCATGGGGTGCGCCAGATCCGGGTGCCGTGGGCGGAGTCGCGCAGCCATCTGACGATGCGTCTGGAGAGCGAAGTGATCGACGATCATCTGAGCATGAACCTGTACCAGGTGGCGCGCAAGCACGGCTTGAGCTGGGATCAGGTCAACGGCGTGGTCGAGCGGGCGGTGCGGCGCGGTCTGGCGCGCCGGGCGGCGCAGAGTCCGAGGCGGATCGGCATCGACGAGACCTCGTTCCAGAAGCGACACGAGTACGTGTCGGTGGTGGTGAACCACGCCCCGGCGAAGGTGCTGTACGTGGCGGACGGCAAGGGCCGGGACGCCATCGACCCGTTCTTCCAGAGTCTGGGGCCGGAGGCCTGCGAGCGGATCGACGCCGTGGCGTCGGACTTTGCGCCGGCCTACCTCGGAGCCGCACAGACCTACACGAACGCCGATCTGTGCATCGACCGCTTCCATGTGGTCAAGCTGATCCTGGAGGCGGTGGACCAGGTGCGCCGGACGGAGAACAAGGCGTCGTTGCAGCAAGGCGACCCGGGCTTGAAGGGGACTCGCTTCGACTGGCTGATGGGGCCGCAGCGGCTGCATCCGCATCGGCGGCAGCACCTGGAGGCCCTGCGTCGGCAGTACCGGAAGGTGGGGCGGGCCTGGGAGTTGAAGGAGCAGGCGGCGGAGATCTGGACGATCCGCGAGCCGAAGCTCGCCTACCGCGCCTGGGAGGCTTGGTATCAGTCGGCGATGCGCTCGCGTCTGACGCCCCTGATGAAGGCGGCCCGCACCATCTGGAAATACGTCGAGGAGATCATCAACGGCACCGTGCGCGGCATGACCAATGCCCTGTCGGAGTCGATCAACTCGAAAATCCAGTGGATCAAGCGGCAGGCCTGCGGCTACCGGAACCGCGAACGCTTCCGCCTCGCCATCTACTTCCACCTGGGAAAACTGGACCTCTACCCCAGACCCGCATTCCACACGGAATCCTGAAGCCCCTCCAAAACGTGCCCGCGCCGGGTTCGGGGCACCGTGCTTATAATGTTCCCTGAGTGATTCGACGGTGTACAGCCGCAATGGGGGTTCCGCTATGAGTGCATGGCTTTCCGAGGTCAACAGTTTCGTCTGGGGTTGGCCGACTATCATCCTTCTTCTTGGTCTCGGCATCTACCTGATGATCGGCCTCCGATTCATGCCATTGCGGCAGCTCGGAACCGGATTCCGCGAACTGATGAAGGGGAGAAGTTCGACCGAGGCGGGAGAAATTCCACCGTTCCGCGCCCTGATGACCGCCATGTCGGCCACCGTCGGGACCGGAAACATCGCCGGCGTGGCCACCGCCATCGCAATGGGCGGGCCGGGCGCCATCTTCTGGATGTGGGTCATGGCCCTGTTCGGCATGGCGACAAAATACGGCGAAGCCGTGCTGGCGGTTGAATTCCGCGAGGAAACCCCGGAAGGCGAGTTCCACGGCGGCCCGATGTACTACATCCAGAAGGGGCTGGGGCAGAACTGGACCTGGCTGGCGATGCTGTTCGCCCTGTTCGCCACCATAGCGGCCTTCGGCATCGGCAACATGGTGCAGTCCAATTCGGTCGCCGACGCCCTGTACTCTGAATTCAGCGTCCCCGAGAACGTTACCGGCATCGTCATCGCCGTGCTGGCCGGAGTCGTCATCCTGGGTGGATTGAAGCGGATCGCGGCAGTCGCCGCGCGCCTGGTGCCCCTGATGGCGGCAGCTTATGTCGGATGCGCATTGATCGTCATCCTGATGAACATCACCGAAGTCCCCGGAGCTTTCGCCCTGATCATCGAATCGGCCTTCACCGGCCATGCGGCGGTCGGCGGATTCGCCGGTACCGCGGTCATGATGGCGATCCAGTTCGGCATCGCGCGCGGCATCTTCTCCAACGAGGCCGGCCTCGGCAGCGCCGCCATCGCCCACGCCTCGGCACAGAACTCGAGCCCGGTCCGGCAGGGTCAGATCGCCATGCTCGGCACCTTCATCGACACCCTGATCATCTGCACCATGACCGCCCTGGTCATCATCGTGAGTGGAGAGTGGACCACCGGTGCCAGCGGCGCGACCCTGACCACCCAGGCGTTCAGCCATACCCTGACGTCGGTCGGCGGAACCATCGTTGCGATCGCCGCAGCCGTCTTCGCCTTCACGACCGTACTCGGCTGGAGCTTCTACGGCGAACGCTGTATCCAGTTCCTGGTCGGCCGGTGGATACTGTATCCATACCGGGTGCTGTGGATCGTGGCCCTGTTCGTCGGCTCGACCTTCGAATTGAGGGACCTGTGGTTGCTGTCCGACACGCTCAACGCCCTGATGGCGTGGCCGAACCTGATCGCAATGCTGCTGCTGTCGACCGTGATATTCCGGCTGACCCGGGAACATAACGACGGGTAGGCTGTGACCCCGAACCCGGGCATTGTTCGCGAGGACGTCGCTCGGGCCTTGCGGGAGGACGAGGCGGCCGACGACCTGACCGCCGCGCTGGTTCCCGAGCAGGCGGCTCGTGCGACGATTCTCTGCCGGCAACAGGCCGTGCTGTGCGGCATCCCCTGGGCCGAGGAAGCCTTCCACCAACTGGAGCCCTCAATCACCCTCGGCTGGCAGGCCGAAGACGGCGACCGGATCGAGGCCGAGACCGTCGTCTGCGAATTGCAGGGCCCGGCCCGGCCGCTGCTGCAAGGCGAACGTACCGCCCTCAACTTCCTGCAGTTCCTGTCGGCGACCGCCACCCGCACCCGCCAGTTCGCACAAACCCTGAACGCCTCCCCCCGCGTACTGCTGGACACCCGCAAGACGCTCCCCGGCCTGCGCCATGCGCAGAAATACGCGGTGCAGTGCGGCGGCGGCACCGCCCATCGTTCGAGTCTGGCGGAAGCCGTGCTGATCAAGGAGAATCACTGGGCCCTGATTCCCGACCTGGAGGTCGCCATCCGTGAGGCGCGCGCCCGACACCCGGACACTCAGATCATCGTAGAAGTCGAGGACCTGCAGCAACTCAAGCAGGTGCGCGCGGCAGGTCCGGACGTGATCCTGCTGGACAATTTCAGCCCCGAGCAGGCGCGCTCGGCGGCTGCCGAATGCCCGGACATCCCGCTGGAAATCTCCGGCGGCGTCACCGGATCGAATCTGGCCGACTACGCGGCCGCCGGCGCGGCGCGCATTTCCCTGGGCACCCTGACCAAGGATATCCAGGCCGTCGATTTCTCAATGCGGATGGAGCGCGCCTAGAGTCCGGCGCGCTTCGCCTCCTCCCACAACTCTTCCCAGCGTTCAGCAGAGATGCTTTCTGCCGCCTCCCTGCACTCCTGCAGACGCGCTTCCATGTGTTCGAAGCGCCGCGTGAACCGCGAACAGGCCCGGTGCAGGGTTTCTTCCGGGCGAAAGCCGCAGTGGCGCGCGTAGTTCACCAAGGTGAACAACAGGTCGCCGACCTCCGCCGCCCGTTCCTCCGCATCCTTCGCCTCGCGCAATTCGCGCAACTCTTCCTCGATCTTGTCCTCCACCTGGCGGGCCTCCTCCCAGTCGAAACCCACCCGGGCGGCACGCTTCTGCAACTTGAACGCCCGCGTCAACGCCGGCTGCGCTTTCGGGACGCCCCCCAGCACCCCTGACGTCCCGTATGCGGCACGTTCGCGGTGCTTGCGCTTTTCCCAATCCTCCTTGATCTCATCCTCGCTGCGTCGACCGACCTCTCCGAATACATGAGGATGCCGTTCGATCATCTTGGAGCAGATGGCTTCCACCACGTCGGGAAAGCGGAATAGATCCTTCTCTTCGGCCATCTGCGCGTGATACACCACCTGTAACAGCAAGTCTCCCAATTCGCCGCGCAATTCGTCCCAGGCTTCCCGTTCGATGGCATCCGCCACCTCATAGGCCTCATCCACCGTGTAGGGCGCGATCGTCCTGAAATCCTGGCGCAAATCCCATGGGCAGCCATGCTCGGGATCCCGCAAATCCCGCATGATCTGCAACAGGTCGTCAATGCCGTGCATGGCCTTCTCCCGGTCGGAATGAAAATGAACGGCCCTTATCATAGGGGATGGTTTCATACGGACGCGAACAGGCGCCCGGTACAATGGACTCTCCACTTTCAGACCTTTCCTGCTGATGGCCACGCGCATTCGTAAAGCGGTGTTTCCGGTTGCCGGACTCGGCACGCGGTTCTTGCCTGCCACCAAGGCAGTGCCGAAGGAAGCATTGCCGATCGTGGATAAACCGCTCATCCAGTACGCGGTGGAAGAAGCCGTAGCCGCCGGCATCGACCAGCTCATCTTCATCACCGGCCGCAACAAGCGTTCGATTCCGGACCATTTCGACATGGCCTATGAGTTGGAAGCAGAACTGGAGGCTTCCGGCAAGCCCGAACAGCTCGAACAAGTGCGGAAAATCACCCCCGAAGGGGTCACTTGCGTCTACCTCCGCCAGCGCCAGGCGCTGGGGCTGGGCCATGCCGTTCTATGCGCGGAACCGGTCGTCGGCAACGAGCCATTCGCCGTCATTCTGGCGGATGACCTGATCGACGGCGGAGACAACCCCTGCCTGAAGCAGATGACCGAGGTGTTCGGGCGCTCCGAATCCGGCGTGATCGCCGTGGAGCAGGTCCCACCGGAGCGCATCTCGCGTTACGGCGTGATCTCGGGCGAGCCGTGCGGCGAGCGGCTGTGGACGTTGACCGGCATCGTGGAGAAGCCCCCCGCCGACGAGGCGCCTTCCGATCTCGGCGTGGTTGGGCGCTATATCTTCACTCCGGAGATCTTCGGGCATCTACATGAAACGGCGCCCGGTGCAGGCGATGAGATCCAGTTGACCGACGCCATCGCTCTCCAACTACAGAAGGAAACGGTCCAGGCCTACCAGTTCGAGGGGAAACGCTACGACTGCGGAAGCAAACTCGGCTATCTGCAGGCCTCCGTAGAATACGCCCTGCGCCGCGAAGATCTCGGCGAGGAATTCCGGGAGTGGCTGCGGCAGTTGTAACTTGGCGTCTCGGGATTCCGAATGACCGAGCCGCAGTCCTTGCGGTCGCACAACCAGAAGAATTTGACTTATAGGTGAAATAAGACCAATGAAATAGTATATATCTTGATTGAAGATCAAATATTATTTGACAAATTGATGATAAATTGCTAAGTTATTCGCATCTATTTCGGAAAGCCCTCAAAAGGACTGTTCCATGAAGTTCAAGGATTTCCTGGCGCAGCATGCCGTGTTCACGGTCGACGAACTGGATCACTTCCTGTCCGACCAGGGAACCGGCAACCCCAGCACCCGCAGTTCGCTGCTCGCCTATCACCGCAAGCAGGGTCGCATCCTCCGCGTGCGGCGCGGCCTGTATGCGGTAGTGCCCCGGGGCATGGATCCGGCATCCATGACGGTCGATCCGTTTCTGGTGGCCGCCAAGATGACCGAGGACGCGGTGCTGGCCTACCACACCGCCCTGGAATTCCATGGCAGGGCCTACTCGGCTCAATGGAGGCTGACCTATGTCTCGGCGTACAGGTCGCTGCCGCTTGCGTTCCAGTCGCATGAGTTCCGGAGCGTCCCGGTGCTGCCCTCTCTCCTGGCAAAGGGCGAGGAAATGTTCGGGGTCGCCCGCCACAATCGCTCAGGGGTGGAACTCCGGGTGACCAACCACGAACGAACCCTGGTCGATGCGCTGGCCCGGCCGGACCGGACCGGAAGCTGGGAAGAAATATGGCGGTCCCTGGAATCGGTGGAGTTCTTCGACCTGGATCAGGTAGTCGCGTACACCCGCCTGTTGGACAACGCGACCGTCGCCGCAAAGGTGGGACTCTTCCTTGAACAGCATCGGGAACCGTTGATGGTGCAGGCAACCCATCTCGATGTGTTGCGCAAACTGCGCCCCAAACAGCCCCACTACCTGACACGCGGCAGACCCAAGAGTTGCCGGTGGGTGAAAGGCTGGAACCTGATGGTCCCGGCCGAAATCCTGGACCGGTCCTGGGAGGAGGCATTGTGAGATTCTCCGCGGAGGAAATCTCGCGCATAGCGAGACCTGACGGATTCACCGAGGGAATCGTCGAGAAAGTCCTCCACCTGGTACACCTCTTGAACGTCCTGAACTCCCACCACTCGCTTCAAGGGAAGTGGGTCTTGAAGGGCGGCACCGCCTTGAACCTGTTCGTCCTCCGCCAGCCGAGGCTGTCCGTCGACATTGATCTCAACTACATCGGCGCACTGGAACGCGAGCAACTGCTAAAGGACCGGCCGAGGGTTGAACAGGCGGCCCAAGCGGTCTTTTCCCGAGAAGGGTTTATCGTGCGGAGAGCGCCGGATGAACATGCCGGGGGAAAGTGGCGGTTGAACTATCCGAGTTTTACCGGGCAACCGGCAAACCTCGACGTGGATATCAATTTCATGTACCGACGGCCGCTGTGGGCGATTCACCATGCCGATTCGCATCCACTCGGGGACTTCCAGGCCAAGCGCATCCCAGTTCTCGACCTGCACGAACTGGTTGCCGGAAAACTCTCGGCACTATTTTCTCGCCGACAAGCGAGAGACTTGTTCGACTGCCACCACGTCCTTGAGATGGACAACCTCCACCGTGACCAACTCCGCATCGCCTTCGTCGTCTACGGGGGCATGAACCGCAGGGACTGGCGGACCGTCTCGCCCGACGATGTGGACTATGATGAAGCGGAACTGGTAAGGCAACTCGGCCCCACCCTCCGCACCCCCCGGCTGCGAGAACGAGAGGAATTGTCGGCATACGGCAAGAAACTTGTTGACGAATGCCGGGAAGCTCTGTCCCTCGTCCTGCCGTTCACCGACGCCGAGCGCTCATTTCTTGATCTGCTGCTGGAGAGAGGAGAGATCAACGCGTCGATATTGACTTCCGATGCCGTCCTGCAGGAACGTATCCAAGCCCAACCGCTTCTCAAGTGGAAGGCCCTCAACGTGCGGCACCACAAGGGATTGTCTTAGCGCTCCTCTTGCTCGACGGAGCGCATATGCCCGATTGCACGGGCTTCATTAGGGAACACACGCGGCACGCCGAGCCAAGATCTCGAACCGGAAGGCATGTCTGATGAGGTGCAACTCTCTGGAAAGGTGCCGGATGCGACAAGGTCCCGAAGGAATAACCCTCTGGGCTTCGCGTTGACTGTCACATCGCCTGAACTGGCGAGTGAAAAGATGGCTCCCCGGGACGGGCTCGAACCGCCGACCTAGTGGTTAACAGCCACCCGCTCTGCCAACTGAGCTACCGGGGAATGGGCGGCAAAGTTTAACACAGGCACCTAAATCTTCCAGAAACACGTGCACCCAGGGTGCACGACAAATTTGTGGGGTTTTTCGGGATTGACAGGAGGACGGGGGCTATCGCATAATATCTGGTAATGTTTTCATATACCAGTAGAGGCCGTGATGAACTTGGAATCTTCCCTCGAAATCCTGAACCGTC
>JAPONY010000045.1 GCA_026713705.1 Gammaproteobacteria bacterium
AAGCAAAGAATGAATGTAAGTGAGCAGAAAAATTTTTTGTGTATAGAGGTGGGGGGGGGTGTGTGTAGTGTGTTGGGGGGTGGGGGGGGGGGGGGGGTCATCGAGAATAGAGCAATGCAGCCAGGCGCCGCTACGTAGATCACAGCACCGATTCTGAACAGACTAGTACTCCCTTTCATGGTTGGCCACCAAATTCCTTAGCCCAGAACCTGCAGCATTTCTTCACGACGCGTGAATTTCTCCCGCGGCTTGCCCTTCGGCTCGCCCCGGCTGACTTCTTCCGTGTCTATCCGCTGCCATTCCGTAAAGTCGATGCTGCGTACATTGCGCTCCTGCAACACCTGAACCAGCGCATCCGTTCCCGGGCGGTCTGCAGGAAGATTGGATAGATCGCCCTTCAGCGACTCGACCGTCTGTACCGCACAGGCACGGTTGGTTCCAATGATTCCAGAGGGTCCGCGTTTGATCCAGCCTGCCGTATAAATGCCCGGCACCACCGCTCCGTCCGGACCATCGGTAACCCGACCGTCTTGATTCGGAAACACGCCCCAAGAATCATGAAACGGCACACCTTCGATCGGCACGCCCCGATAGCCGATGGAACGGAACAGCAAGCCGCATTCCATGACTTCGGTCGCGCCGGTACCAGAGGCCCGCTGCGAAAACGGTTCGCCAGACAATTCGTTGCGCTCCAGCACCACCCGCTCAATCCGACCGTCTCCTTCAATGCGAACCGGGCTCCGACAGAACATCATGCGGCAGACTCGGGATTTGCCATGTTCCGTATCCTCCGCCATCTTCTCGAAAACCGCCATATTCTTGGCGACCACCACGCCTTCTTTCTTATCGGCAAGCTCAGCTTGGCTGGCCTCATTGAGCACAAGTTCCTCGGGAGCAATTACTGCCTGGCAGTTCTCCAGCTCCAAAAACTCGCGCAATTCCTTGGTGGTAAACTTCGCCTGCGCCGGCCCTCGGCGTCCGATTACCGCAATCGTTTTGATCCGGCTTTCTGCCAATGCATCCAAGGCGTGCTGGCTGATATCAGTATGCTTGAGTTCGTCTACCGACTTGGACAGAATCCGGGCAACGTCAGCCGCCACGTTCCCTTGCCCAATAATCGCGGCGGTTTCATGTGAGAAATCGAACTCGCGGTCACGATAGTCCGGATGCCCGTTGTACCAGCCGACAAACTCTGTCGCGGTGTGGCTGCCGACAAGATCCTCACCGTCAATGCCTAGACGGCGATCAGTCTCAGCGCCACACGTGTAGATTACGGCGTGATAGGCCTCGCGCAGTTCCTGCGGAGTCACATCCCTCCCGACTGTCACATTGCCGAAAAAGCGAAAACCTTCAAGTGCGGCGACTTTCTTGTAGACCTCGATCGACTGCTTGAGTTTGGGGTGGTCCGGCGCAACACCACTGCGCACCAAGCCGTAAGGTGCAGGCAGGCGCTCGATCAGGTCGACCCGGACATCGATCTCGGATTTCAGCAGTGCTTCGGTGGCATAGAACCCACTCGGCCCGGCACCGACTACCGCCACCCGCAAGGGCGCGGTTTCTGTCCCCAGTTGGCTCACGGAATCAGAATCCTAGTTCGGTTTTGCGGTCGTCCGCGCCCGGCAACGGATCCATTTTGTCCTCAAGTACCGGAAGGTCGGGGGCGCGCTCAGCGTTGATTTCAATCCACTCCTGCTTGTCTTCCGGCAGGTCGTCTTCTTCGTAGATAGCCTGAACCGGACATTCCGGGATACAGGCACTGCAATCAATACAAACATCCGGATCGATGTACAGCATCTCATCGTCATAGTGGAAACAGGCGACAGGACAAACAGTTACACAATCCGTATAACGGCAACCCTTACAGTTATCGGTTACGATCGTGGTCATTCAAGACTCCTAGGTGAGTAAAGCATGCGCACTCGCCACTGGCGAACGCGAGGTTAAATTATAGACGAGGGAAATTATGTCGCAAAATTTCCGGGGCATCGCGCAAACTGGCGAAAACTTTAGCTACATGCCTGAAACCACAGATGCCAGAAGCTAAGGGCAACAGGCGACTTATTGTCGATGCGCCACGAATTCCCGTGCCGTCAGCCCCACATCGCGAGCAATGCAGCGCAATAAGGCTGGCGACAAGTCACGCCCGGCATGCACCGGAACCGTTGTCACCCGTCCGTCCGGATGACGAAAACGCTTGTGTGAACCACGCTGGCGAACCTCCTCGAACCCGAGCCCCACGAGGATGGCGATGACCTCTCTCGGCTTGAGGACAAAAGGCGACACTTGATGTCAGGTTACTTCCACGACCTGTGTGCCGACGAACTCACCCAGCAGTTCAGGTGTACCCTCGTTGAGGATCATGGCGATGACTTCTTTGAGATTGTCGTTGAGTTCCTCAAACGTCTCGCCTTGGCTGTGTGCACCGGGGAAGCCCGGGACATAGCCAACATAGAACCCGGTCTCCGGGCAACGTTCGACAACGGCAGTATAACTTTTCATCGGCAGAAACTCCTTCAGCCCGCAACCTTCCTTGAGTACGACCTGGCAAGGAGCGGGATGGCTTCAAGGCAATTGTGTCCATCGTACCACGCCAAAACGCCTCCCGGTGCGTCAAGTTCAATTAGGCCTTTGGATTAACACATCGCCACCCTGTCACAAGAGCAGAATTCTGGAATGAAGGTCAACCGTACCGTCCGCTACCGCCTACATCCAGATTCTGCGCGCAAAAGCCAGCGGTTGCATGGTACCGCCAGGGCCTGCCGGCTCGTGGAAACCCTATGGTCGGAAAACTCAATTCTCCGGGCGAGGATCAACGCGCATCGAGCACAAGAATTTCACCGCGGTTCTCCTCCACGCTATCACCGCAGTAGCGTCGATAGCGTCCCCCCATGTAGGCATCATCGACTTCGAAGCCGCTCTGCCCGAGGTGACACAGGTAAAACCTGAGAAAAGTGGGCCGCAGCCAGCAGGAATAGGAGAAGGTCGGGAGCAACTCCACCGGCTGAAACGAGACGATCGTCCCGCGCACCATGCCGGCACCGGGGCGGACTCCCATCCCATCCATCACGATGATGGTGCCAGCGCGCATGTTGACTCCGACGAAATCACCCGCCTGGCCGCCGACCGCGATCAGACCGTGGCGCATGGCCGAACCCAATTCGTTCTTGACATTGCCGTGAATCAGGATCTCTCCGCCCATGATTCCCACGCGCTGTCCCCGGTAGGCACTGCCCACCATGTGTCCGGCATTGCCCATCACTTCGATTCGTCCGCCGCTCATCTCCGGCCCCACCCAGTCCGAAGCATCTCCGGAGACCCGGATCATTCCACCGGACATCCCGGCGCCGAGGTGCATGCCGGCGGAACCGTTTACGCGGACTTCGCCTTCCGTCATTCCGGCCCCGATGTACTTGACTCGCGACAGGTCCCCTTCCAGGCGAAGCGAACACTGGCCGTTTCCGGTCACCCGGAAGAAATCCCCGACCCGCACTTTGCGGTTGCCGTGCATCATCTCGAGATGCTCAATCCCCGATTGCGACAAGCCCTTGATCTTTGCAGGACTCAGGCACTCCGCCTCGATCGGCACCTCCGGTGCGGTGACCAGTTCCAGTTCGGTATGCATGATCAGCCGCTCTCCAGCAATTCGTAGAGGTGGAACTTGTACTGGCCAAGCGTCCCCCCGTAGTTGCCCGCGCTTACATAGTCCACGCCGCGGTCCGCGGCAGCCTGGATACCCCGGCGCATGGCTTCACGCAGTGCGTTTTCGGTGAGGCCGTTGACGACGACTTCGTACACCGCCGTAATGCCTTCCGGCAACTGCGAGTTCTCCACTCGACCCCGCAGGGTCGGACAGTAGGCCTCGTTGGTCGAGGCAATCATGCCCTTGTAGCGGGAACCGACCTTACTGCCGGAGCCGACCACGCCCTGTGGGAACGGCAGGAACACGCCTGCTACGTCGCGCATCGCATCCGCCGCGCCGGATGCGGCACGCAATGCGGTTTGTCCGCTTTTGCCCAGCATCAGCAGGTTGCCCCCTCCGATAGCAGGCTGAACCCCGAATACGTCATCCACCAGGAACTCTCCGCCCATGATCGGGATCCTCCAGAACCTCCGGCCTCCCACCACTTTGGCAATTTGGTGGCCATCACCAAAGAATCGCAACCGCTGCCCGACCGGCACGGTGGTTTCTCCTTCCAGCCCGTTATAACAAGCGGTAGTCGGGCAAGTCATCACGCATTGCCCGATGCGCTCGACCAAGCGGGCGCTCATGTCTTTCTCGCTCATCGCGAACAACAGCACGCTGATTCCCGGGCGCAAGTCAGGCGTATCGGTCTCGGGGATTTCGCATTCCACTGCCGCCTCGCATTTGCACCGGATCACGGAGGTGGCAAAACCGGTAATGGATTGAGCGGCGGCACGCGCCCAGCTCTTGGTATCCGCGGTAATGATGACGCGCGCGCCCCACATGCCGAAAGCTTCGGCAAACGTGTCGACTACTTCAGTCTTGCCGATTTTCATTTGCTTCCTTTCTTCCGTTTGCCGCCGGAATTGCGCAACGGAATGACCTCATGATCGTGGAGATAGGAGGCATCCACCCGGTAGTTGTTGAACCGGATTGAATAGTAGTCTTCGAAGAACGGGCGGATTTGATCTTCAATCGCCGGGTCGTGTTCGGGCTCCGTGTGCAGGAACCGCCCGATATGGTCATCGACGAATTCGTGATCCTCGATGATCAGCTTGCCCGCCTTGATGACATAGCGCGGCGCATTGAACATATGTTCGCGGTTTTCGTCATCGGTATAGACCGTGATGTCCGCATCCGCCCCTGCACCCAGGTGCCCCTTGTTCACCAAACCCAGTGCCCGGGCGGGGGCCGCACGGGTGATGATGGCGATTTCCGACAGGCTGTACTCTCGGTCCAGTTGCGGCAGCAGACAAGTGCTGATCGCCTTCTGGTTGACGTTCTTCATCATTTCAGCCCGAAAGCCCCGATCCATCAGCAGGCGAATCAATCGGGGGTAGGTCTGGAAGGAAGCGCCGTTCGGGTGATCGGTCGAAAACATCACGCGCCAAGGATCTTTCGAAAGCAGGAACAGCTCCAGCCCGATCGCCCACTGCATGGTGTGCGTATAGTTCGTGTCCTGATAGGTAAACGGCATGACCCCGCAACCGCTTTCGCACTCGGTATCCGCATTGACCCACTTGGTGTCCTTGAAGCGCAGCATCCAGGTCAATGGCGCATCCGCCGTCATGGCGGTGGCCTTGCCAAACATCACCATGCCGATATCGGTGGTGATGTTTTCGTGGGTGTTGATGTAGTCGATGATGGCTTCCGACCCGGTTTGGACGCGTTTCCCAAGCTCGCCCGCATAGCTGTGGAACTGGACATGCGCGATGTGTGCCCGGTGCCCCTCGGCCGCTTTCATCGTGTCCAGCGTGGTCTGGACATTGCCACTGTGCCCCAGATTGTTGCAGTGAATGTGTGCCGGGTGCGGCAGGTTCAGTTCGTCCACCGCCTCGATGAAGGCGGCGGTCGCCTGCAGCGGCGTCAGATCGAACGGATCGATGTCCTCGTTGACGTCGGTGACATTGTCATTGCGCCGGCCCTTCCAGAATTCATCGCTGCCGGCATTGACCAGCTTGACGCCAGCCGCCCGCGCCGCCGTAACCCACCAGGCGATGGCCTCCTTGAAGTCCTGCTTGCGGCCCTGCTTGAGCAGGTCGTACAAAAACATGTTGTTGCCAAGCAGCACATAGAAGCCCTTGTCGATCACCGGCGTGTCGTGGAATTCCTCGATCACATGACGCGCCGCCAAGGGCGGGACTGCCGCATCAAATGCCGTGGTGTAGCCGAGCGTGGCATAACGGTAACCCGTGGCGAACGTTGAGGGCGTGACTCCACCGACCCCGGAGCGGGTGACTTCCGTGCCGGGATGAACATCCAGGCGGTGGTCCTCGGGCTGCAACTTGCGCGAGAGGTTGACCTTCGGTCCGGCAATGTGGCAGTGGATGTCGACCGCGCCCGGCATCACCACCATGCCATGGGCGTTGATGGTTCGTGCCTTCTCGGAAACCTTGTCCACGACGCGCCCGTCGCGCACCAGAATATCGCGGACTTCGCCATCAATGCCGTTGGCTGGATCGTAGACTTTTCCGCCCTTGATGCGCAGTTCCACGCTGTTCTCAGCCATGCTGGCCGTCTCCTGCCCTAACGGTGGGAGTTAAGCCGCCTTCTTGCGGCCGTTCGCCCGAAGCGCCTTCAGGCGGGTGTGGATCCCGGTCAAGACCTCCTCGTCCGTCGGAAACGGGGAATCGAAAGCCGGGCGCAGGGTAATCGGCACGTCGTCCATGCGATAGACGGTACCGCCCGTGTTGATTCCGTAGGTGGCGACCATGAAGGCGACCCGTGCCGCCCGGCTGGTATAGGTCGGCTTGGCATCCAGTGAAATGACCGGAATCTTCTTCAGATTTTCGATGGCGCGTTTCGGGAAGTTCGAGGCCGGATCGGTGGCGATCATCATGGCCGCGTCAGCGTCGCCGCGTGCCAGCAGGTCCACGGTGGTGTACTCGCCGGGGTTGAAACGCGGGTAGCCGCGGTGGAAATTGACGCCGAACGGATAGCCAGTCTGCCACGAGACCACATTGTCGGCACCCGTGACATTGCCATGCCCGCGCACCGGCTTGGCGACGAAATGCGTGTATTTGTTCAGATCGGTGGCAAGTGCCAGCAACGCGCCCGAATTGAAGTGACGGCCCCGGGTCATGGTCAGGCCCATGCCGAAGAACAGGACGCCGAAATTGCAATTCTTCATGCGTTCCACCAACTCGTCCAGAGTTTCGCGCGATACGCCCGTGATTCCCTCGATGTCGGGACTGATGTCGCGACCCCGCACCAGAGCGCGTAACGCCCACAGCAACTCGAAGTCACGGCCGGGCTTGACCCGGATGGTCTGATCCGCCACCGGCGAACTCGGCGTCTTACGGATATCGACCAGCACGACATAGCGATCCTTCTTGCCGTTCGGGATATAGCGTCCCTTCGGGGTCACGGTATAGCGGGTGAAATGCCGCGGATGGGATTCGGCCGGGTTGCCGCCCCAGTAAATGACCAGATCGGCACGGTTCTTGACCTCCCCCAAGGTCGCCGTGCTCTCGCCCACGCCCTGGAACGCGATGCCGGACGGACCGTGGCACACGGAGGTGGTGGTGTCGATATTGCCTCGCACCAGGTCGTTGATGGCCACCGCCACGCGCTGCGCCTCGCACGGAGAGTCGCTCAGGCCGTAGGTAATCGGAAACTTCGCCTCGTGCAGGATGCGCGCGGCCTCGTCCATCGCCTCTTCAAGCGGAACCTCGCGCCCGTCAATCATCGCCTGCGGGTGATCCTCAATGCCATGCTGCAGGAACCAGGCGCGGCCGAGGACGCAGGCGTTCTTGGCTTTCGTGATGCGATTCGCATCAAGGTCGACGGTCAATTCCATGTCGTCGCAGACGCACCCGCAGAATGTGCAGGTGGCATCCTCGACAATGCGGATGTTGGGCTCGTCCGCAGCGGCTTCGGTCGTTTTGGTTTCGCTCATGGTTCTAACAGGCAGGACAGGGGATTCAGTTGGCTCCCAGACGTTCCACTTCCACCATCATCTGCTTCGACATTGGCATGCCGGTTCCCGCAGTGTCGCTTTCCATGAGCTCGCTGGAAGATGGGCCATACGGGATGAAAATCATCCCGTCCGGAAGATCTTCGTCCTTGCGCGGCTTCCCGCAGGCTACTTCCACCTTGCCGGTGGAACAGGATAAACGCACCCGGTCTCCGGCGGAAAGACCCAGTTTGTTCATGGTGCTCTCGTTCATCTCGATGGTCGAGGTGACGGTCTGGTACTCTTCCTTGAGCTTTCCGGCATTCAGGGAGGTCCCCTGTTTGCTCGACCGTCCGGGAATCAGGATCATTTGCTCAGCCACTGACGCATCCTGCCGTGGTTTTGTAGGGAGAAAGGATTATACCTTAGGGATTACGCCTGGATGTTCGAGATCGCACGAACACTTCGGCACCGGGAGCAACAGGCGTCAGGCGATCACCCTCTCCGTATCTCAGGGCTTCTCCAGGTATTTGAAGACTCCGTATCCCGCTCTGTCGTTGGCCTGGTCCACCACATACTCAACAGGAATAATTTGCAGTCTCTCCCACTTCGTGTATTCGGCGAAATGCAATGTCCCCGTTAGAAAGAGACCGACAGAAATATCGTGCGCCTCTCCTTGTCTTCCCCTCGCTTGAAAATGGCAATCGTACCCTGAGGTGAACTTGGAATTCGACGGGCTAAAAATATTTGAAAGATGCATTATGACATCTGATTTCTTTTCTACTTTTACGGAGGACTCCTGATAATCAATTGCATTGTCCTCGGAGTATTTCCTGGCGAAATTCTCGCAATACCCGGACACGGCCACACCGTTTCGCGAATCGACGGGTCGCCCCTTTTCGGCTCGCCCGTCACCCCCGCCAGCGGCACCGAAACCCGCAAGAAGAATAATCAGAATGCCAAGGTTCGCACAGGTTTTTTTCATCGACACCGGACACTCCGTCGGTTCAAGGGTCCGACTTAGGGCTGGCGCGTAATCTGGTTCGCCTGTCTTGGCCGCCCCGGATGCAACGACGGCCCGCAACAATCCTACCACGGGAAAGGAGGGAGAAATGGTATGAAGGCCGCCTGGCCTGCATGTGGACGGATGGAGGGGCGAACCCTCCAGCACGTCCGGTACGGCATCTAAAGTGCCCAAGGTGGACAATATCGGTTTCCAACAACCAGGCTGGAGGATTCACAGGATGGA
>JAPONY010000046.1 GCA_026713705.1 Gammaproteobacteria bacterium
CGCCGCGCCCGCCCGGCAACCGATCTGATAGAGGATTCATTATCAGACGAAAATGCCCAATCTACCGGGCTCAAACCGAAATCGCGACCCCTAAAGGCGGCCTGATGAAGGAAAATCTAACAAATCTGACGTACACCCGATTACCCAAATACCATCAAATAATGTTTCGGCAAAAAAGGTATGGATTGAAGACCATAGATCACGAACTTTCTCCGTAGGAAGGCGGTCCATGTTGTCAAATACGATAACAAGTTCTTTGCCATTTTTCACCAATGCTTTCGAAAGGCTTTTCATCCATTTTTTAAATTCTCTTACAGAGGGCTCTTTTTCAGAGATAGTCACGTGAGTTTCATTGCTCAATTCCTTGTCTTTGTAGAACGCGTACATTTCAGATATGGGCGCGGGTGGAAATTTCCATTTAATTAACGAGGCTATAAAAAGCGCCCCCAATCCAATAAAAAGAGGTGCAAATGCCACGCCGAGTTTCCACAGCGGATCATCTACCACTTCTGCGATAGTGCTGGTAATCCATATAGATATAGCGAAAAGAATGGTAATAATTACACCCGTACTAATGTGCGGGATGGTTTTGGTGGTAGTTTCTCGCTTTCTGGACAGTAGATTCTTTAATTTTTTCCTCAAATTTCTTCCAGCAATTTTTTGGGCGCATAAATCTAGAGTAAGTTCTTCAAGAAAAGCCCGCCTTTGGAGATCTTCCTGATGTCCCCAAGCATCGTAGATAAAGAAATGCGTATCTGGAAGTTTTGTCTCCAGTATTTTAATAAGATTTGATTTACCGGAGCCCCAAGAACCATCCAATCCAAAGAGCTTACTTTCCATTTTCCCATCTGCCCCGCTTCCCGTCCGGTCATGTCTAATCAACTCGGCTAGGCTTTCAGCTATCTGTTCCTGAGCCTGACCTTCAAGGAGGTCCTTTCCTATCGGTGCGCTCTTGATAAAGGAGGGTGAATCGTCATCTTGCATAGGATTGTTGTTTCTTGATTCCATGGGAACAATTATTGGTATGAAAGTTTGATGACACGACAGGCCCGCTCAAATGCTCAAGCGTAGGCAACATTCATCATCAGGCTATTAACTACGCCCGTAGACTGGCACGATGGCGCCGTTGATGGACCGGCTAGACGGGTCGGCAAGGTGGGTGATAGCGGCGGCGAGATCTTCGGGGGGAACCCACTTGGAGTGGTCGGCATCAGGCATGTCGATGCGGTTGCGGGGAGTGTCGATGGTGCCGGGCAGGATACAGTTGGCCGTGATTCCGGTCTCGGCACATTCAAGGGCGAGCACTTCCGTCAGAGTGACCACGGCTGCTTTCGAGACGCAGTAGGGGGCCATTCGCGCTCCCGGTTTACGCACGGCGCGGGCTCCCACGTTGATGATGCGACCGAAATTCGCTTCTTGCATGATGGGCAGCACGTACTTGCAGGCCAGCCAAGCAGTGACGGCGTTGATCCGGAACATGCCGGCCCAGTCGTCCACGGTCGTTTCCTCGACTCTCGGCCCCATTGCAAATCCACCCGCGACATTCGCGAGAATGTCGATGCGTCCCTTGAGCTGATGAATTTTTCTGAAGGCTTCGCTTACGGAGGGTTCGTCGGTCAAGTCGCAGGCATGGGCCGCAGAGCTTGGCACCTCTTCCAGCCGTTCGGCGTCGCAGTCAACGGCAACAGTGAAAGCGCCGCGTTCCTCGAAGCGACGGATCGTGGCTTGACCAAGCACGCCGGCCGCCCCGGTGACTACAGCGACACGATCAGCAAGGGAAATCATGTATGGATTGTGAGTGGAGCAGAATTGGAGGCCAGGTTCATTGTAGGGCCCAATCCGGGAATGCGCCAAGCAGTCCGAACACCCAATCCCCCAGGCTGAAGACAAGCGTGGTCAAGATGGCGACCGAAAGGATGTCCAGCCAGACGCCGGCAATTATCATCTTGATGATCGGGACTCGCCGGGAGCCGTAGACGATGGCATTGGGCGGGGTGGAGATCGGCAGCATGAATGCGCAGGACGCGGCCAGGGCCGTCGGAATCAATAGCAACAGGGGGTGTACGTTGATTCCCTGCGCAAGGCTGGCCATGATCGGGATGGCCGTGGAAGTGGTGGCCGTATTGGAGGTCAGTTCGGTCAGGGTGGTGATGAAGCCGACCGTGCTCATCACTACTACGAGCGAGCTGCTGCCGTGCAGCAGGACCTCGAATTGCTGAGCCGCCCAGGAGGATAGCCCGGAAACTCCAAATCCTTTGGCCAATGCCAGGCCGCCGCCGAAAAGAATCAGCACCCCCCAAGGGATCTTGTTCAGATCGTCGGTATCCAGGAGCCGACCATGAGTCGATTTGGCGGGAAGCGCGAACAACAGAAGTGCCATGGCAATGGCGACCGTGCCGTCGTCGAGCATCGGACCGATGGCGGAAATATCGAATCGAGCCAGAAACAGGTCTAGGTAGTGACTCCAGCCGAAGATATCGATATCGCTGCCGAACAGATGCTTCTTGCGGGTGAACCACAGGATCACTAGGGTGACGAACACCGCCAAAACTCTTTTTTCCTCCGGGCCCATGGGTCCGAGCTCCCGGTGTTGCCGGAGGATCAGATCGCCGCCGCTGAATTGGCCCGTAGGAGGCAGAGGAAAGACCAGGCGAGTCAGCAGAAACCAGGCGCATCCCAGGAACAGAAACGAGAAAGGCATGGCCATCATTGACCAGGAGGCGAACGAGATGGGGGGCGCGTTCGGATACAACTGCTCGAATTGGGTGACCAGGATGGCATTGGGTGGCGTTCCCGTCAGCGTGGCCATACCGCCGATGGAGGCTGCATACGCAAGCCCCAGCAACAGGGCGAA
This sequence comes from Gammaproteobacteria bacterium, assembly GCA_026713705.1. Classification (GTDB taxonomy): domain Bacteria; phylum Pseudomonadota; class Gammaproteobacteria; order Poriferisulfidales; family Poriferisulfidaceae; genus Poriferisulfidus. Next base: position 2,855 of record JAPONY010000046.1, read on the forward strand.
GGAAAAATTCCTTTCGCGAGGATGCGGAGGAACATCGGAGGCACCTTGGGTTTCGTGAAACTCCTCGCGGAACAGGACGACGGACAGCGCGATCGGGAGCAGCATCATGGTGGTGGCGGTATTGGAAAGCCACATCGACAGGAGGGAGGCCGCCAGCATGAACCCGAGCACGAGAGTATCGAGCCGGTTGCCCATGATCCGCAGGATGTTCAGCGCGATGCGCTTGTGCAGGTTCCATTTCTGCACCGCGATCGCCACGAGGAATCCCCCCAACAGAAGAAACGTGACCCAGCTCATGTACTGGGTGACCACGTTGTGGAGACTGATGCTCAGATCGCCGGGAGCCAGACCGCCGCTGAGCGCGGTGTCCCCAAACTCCACTTTTCTCGAAACTTCGGTGTAACGACCCCGCATGATGCCCATGGCCGGGAACAGTACCAGCGGCATCAGGGCGGTGGCGGCGATCGGGATAGCTTCGCTGATCCACCAGATGGCCATCCAGGCGGTAATGGCCACCATGCGGGTGACCATTGGGTTTCCGGGATCGAGGTCGGTAAAGGCGAGGATCAGGATGAACGCCAGCGGTCCAAGCCACAGCCCAATCCGGTTACGCAGGGTTACCGGTGCGTCAGAATGCCATGCAGGTCGAACGAACACGGAAAATTTCTAGAAAAAAGCGCACGCGGGAGTAGCGTGCGCTAGGTTAGTTTGCACTCAACTGGCTGTCAATCCCAACTGAGTGCTCCTCCAGTCTGGTATTCGGTCACGCGGGTCTCGAAGAAGTTCTTTTCCTTTTTCAGGTCCAGAGTTTCCGACATCCACTGAAACGGATTCTGCGCCCCCGGGAACTGCGCCTCCAAGCCGATTTGAGCCAGCCTGCGATTGGCGATGAACTTGACGTAGTCCTCAAACACGGGAGCGTTCATTCCCAGAATGCCGCGCGGCATGGTGTCGTAGGCATATGCGATTTCCAACTCCACGCCTTCCAGGATCAGGTCGATCATCTGCTGCTGGAATTCTCCGGACCACAACTCCGGATTTTCGATCTTGATCTGGTTGATGACGTCGATCCCGAAGTTCATGTGCATCGACTCATCGCGCAGGATGTATTGGAACTGCTCGGCAACGCCGGTCAGTTTGTTGCGCCGGCCCATCGACAGAATCTGCGAGAATCCCACGTAGAAGAAGATTCCCTCGAATACGACGTAGAACGCGATCAGGTCGCGCAGCAGGCGCTGATTATTCTCAAAAGTTCCAGTCTGGAACAGCGGATCTCCCAGGCTTTGGGTGAAAGGGAGCGCCCACTCCGCCTTGCGAGCCACGGACGGCAGTTCCCGGTACATGTTGAACACTTCGCCCTGATCCAGCCCCAGCGATTCGACGCAGTACTGATAGGCGTGGGTATGGATAGCTTCCTCGAACGCCTGGCGCAGCAGGTACTGCCGACATTCCGGATTGGTGATGTGTCGGTACACGGCCAGAACCAGATTGTTTGCCACCAGCGAGTCGGCAGTGGAGAAGAATCCGAGGTTGCGCTTGACGATCATGCGTTCGTCTTCGGTCAGGCCGTCCGGGTCCTTCCACAGTTCGATGTCCGCGGTCATGTTGATTTCCTGCGGCATCCAGTGATTGTTGCAGGCAGACAGATATTTCTCCCAGGCCCAGGTGTACTTGAAAGGAACCAGCTGGTTCAAGTCGGCGCGACAGTTGATGATTTGCTTGTCGTCTACCTGGATGCGGGCTGCGCCCATTTCCAAGGCTTCCAAGCCCGTGGCTCCGGCACCGGCTTCAGCGGGAGATGGTTCCGTGACGGCCGGAGACTCGGGAAGGCTTGGTTCCAGAGCGAGGTCGGCGGCCGGCAGTGGGGCGTCCGGTGGAGAAAGCGGGTCGTCCCAGGCGGTAGGAGTGGTGGTTGACATGATGGTCTCCTTCGTGGGTTCGGTTACTGGCAGGCCTCGCAGTCCTCGTCCATGGAGCAGAACGGGGTAGCGTTGTCGCCGGTGTCCGGGCTGACCGCATTTGCGGCAACCGCGTTGAGGTGGCTGCGTTCGTCGCCGGTGCTCTTCTCGACATGGGTGGCGCCGAGCGAACGCAGGTAATAGGTGGTCTTCAGGCCGCGCACCCAAGCCAGCTTGTACAGGTTGTCAAGATCGCGCCCGGAGGGCGTGGCCATGTAGAGGTTCAGTGACTGGGCTTGGTCAATCCATTTTTGCCGGCGCGAGGCGGCTTCAACCAACCAGCGCGGGTCCAGTTCAAATGCCGTGGTGTACAACTGCTTGATCTCGTCCGGGATGCGGGCAATGTCCTGAATGCCTCCGTTGTAATGCTTGAGGTCGTTGATCATTACGTCGTCCCATAGCCCCAGTTTCTTGAGGTCGTGCACCAGGTACAGGTTGACGACCGTGAATTCGCCGGACAGGTTGGATTTGACGAATAGGTTCTGGTAGGTAGGCTCGATGCTTTGCGTCACGCCGGTGATGTTGGAGATGGTGGCGGTCGGCGCGATGGCCATCGTGTTGGAATTGCGAATTCCGAGGCGCACCTTCTCGCGCAGGCCGTCCCAATCCAGCGTGGTGTCGGCATTGACTTGGTAGAACCGTTCGTCGCCGCGTGTCTGGCGCACCTTCTCGATTGAGTCGATGGGCAGGATTCCCTGAGACCACAGCGACCCTTGGAAACTCGGATAGGCACCGCGTTCCTGGGCCAGGTCGACGGAGGCGGAAATGGCGAAATAACTGACTGCTTCCATGGACCGGTCGGCGAATTCGACGGCCTCGTCACTGGCATAGGGGACGCGTAACTGGCACAGCGCATCCTGGAAGCCCATCAGGCCGAGCCCGACCGGGCGGTGGAGCAGGTTGGAGCGGCGCGCCTTGGCGACGCTGTAGTAGTTGTAGTCGATAACGTTGTCCAGCATGCGCATGGCAGTGCGTACGGTGTGCTCCAGCTTGTCCATCATCAGGCCGTTGTCGTCGACATGAGCCGCGAGATTGATGGAACCGAGATTGCACACGGCGATCTCATCGTCGGAAGTGTTGAGCGTGATCTCGGTACACAGGTTTGACGAGTGGACCACGCCATGGTGTTGCTGGGGGGAACGCAGGTTGCAGACGTCCTTGAAGGTGATCCAGGGGTGGCCGGTCTCATAGAGCATGCCGAGCATCTTCCGCCAAAGATCCTTGGCGCGAACCGTTTTGAAATTCTCGATCTGTCCGTTTGCGGCCATTGCCTCGTACTGGGCATAGCGCACCTCGAACTCTTCGCCGACCAGATCGTGCAGGTCGGCCGTGTCGCTCGGGCTGAACAGGGTCCAGTCCGCGCCGTCGGCGACGCGTTTCATGAACAGGTCCGGAACCCAGTTGGCAGTGTTCATGTCATGCGTGCGGCGTCGGTCGTCGCCGGTGTTCTTGCGCAATTCCAGGAATTCCTCGATGTCCAAGTGCCAGGTTTCAAGGTAGGCGCACATGGCGCCTTTGCGTTTGCCGCCCTGGTTGACCGCGACGGCCGTGTCGTTGGCCACCTTGAGGAACGGCACCACGCCCTGGGAGCGTCCGTTGGTGCCCTTGATGTGCGAGCCCATGGCGCGGATTCGGGTCCAGTCGTTGCCGAGGCCGCCAGCGAACTTCGACAGCATGGCATCGTCCTTAATGGAGCTGAAGATGCCGTCCAAGTCGTCCGGCACGGTGGTCAGGTAGCAGGAGGACAACTGCGGGCGCAAGGTGCCTGAGTTGAACAGGGTGGGGGTTGAGCTCATGAAGTCGAAAGTCGACAACAGGTTGTAGAACTCGATGGTCCGAGCCTCCCGGTCCACTTCGGGTCCGGCCAAGCCCATGGCCACGCGCATAAAAAAGGCCTGAGGCATTTCGAAACGGGTGCTGTTCGAGTGTATGAAGTAGCGGTCATACAATGTCTGCAGGCCAAGATAAGTGAATTGCATGTCCCGCTCCGGCACGATGGCGGCGGCCAGTTTTTCCAGGTCGTATTCCTGGGCCAGATGCGGGCTGAGCAGTTCGAGTGCGGTGCCGCGGCGGATGTAGTGAGGGAAGAAATCGACGTAGTCGACGGTCATCTCCACGGTCTGCGTCTGCACGGGCGCGTCGTAGACGAACCCCATCGCTTCCTGGCGCAGGCTGTGCAGCAGCAGCCGTGCCGCGACGAACGTATAGTTGGGATCTTTCTCGATCAGGCTGCGGGTGCTGATCGTCAGCTGGCGGTCGACCTCGGCCTCGGGGACGCCGTCGTACAGGTTGCGGCAGGTTTCCTCGACTACGGGCTCGGGGGCAACATCATCGATGCCTTGGCAAGCTTCCTCAGCGAGCTTGCGCAGACGTTCCGTGTCCAGCGGGCACAGGGAGCCGTCGGCGGCCTTGACTTGGAGGGGGGTGTCGACTTGTTTTTCGGGACTTTGTTCTTCCGCGTCGCGTTCGGCACGTTCGTGGGCGCGTTCCTCCCGGTACAGAACGTATTTCCGGGCCACCTTGTGATGGCCACCGCGCATCAGGGCCAGTTCCACATGGTCCTGAATGTCCTCGATGTGAAACGTGCCGTTTTCCGGATGGCTGCGAGTCAGCGCATGAACAGTCTGTCGGGTGAGGTCGGCGACCACATCATGGATGCGACTGGATGCGGCGGCGGTCCCGCCTTCGACGGCGATGAATGCCTTGGTGATGGCAACCCGGATCTTGGATTCGTCGAACAGCGTCAGTTGCCGGTTGCGGCGGATGACCCGGTATTTCCCGGGGGCGGTGGCTTGCAGGCTGGCCTCGGTGGGTGCGCTCGGCTGCGGTGCGCCGGAGGCAATGCTCGGCGTGCTGGCAGAAGGTTGCTCGGGGATGGTTTCGGCGGTCATCTTTTTAGTTATCCCTCCATTTATGGATTCGGACCCTATCTGGAGGCTACTTGACTCCGGATGCACCCGCTTACCTACAGGCAAAAGGGCTATCCCACAATATATAGAGTTAATTTCCCATGTCAACCACCATGGAGTGTAGAGGAATGTGGAACACTCAGCTAAATTATGTGGAGAACCCTTCTATTCTGTGGAAAAGTGCTGAAGTGACTGGGGAAATGCCTCTGTACGGCCGATTTTTGAGGGGAATTTGGCAGGGAGGATGTGAAAAACTCATGACTATTCTAATTTTGTATAGCAATCCTACTATTGATAATTTATTTTTATGGAAATAGGACTTAAGGCCCTCAATAAAGGGAAATCTCGCGATTCTGGTATGGTTTGCCTATGGACGTAACTTCTTCCGAATCCGGAATCCGGGCCGAGGCGGACCGCTGCGTGAAGTGCGGCCTCTGCCTTCCGCACTGTCCCACCTGGCAGGTTCACCGCCGCGAAGGAGATTCCCCGCGTGGGCGCATTGAGTTGATTGCGGCACTGGCCGGCGGACAGATGGAGTCCAGCCCGGCACTCCAGGCACGCCTGGACGGATGTTTGCTGTGTCGGGCCTGCGAAAGCGTGTGTCCTGCCCGGGTTCCGTTCGGCCACCTGATGGATCGGGCCCGTGAACACTGGCCGGTGCAGGGGGTCTGGTGGAGCCGCCTGTTCTGTTCGGGAACCGGTCGCATCCTGTTGCGCTTCGGGTTCTGGCTGGCGGCGGCCAGCGGCCTCGCTCGCGTTGGTGGGCCATTGCTCGGCCTGCTGCCGGATTTCGTCGTGCTGCGGCGTAAGCGCGTGCTCGATGCCGAGGGGCCTCTGGTTGGTCTGTTCACGGGCTGCGTGTCGGATGTTGTGGATCGGGTCACGCTCAATGATGCGGCGAGTCTCCTGGAATATTGCGGTGCCCGGGTTGCGTGGGTGGAGGGGTCGGGTTGTTGCGGCGCGCTGGATCGGCATCAGGGGAGAGCCGCGAGTGCCGATGCACATGTGCGAGGCAATGCCGAACGTATTAATCTGAGTGCGTTCGACCGTCTGGTCTCAATCGCCACCGGGTGTTCGACGGAATTGATGGACTACCCGCGCCTGCTGGACGGTGCCGAGGCGACGGAATGGGCGGACAAGCACTGGGAAGTGATGGCATATCTGGCTTCGCGGCAGGAGAAGCTCTCATTTCGGCCGTTGCAAAAGACGGTCCTGCTGCACCATCCGTGCAGTGCCCGAAACATGTTGCGGGATACCGACTCGGCGACCCGCTTGCTGCAGAGGATCCCGCAATTAAATGTGGTCGAATCCCGCCACTCCCAGTGCTGCGGAGCGGCGGGCGTGGCCATGTTCCGCACGCCGCAGACGGCCCGGGCCTTGGCGGGAGACATTGTCGAGGAGGTTTCGCGCAGAGAGGCGGAGATCTTGGTGACGGCCAATATCGGTTGCGCATTGCACCTGCGCGGTGCATTTCGCGCGGCCGGGCTGGACGTTGCCGTCAAACATCCCGTAAACTTGCTCCGTGAGCAACTGAAGGATCAAACATGCGTCGAATAAGCCCGGTGGACCACCTGCTCAATGAGGCGGGCCGATGGCTCTCCGACCTGCACCCTCCGCCTCGTGCGGCGCGATCGTATCCGGCACAGCCGTTGCCCGATGACAGGCTGAGCGAATCGCAGAAGCGGGAATCCGCCGCATTCATGCGGGTCAACCACGCCGGGGAGATTGCGGCGCAGGGCCTGTACCTGGGGCAGGCCCTGGCGGCACGCAGCGATGCGGTCCGCACGCACATGCGGATGGCGGCCCGGGAGGAGACGGATCACCTGCGCTGGTGCGAACGCCGATTGAGCGAACTGGACTCGAGAGTCAGCTGGCTGACGCCGTTCTGGGGCCTGGGCTCCCTGGCCATCGGCTTGGCTGTCGGCCTGGCCGGGGACCGCCGGAGCCTGGGATTCGTGGAAGAGACGGAGCGACAGGTCGGTGCGCACCTGGAATCCCATCTGGCGCGTCTGCCGGAAGTGGATGCGCGCAGCCGCGCAATCGTCGGGCAGATGAGGGAAGATGAGGAAAGCCATCGCCGGCAGGCAGCCGATGCCGGCGCCGAGAGTGTGCCGGCGCCCATACGCTTCGGTATGGCGGCCGCGGCTCGGGTGATGACCCGCACGGCGTATTGGCTGTAACAAAAAATTACAATCGAATAATACATATAAATTCTTTATAAATCAATGGTCTTGACAATTTATTTTTGTGGTGTATATTTTTTCGAAGATGTGCTCAGCATCGTTAATGTGGGACCAAGACCATGCGTTCTCCTCTACACAAGGAAGTGTTTCGGCGACCTGCGGTATTGGCCGGTGCGATAAGGCGAAAAAGTAGCAATGCCGGCGGGTCGGGCATGAGGGGCGTCCCTCGTTCCCGGCTGATCCTCTCCCGAAAACTCCGGCGCCCGCCGGTTCTCGATTTTGTCCGACAGGAGTCTTCCGCTCATGCCGGACGGTGCAGAACGGTAGGCGGGGCCAAGGAACGGAAACGCAATAATGAAAACAAAAAATCTTACAAGCTTTGCGCTTGTCAGCTACATTTCGCGTTGCTACCACGACGGCGATTGGGCGGCTTTGGCTGCCCTGAATATTGACCGCAGCCAGGCGAACCGGATCAGCCGACTCTCTGCATTCGAAAGCAACACACTCAGCGGCGTCGCCGGGCGCTTCGCCGTTTTCAGCCTACAGTTCGAAGTCCTGAAGCAGTGCTACCGCCTGGTTCTCGAGGACCCTGCGACGCTGAGCGGCTCGCAGTCCAAGACCAAGGAGGTTGATCTGTGCCTGAACCTGTTCAATCACGTCATTACCCTGTACCGCCGAAACCAGCAACGGGCGCTGAGCGAGATCGGCCTTAATCCAGAGCAGGCGGAGTTCATCAGCCTGCGCCCCTGGGTGGAACTCCAGAAACTGGCAAGGTATCTCTGGTTCTTTACCACCGTGAAGATCGACAGCCAGCTTCTGGACCAGTCGATCGACACGGGTATCGCCTCGGCGCACTGGATTACCCAGTGCGTGGAGTTGATCCGCGCGGGTGCGCCGCGAGACCTGATGATGCGCTACTATGGCATGAACTGCCAGTTGTACGCGGAGGCGCGTGAGATGCACGGCCGACAGTGTCGCGGACGCCCTCGGGTCCTTTCGGACGATCTGCAGTACCTCCTGTACGATGAATTCGTACGCCGGTATCGGAGTTACGACGAAGGTGTCGACCCGCTGTGCCAGCCGGGTTTCTTCCTGGCGATCTATGAGAGTCTTGGGCGCAAGGTCTCGCTGCGGGAGATCTGGATCCTGATCCAGGAATGGCTGAACGGGAAGCTGGTGCTCCGGCGGTCCGGGGGCGCTTCCGGGGAGAGTCCGGCGCCGATTCAGGCCGGGGAGCCGAGCACGCCGAGGATGGCGCCGCGTTCGCGCAACCGTTCCAAGACCTGCCGGCCGCCGTCAACCACGGCCTCGGGGCTATCCCGCCCGAGTTCTGCGGCGATCCTGTCAAGTTGCGACCGGGCCGGAATATCGGGCTGATCCTTAAGCAGGGCGATCAGCCGGGCGGTGACCGGGTTAAGTTCCATGAACCGGACCTTTTCGGCAGAATCGCGGAAGGCGAACAGGAAGGTCGGGCTCTCGGGCTTCTGCTGCGGCTGGTGATCCGGGTCGATGCGATGCACCGGGTAGGCATAGATGCAGAGTTCCGATCCCGGGGACAGGACCACGGGGTGTTCCAGAAGGTCGCCGTCGGGGTCGATCCGGTCTGGATCGTGCGGGACGGCCTCGGCGCTTATCCGAACCCGGACGTCGGTCCACTCGTGGTGGGCGAGTTCGGCCAGGAAGGGGGGCACGTCGGGTTCACCGACATGCTCCCGCGAGAGGTAATCGACGAATTCCTGCCCGATCTTGTGGAAGTACGGGGTGCGGCAGCCGTGCTGAGAGAAGAAGGCGTAGGACAGCTCGTGCAGCGCATCCGGCCCGAGCAGCCGGGCGGTCATGGGGAACGAACGCTCGACGAACCCCTGGATGTTCTTGAAGAAAAGGTCGCGGTAGACGGCCATGCGCCGCTCTTCGACATCTTCCGGGCGGGGGTTGTGGCGGGGGTCGCGCAGGTGCGCGCAGAATTCTTCCTGGACGCGCTGGAAGTCGGGTCGTGCGGCCATCGCGTCAGGCGGAGCCGGACGCCTGCGCCTGATGGTGGCGGATGCGCCGGACTTCCCCGAGCAGCTGCTCGATCGGCGGGAAATTGAAATCCCGCTCCAGCAGGGTCGGCAGCGGGCCGAAGCGCCCGTACGCGTGGTCCAGGAGATCCCAGACCGGTTCGATCACGTCGGCACCGTGCGTGTCGATGATCAGGTCCTCGGCCTCGTTGTAGTGGCCGGCGATGTGGAAGTACGCCACCCGTTCGGCGGGCAGCGCGTCCAGGTAGGCGCGCGGGGAGTAGCCGTGGTTCACCGAGTTGACGTAGACGTTGTTGACGTCCAGCAGCATCAGGCAGTCGGCCTCCTCGAGCACGTCCCGGACGAAGTCGATTTCCTCCATCTGCTTGCCCGGCGCGGCATAGTAGGAGACGTTCTCGACCAGGATCTGACGGTTCAGCGTCTGTTGCACCTCGCGGATCCGGCCGGCGACATAATGCACGGCCTCGTCCGTGAACGGGATCGGCGCGAGATCGTAGAGTTGGGCGTGGTCCGAGCAGTAGCTGAGGTGTTCGCTGTACAGGCCGATGCCGTAGTTGTCCAGGAAGCCGCGGATGCCCTCGAGCAGTTCGCGGTCCAGCGGGGCCGGACTGCCGAGCGACAGCGACAGGCCGTGCGTGGTGATGGGGTAGCGCTCGGCGAGCTTGTCGAAGCGGGACTTCAGCGAGCCGCCGAGGCCGATCCAGTTCTCGGGGGCCACTTCGAAGAAGTCGACCGCACCGTCCTCGAACTGAAGAAAATCGTCGAGGATGTCGCGGCGCAGGCCCAGGCCTGAGCTGCGCGGGCGCGGGAGCTCACTCGTTCGGGCAGGCATTCCGGCAGGATCTCGAGATCCAGTAGTCCAGGCTGACGTAGCGTCCCGAGCCGATGAAGAACAGGGTCAGCAGCATGATGAAGTAGGTGGCCGCGAACTCGATGCCGTTGTTCAGCATGACCAGGCTGCCGTGCTCGGTCAGCCAGGAGTAGTCGCCGTCCTCGCGCAGGATGGACTTGGCGACCTGCAGTCGCTCGACGGCCTCGACGGTGCGTTCGGTGGCGAAGAAGCCACTGCCGGTGGCGATCGTGAGCCAGCCGTTCTTCCAGTGCACGGCGAAGGTGGCGACCCCCATGGTGACCATCAGGGGGATGCTCATCCAGCGTGTGGCGAGGCCGACCAGCAGCAGGATGCCGCCGAACAGTTCGGCCCACCCGGCCAAGGCGGCCATCAGGGTCGGGAACGGCAGCTCCAGGCCGTATTCGAACCACTGTACGGTGCCGGCGTTCGGCAGCAGGCTCGGGAGGTCCAGCTTGCGGGACCCCGCCGCGATGAAGATGGGCGCCAGGTACAGGCGCAGCAGCAGGGGTGGCAGGAAGTCAAGCGGCTGCAGCCGTTCGAGAGAGTGGTAGGCGCGGCAGGCGCAACGGATCAGGCTCATGGTGCAAGTCCTCGTTCACAGGTGGGCAACGACAGGCCGGTGCCGTCTGGCGGGGTGGTTTCCCGAAGGGCTCGGATTGGTTCCGCGCCCTCCGGGAGTCCGGATGCGGGCACCGTGCGTGCCCGCAGTTCAGGCTTTATTCGCTGGCTTCTTCAGCTGCTTCGCCTTCGGCCGCTTCGCCCTCGGAAGCTTCACCTTCGCCTTCTTCGCCTTCAGCAGGAGCTTCCCCTTCAGCTCCGTCCTCGGCATCCTCGCCACACTTGCCTTCACCGCACTTGCCTTCGCCACAACTGCCTTCGCCGCCATGTTCTCCGGCCACCATGTGGCTCGAGGACAGTTCGGTTAGGCTGAAGGGATTGTCGGCGGCGACCGCGCTGGAACACGCCAGTGCGCCCGTGATGCCCAAGGCCAGTGCGATGGGGCTTAGATCTTTCTGGTTCATGGTGTCAGGTACTCCTTGATGAATAGGGAAATATTCCGTTTGATTGTAACAGACCAGTCATATGACCGAACAAGAGTGACACAAGAGTGAGAGTCGGTTGGCGCCGGCCCAGGACCGGTGGAGCACGCCCGGATTGGCGGCTTCGCCTGCTGCCCGCTTGATGTTTTCAGGCCGGGGCTTCCGCCGGGCGGGCGACGAAACCCTCCAGCAAACCTTCCATCCTGCACATGCGTTCGCGCAGACTCGCAGTTTCCTGACCGAAATCCTGGCGCAGGCCCGCCATGTCTTCGCCAATTTCCCGACGCAGGTGAGCCATATCGACTTTCATCTCCTGACGCAGGTTGGCCATGTCGATTTTGACTTCTGCCACGTCCTGGCGGACGTTGCTGATGTCGCGATGCAGGCGCCAGAGGAATCCCAGGATCGCCATCAACGCGACCATCTGGAATGAGACAATCTGGATAATGGTCGCTTCCATTACAGCCCCATGATGTTGCCGGTCGATCGCCTTATATCTCGACCTTGGTGATCAGGTTCGCGTCCCGCCGAATCCCTTCCCTGGGACATTCGGGAAAATTCTAACATGGGCGAAGACGTGCCCGGCATGGGGAGTGAGAGAGAGTGAGTGAGCGTCCAAGTCTCTCTCGCAACATACGCATCCATCCAGTTCGTTCGCCCGGCCACTCGCACAGGCCGAAAATCCCGCATTCCGGGCACTTCGGATTGCGTGCGGTACAGGTTAGCGGCCGTGCAGGATCCGCCAGTGACCCGGCAACGATGTCGTGGAACTGCCGGGGGTCGCCCCCCGATTTCCATTACTCAAATCCGTGAAGCGCCAAGCGCAAGAAGTCCGGGCGATGGCGGCTATAATGAAATCAAGCCGGAACAACCTGCTGGCCGCATGTCATTTTTCGGCAGGCTTCGGGAAGCGGCAGGGTACCGCTGTCAAACCAAATGGCTGCAATGGGCATCAACACGGACTTCATCAGGCGTTGCCTGAATACGCTCGAAGCTGCATTGAAGGAGCTGAAAGGCACCGAGCCGGAGGGCACCGCCTACGATATCTATCGCGCGGCCTGCGTCAAAGAGTTTGAACTCATTCTGGAGCTGAGCGGAAAGTTGCTGAAAAGGCGGCTGGCCGACTTCTTCATGAGTCGCCGCCAGTTGGATGAGTTGGCATTCAAGGATCTGTTCCGCCATGCCGCCAAGCATGGCATTATTGAGGCGGAGGCATGCGAACGTTGGCTCGAGTACCGGGACAACCGCAACAACACCGCGCATAACTACGCCGAAGGATTCGCCGAAACGACGTTGAAACTCCTGCCTGATTTCATCGAGGACGCGAAGGCATTGACGCAGGCCGTGGAAGAGGCTGGGGATGGCTGATCGCCTGCACCTCCTGCCTCGACACCGAGCCATGCTCGCGGGGCTGCTGCGCGAACATCTGCCGGGAGTCGAAGTGTGGGCCTACGGCAGCCGCGTGAATGGCCGGAGCCATGACGGCAGCGACCTGGATGTGGTTCTCCGAAGCCCGGAACTCGCCGAGACTGACGCGCGGAAACTGGCCGATTTTGTCGAGGCGTTGCGGAATTCCAATATTCCTTTCCTGGTGGACGTGCATGACTGGGCGCGTTTGCCAAAGGAATTCCATCGCGAGATAGAACGCTCGCATGTGATCCTCCAGTAACGGGGGATCGGCAACCCGAGGCGCATGGTCCTCGTTTCGGGCAAACTGCCGCTGCAAGCATTCAAGCCCCAAGTGGCGGGCCAGCCGCCGGAAGATGAAGCCGTTGCGCGGTGAGGACGGGGCGGCGGTGCTGAAGAAGTCGGGTCGGCCGGTACAGGTGGCCTCGGGACGGCGGCAGAAGATGCAGCGCCGGGCGGCGACCATCCGGCTGGACTGGAGCCACCAGACCGCCTGCCGGATCGCCCGGCAGTTCCAGTTCATCGTGCTGGAGGACTTGAACCTGAAGGGGATGACGAAGTCGGCGAAGGGGACGCGGGAGTGTCCGGGGAAGCAGGTCGGCGCGAAGTCGGGTCTGAACCGGAAGCTGCTGCGGTCCTGCATGGGCCAACTGGGGCGCTTGCTGGAATACAAGGCGATGCCGGTGCTGAGGTGCCGGCGCGGAACACGAGCCGGCAGTGCGCGCGGTGCGGGCACGCGGAGGAGGGGAACCGCAAGGCGGAGTACTTTGCATGCCGCGCCTGCGGGCATCGGGACCATGCGGACGGCAATGCCGCGCGAAACATCCTGGGCTTGGGATTGAGCAAGCTCCTGGCCGGAGGCGCTCCGGTGACGGGACGGGGAGGGGACAACGAAACGGGGGGGCTGCTGTGTGAATGGCGGCATCTGGTGGAGACCGCCCATGATCCGTCAAGACATTTGACCTGGAATCTTCCAGGGCTTGACCCCGGATGATGATCCACACGAATTTGAAAATGTCATAAAATCTTTTACGTGAACGATTCCTGGAGCACTTTAATTCCGGAGGGGGTAAATAGGTGAAGGCGCCGGGCAGTTGTTCTGCCGTCGAGCAGGATCCCGATAAAGTGAGTGGGGCCTTGGTTTTCCAAGGCACACGTGTTCCCGTCGCAGCACTATTTGAGAATCTTCCAGTCCCCTTGAAAATATTGGGTCTTCACGGAAGTGTGTGGAATCCCTGGGCTCCCTGGATTCGAATCGGAAATCCCGCATTCCGGGCACTTCGGATTGCGCGCGGTGCAGGTGTAGTAGCGGCCGTGCAGGATCAGCCAGTGGTGGGCGTCCTTGAGGAACGCCTTAGGGACCTGGTGCAGGAGGCAGAAACGCATCTGCCGCTAAGCTGTGGCATTGAGACTATCCCGGCCTTCCTTGCTGACATCAATAATACGAACCGAAATTTTTCTGGCTTCACTTTCCGATAGCGCGGCACTCAATTGTTGCCTCAGGCTTTCGGGGTCGGCGGGACAGAGGCCGGAAGGTGGTGGCTGCGTTTGGTCCTTGCCGAACCACAGCACTAGATAGATGCCGTATCCGTCGGTGTGAGGATCGATGGCGTATTTCTTAATCAACTGGTCTTTTGCTGCGCTCCACAGATCAGGATGGCTGTTTTTCTTAATTTCAACAGGCACATTGAAACCTTGGCACCAGACACGTATGTCGGCCCGCTTGTCACGGGCGTAATGTCCATCAGGCTGGAGATCAATGCTTTGAGGGAGACGCCTGTCGAGGCGGTCAAGTATTGCGTCCCGGCATGAATCTTCATGTTTCGGGGAAGTGGGTCTCCTGTGCTCGTCCTCGTTCCAGCACGGGCGCCGGCCGCCGGCGTTGCCGTAGCTAATCTGCACACCGATTTCATCCAGCCGATCCGTCAAGAGGGCCCAAAGATCGGCAGCATTAGCCGGTGCGCCGCCGTCCAGTGTCTGGCATATCCGATTGATGTCGGGGTGACGGTATTCGGCATCACGCCGAGCGGCTTGCTGATCCTCCGATGCCTGGAGCAGTATGTCGTGCCAGGGTGAAAGCGCCGGGTCGTTCAGTAATTCGCCGAGGGTTTCGCTTGCACTCCGGGTGTCGGAGGCGGCAAGGTGCCGGATGTACTTATGCACAAGGTCGGAAGCCTCCATCCGGGGTGTCACTGGGCCATCCTCTCCTGTGAACACGAGGCCGGGGCCCGCGTATCTTCCGACAAGGAGAACCACGATTCCCGATGTCGAAACGGGCAATTCGCCGAGCCCGGTTGCCAAGGGGTCGTCCAAACGCAGAAATTCGGCGAGGTGTTCGGTTCGGCCTTGCTTGCCCAGCACGAAATCCTGTAGTGGTTTGCTGTACTCTTCTGGCAAGACGGTGCTGCCGGCCGCCAGCCAGTAGACCCGCTGGGCAATGGTGGCGCTTGCTTGGGATGTTTTCTTTTTGATCAGTTTCAGGAATTCATCCGTCTCGGCATGCTGGATGGCGGCCCAGAGAAGATGCGCCAAGGTTTTGAGTTGCCTTTTTCCACATCGGGCCGGGAAGGCGCGCAGCAGGGGCAGGCCGGTTAGTCTGGCCACTTGAGAGTGGGCCTTGTCGTGCGCCATTTCCCAAAGTTTGTAGATATGTTCGCGTCCCGCCTGGAGTTCGGGAATGGCGAAGCGGACTTGCATGTCGGCCACGACCTCGGGACGGGCCTCAAGCAGGTTTCTGTACCATCGGGGTCGGTAGTTGCCGTGGGGCGTGGCGTAGTAGAACAGCAGCGCCTTCCGAATCCGGTCCTCGTCCCACTGGGACGGATCTTCCGATTCCGTCCTTTCGATTTCCGCCAAGGCTGCCAGGAAAGGTATGCTGAAGTAAGAAATCTTGCCCTGTTTTCTCAAGTCAAGAATTTGGTCGGGGATCGGGACATCTTGCCGGTCGGCCACGCGGCGAAGCCCCCGAAGCACGGAGTCGGCTAGGCCGGCATCACCCTGGAGGCGTTCCCTGATGGCTCCCGGGTTTCCTCCGTCCCGTTGGGAAAAGTGGCCGAAATAGACGCGGGCCATGTGGAAGAGAACGCTGGGGTTTGCGCGATTCTCGCGCAGGTCGGTCTCGTTGGCGCGGATATGGGCCAATAATTCGTCTTTTGCCGGACTGCGTTTTTTCTGTTCAGGGCGGGACTGTGTTCGTTTCGTCTCCGGTGGCGGAGCCATGATCTCCCGCAGCGTTTCATTGGTCTTGGCGTGCTCCTCCAAAATAGCAAGCGACAAATCTGTGTTGCCCACTTGGGTTCGGTGCGCCCGCACGGCCTGGTCCAGCAGGTATCGCTCGGCAGGACTTCCGGGGGCTGCCGTGGTGCGGGCCTCGTTCAGGCACCAGATGCCAAAATCAGGAGGCACTTCCGCGCAATAGAAACGTTGGTTGAAATCCAAGTCGATCTCGTGGACGTTCGAGTTTGAATGCCGTTCCAGTCCTTCCCGGACGAGGTCCTTTCGGGTGTCCGGGTGTTGTTCAAGCCAGGAACGTATGGAATCAAGCGGCTCCACGTCCCATGAATTAAAGGCTGCATCCATGCCGAGCCAGTTGTACAAGCGTTCCGTATCAAGGCGGCCTTCATGCATATGAAGGTGGCGTGCCAACAGTTTGGCCGGGAGGCTTCTTAGGTCGTGATGCTCTAGAGCTGGGCGCAATGTGGTGAATCGCTCGCTCAGGTGATTTAGGAGGGCGATAATCTGGTCGTCCGAGGATTTGTCGCAAAGATCGGTTTCCCAGAAGCGGGCGTACTGCCCGATCAGATTTCCGTTTCCGCCCGTGGTCAGGCAGTCGAATATTTTCGAAGGCGGAAGGCTTTCAGGGTAGAGTTCGGAGAGCAGAGTCCCGAGCAGTTCGTAATCGGGGTCCAGGACGGTTCCCTGACAGATGTCCGCCAATAAAGCTTTGAGTTCATCGTCCGAATTGCCGGGGCCGGCGCAGTGGATAAAGGCATCCAGCGCCCGCATGTTGATGTACGGCCACCGGGTGTTGTCGCGCACCATTCCGGACAGAATCTCGGACAGGCCCGGAAGGGCCTGCCCATGGGGAAGAAAGGCAAGGACGAATCCGGTCAATTCCTGATGTCCTTTCTCCCGTGAGGGGGAAGCCAGTATGCGCCTGATCTCGGACTCCATGCGGGGTGTGGCAAGAGGCCCAAAGGCGGGTTCGGTCCATCGCGTATTGCTGCGGAGATTGGTTTTCTGGCCGAGGGATTCGAGAAGGGCGCGCTTGTCTTCGTGCGAATACCCGCTGATATCTCCATATCGACCCACGCCCACAGGGTCGCGCTCGATGAGATCGATCCGGGCTTCGGCACATTGGGCGGCCAGCCATGCGGCGAGGCCCCTCAATTCTGTGACAACATTTCCATCCCCTCCACTCATTAAGGAGAGCACTCTCCGCGCCGGCAACCCGCCGGAAATAATTTGGGAAAGATATCTGGCACCGACAAATTCGGCAAGGTGGCGGTGGATGGGGACGACGCAGCCTTCAGTGCTTGTAAACAATTGGGTCTTCAAAGCTTGTTCAGTCTGTCGAGCGTTGCTGCCGCATTGATGTGTCGTGGGGCAGTCGGCTGTGGCTTGGTTCGCATGCTGCGCATATCCGAAGATGCCAGAGATCAATTGAATGGCGCACAGACGCCCGGCGATTTCCAAGAGTTCAGAAGGGGCTTGAGGAGAGGCGGCAAGCACATGTTCTTCGTTGTGCTCCCGGGTCATCTGCAGGCAAGCTTTTTCGAAAACTTCCAGGCGACTTTCCGGCCAGCGTCCACCGGGTGCGATCGTTTCGATGAGCAGCTTGAGTGTGAGTGGGTTCCTGATCAGTTCCTCCATGCCTCGCTGTTTTGCTTCCTCGATGAAATGTGAGGTGTTAATGCCGACGTTTTCAGAGGATTCCAGGATCTGCTCGATACTGGAATCACTCAGCTTGTCGAGAGACAACACGGTGACCTCGCCCCCGGTCACGACTTTCTCAAGATGCTTCTGGTCATTTGACCCGAGCCAGTCCGCGGCCCGGCACGAAAGGCGAAGGCGTGGTGGACGAAGCCTGTCCAAACGCTGCCGGACTTGGTCGAAGGGGGTCGCCGCGTTTGATTCGCCGGCACGGATTTCATCAAGGCCGTCAATGAATAAAGTCTTGCGACACCATTCAGGGTGATTGTTTTCGTCGAGAGCAAGGAAGTCGCGGGCCGTGACTAGGCAGGCGCTATCTCCCAGAGTATCGCATTCCGATTTGAATGCAGTTGTTTTCCCGGCTCCCGGGTCTCCCAGCAGCACGTATATGCGCACATCGCGAAAATCTTTCAGGGGTCGGGATGTCCCCTGACGGGTCTGCTCGTCTCCGAACAGTATTTCGGTGCAGGTTCGAGGGACGAGCACTTTCATGTTTCCGAGAACCATTGATGGGCGGGGGTCGTCAGAAACTCGTTCAGGGGGATCCCGTTTTCCCCGACAAGCAAAGACCGCCAAGGGTGGAATTTCTCCTCGAAAGCTTCGAGACCCTGCAAGGAGGCTTTCTTCCGGCTGCTTTTGACCTCAATCGCGATAATTCGGGAGTCGCGTTGCAGGACATAGTCAACCTCATGCGGTTGCTCGCGCCAGTAATGGAGGCGCATGTCGGAGGTCATGGTGCTGAACAAGTGCGCCCCGACTGCGCTTTCGGTCAGGTGCCCCCAGAAAGTCCGGTCTGCTTGTGCTTCCTCGAAAGAATATCTCGACCCGGCGGTCATCAGGGCCGTGTTGAGGACGTTGAGTTTGGGGCTTGACGCTCGGGTGCGTTGGAAAGATCCATAGTATTTCGGCAGCCCGGCGAGCAAGCGAGTCTGCGCGAGCAGGTCCAAGTAGCGTGCCAAAGTGGTGGTGTTCCCCGCATCCTGGAGCTGCCCCAGCAGTTTGGTGTACGACATGATTTGCCCGGAATAGCCGGTGCCCAGTTCAAAGAGCTGCTTCAGCAATGCGGGCTTATCCACACGGTTCATCGAGAAAATGTCGCGCTCGATGTTGGTTGCGATGATGGTCCTGAGGATATATTCGCGCCACCGTTCCTGCTCTCGGCAGAAGCGGGTGGCTCCCGGATAGCCGCCGAAGTAAAGGTATTGAGGGAGGTCGAAGCCGAACGCCTGGGACATTTCCCCGAAAGACCAGTGGCGGACATCAAGCGGCTCGAAACGCCCGGCCAGGGTTTCCGTCAGCCCTGACTGCATGAGCAGCGGGGACGAGCCGAGAATGACCACACGCAGGGGACAATCTTCTATCCGGTCGGCATCCCACAAGCCCTTGACGGTTTCCGACCACTGAGGAATTTTCTGGATCTCGTCGAGCACGAGTATGAATCCTTGGCTGTGTCTTTTCGCCTCCTGCCGGGCCTGCTCCCAGTTTTGCACCAGCCCCTGGATGTCAAGCGGTCGGGGATCGTCGAATTCGGATTCGTTCGCATTGGAGAAGGTTGGGGGAATGGTAGAACTGGGCCGGTCGACTGCGACATAATGACTTTTCCATCCCGCTTCTCGGAGCATTTCAAGCGCCTGGAGCACGATGGTGGTCTTGCCGGACTGGCGTGGTCCGGACAGGGTGATCAGGTGGTGGGGGTCTTCGGTTAGCCTGTTGACCAGCACGTCCACTTGAGGGCGTCGGTATTCGTCCATGGAGAACAATTTTACTATATTGAGTAAAATTACTCAATATAGATTATTATATTCGTATCATATTGTTTATACATTGATTTTATAGGATTGAAAAGCAGTTATACATCCCAGGAATCCCGTTCTAGCCATTCGCACAGGTTTGGGCTACATTCTGAGAAGGAGTCCGTTTCTATCCATCACAGCCTAAAGTGCTCTGGAAGGTCTCCGCTGCGAGGCTGCTCCCGCAATGCCATGAGGGGATTATCAGCTACGCTTCTTCTTGCGTGGTTGCCGTTTTCTAGTTGTCGCTGCAAGGGGCGAAGACATTCTCTCGTAAAGCACAAAAAGATGCTCGACGCGTTCGCGCCCGGAGCCAAACCTCTTTGCGCGATATAGCCGGTCCACCGCGCGATCAAGCGCCTGATGCCGAAGACCTCAAAGAATTCGTTGTAGAAACTCTGCGTTTCGCCTTTCTCGTACCGGGCATCCTTCCATTCTTCAGCGAAGGCGGCGGCGCGGGCGCGCATCTCGTTCCATGACAGGTGCATCGGCCTGCGTCTCCTTATCGATCAGTTCGCATTCATCCGGTCCACTCGCCCGGGCCACTCGCACAGGTCGGAAATCCCGCATTCCGGGCACTTCGGGTTGCGCGCGGTGCAGGTGTAGCGGCCGTGCAGGATCAGCCAGTGGTGGGCGTCCTTGAGGAACGCCTTGGGGACCTGGCGCATCAGGCCGTCCTCCACCTCGCGCACGGTCCGCCCCGGCGCGATGCCGGTCCGGTTGCCGACCCGGAAGATGTGGGTGTCCACCGCGATGACGGGTTCCCCGAACGCGGTGTTCAGGATGACGTTCGCGGTCTTCCGCCCGACGCCGGGCAGTGCCTGCAGGGCCTCGCGGGTCTGCGGCACCTGGCCGCCGTGCCGCTCGATGAGCGCCTGGCAGGTGGCGATGATGTTGGCGGCCTTGCTGTTGTGCAGGCCGATGGATCGGATGTAGGGCGTGAGGCCGGGGACGCCGAGCGCCAGGATGGATTTCGGGGCGCGGGCGCGGGCGAACAGTTTCTTCGTCGCCTTGTTGACCGCGACGTCCGTGCACTGGGCGGACAGGATCACCGCGACGAGCAGTTCGAACGCGTTGCGGTAGCGCAGCTCGGTGGTCGGTTGCGGGCGAAGTTTCCGGAAGCGGCGGAAGATCCGCGCGCACTGGCGCGCGTCCATCAGGAGGGCGTCGTGCGGTCTCGCGCCCGGCCGACGGCATCCCGGATGGCCGTCCGCCGCGCATCGGCGCCGCCGTCCCGGAAGCGGGCGTGGGCGTCCTGCAGTTGCCGCGCGTGCGTGCCGCGCAGCACCGCCAGGCGCCGCAGGCGCTGCTGGGCCCGGTCGCGTGCCCGGAGACGGTAGTCGTGATTACGGGGCGGGTGATCCGGATCCGGCCGCAGGGAGATGCAGTCGACCGGGCAGGCTGGCAGGCACAGGGCGCACTCCGTGCACAGGTCCGGAAGCACGCAGTGGGTCTTCTGCGCGAGGCCGGCGATGGCGTCGAACGGGCAGGCCTCGATGCACAGGGTGCAGCCCACGCACTGCGGGCGGGCGATCCAGGCGACCCGGGTGGTGCTCACCGGATCTTCATGCCCGGCTGCGCGCCCTCGTCCAGCGTCAGCAGCCAGGTGCCCTCGTCGTCCCCCGCGGCCAGGATCATGCCCTCGGAGGTGCCGAAGCGCATCTTGCGCGGTTCCAGGTTGGCGACCATCACGACCCGCCGGCCCTGCAGCTGCTCCGGCGTGTAGGCGGCGCGGATGCCGGCGAAGACCTGGCGCTGTTCGTCGCCGAGGTCCAGGGTCAGCGCCAGCAGCCGGTCGGCGCCTTCGACCAGGCGGGCCTCCACGACCCGGGCGACCCGGAGGTCGACCTTGGCGAAGTCTTCGTAGGGGATAGTGTCGGGCTGCGCAGGCTCGGGCGGCGGCGCATGGGCGGATTTGGTTTCTTCGATCATGGCATTGACGGATTTCGGGTCGATTCGGGTGGAAAGCGGGGTGAACGGTTGGATCGGGCAGTCCAGTTGCGGCGTCAGGCGGGCGTCCCAGTCCAGCGGGCCGGAGTCGAGGAAGGCCTCGCTCTTGGCCGCCAGCGCAGGCAGTACCGGCTTCAGGTAGGCGACCAGCACCCGGAACAGATTGAGTCCTTGGGTGCAGGCCTCCCAGGCCTGCTCGCGGGTGGCGGCATCGCGCACCGTCTCCCAGGGTTTCTCCTGGCTCAGGTATTGGTTGGCGCGATCGGCCAGCGCCGTGATGTCGCGCATGGCGTGGGAAAAACGCCGCGCCTCGTAGTGCTCGGCCAGGCCGTCGGCGGCCGCGGCGAAGTCCTCGAACATCGCGGGTTCCGGCAGTTGCTTCGCAAGCCGCCCGCCGAACTGCTTCTCGATGAAGCCGGCGCAGCGGCTGGCGATGTTCACCACCTTGCCGATCAGGTCGCTGTTGACGCGGGCGACGAAGTCGTCCAGGTTGAGGTTGATGTCGCTGATGTCGGGCGACAGCTTGGCGGCGAAATAGTAGCGCAGGTGCTCCGGGTCGAGGTGGCGCAGGTAGGTGCGGGCCTCGATGAAGGTGCCGGTGGACTTCGACATCTTCTCGCCGTTGATGGTGAGGAAGCCGTGGCACCACACCGCGTTCGGCGTCCGGTACCCGGCGCCGTGCAGCAGGGCAGGCCAGAACAGGGTATGGAAGTAGGCGATGTCCTTGCCGATGAAGTGGTACAGCTCGACCTCGCTGTCGGCGGCCCAGTAGTCGTCGAACTCGAGCCCGCGCTCCCGGCACAGGTTCAGGTGGCTGGCCATGTAGCCGATCGGCGCGTCCAGCCAGACGTAGAAGTAATGGTTCGGATGGCCGGGGATCTCGAAACCGAAATACGGCGCGTCGCGGCTGATGTCCCAGTCGCGCAGCCCGGCCTCGAACCATTCGTCGAGCTTGTTCTTGATCTCCGGCTGCACGCCGCCGTGTGCGGCCCACTGCTGGAGGAAATCGGTGAAATCGCCGAGCCGGAAGAACAGGTGCTCCGTGTCCCGCAGCTCCGGGGCCGTGTCGCTGAGCGTCGAGCGCGGGTTGACGAGTTCGCTCGACTCGTAGGTGGCGCCGCACTGCTCGCAGGCGTCCCCGTACTGGTCTTCGGCGCCGCAGCGCGGGCAGGTGCCCCGCAGGTAGCGGTCGGAGAGGAACATCCCGGCGACGGGGTCGAAGTAGCGCGAGATCGTCTTGCGGTGGATGTGGCCGGCCTCGGACAGGGCCTCGAAGATGCCGCAGGACAACTGGCGGTTCTCCTCGCTGTGCGTGCTGTGGTAGCGGTCGAACTCGATCAGGAAGTCGGCGAAGTCCTCGCGGTGCTGCCGGCCGATCTCCTCGATCAGCTGCTCGGGGCTGATGCCGCGCTGCTGCGCGAGCAGCATGATCGGCGTGCCGTGCGCGTCGTCGGCGCAGACGTAGGTGCAGTCCTCGCCGCGCAGGCGCTGGTAGCGCGCCCAGATGTCGGTCTGCAGGTACTCCACCAAGTGGCCCAGGTGGATCGGCCCGTTGGCGTAGGGCAGGGCGCTGGTGACCAGGATGCGGCGCGGGGAAGACATCGGACGGGGGGACGGGTTCGCTGCGCCATTGTAAATGGGACGGGAACTTTCGCGTATCCGCGGGCTACCCCGTGCCTCCGGCGGTGTGCCTGTGGCAAGCCGAATAAGCCAAGGCCCGGAAACCGGCCGACCCTATCGGCAGGCACACGGGAGAGGCGCCGGGAGGCAGCGGATGTGCCGTCTCCCGGCGCTCCCGAGACAATCGGCTAGGCCGCTTGCGCCTGATTCTTGTCGGACTGGGGAGGCGACAGGAGTCCGGCGGCGCGGAACCCTTCGAACAATCCTTCCATATGCGACACGCGACTTTCCACGGCCGACAGGCGGTCTTCCACGGCCGACAGGCGGTCTTCCAGGGCCGACATACGGCCTTCCAGGGCCGACACGCGGCCTTCCAGGGCCGACAGGCGGTCTTCCATCGCCGACATACGGCCTTCCATCGCCGACATGCGGCCTTCCAGGGCCGACACGCGACCCAGGATGATCTTGCCGTGCGCGAATACGCTGCCGAGGATCGTCACGATCAGGATGATCAATTGGATGTTGTCCATTATCATGATGCGTCCAGGTCGGTCAGCCTTATGTCCCAACCTTGGGGTGGTTCGGAATCCCTCGTC
>JAPONY010000047.1 GCA_026713705.1 Gammaproteobacteria bacterium
AAATCCAGCCGATCGGGGGTCGGCTTCGTGATACACTGTGACTTCATGGGAATCGGGGCCTCCTGCCCTGTAGCTTCTTGATCTATCTACAAGTTTAACAGAAGATCCCGGTTCCCTCCTCCCTCTGGTGAGAAATCCGGGTTAGAAAGCCTGGAATAGTGATCGTCCTCGGTATGCCCCTGCGACCTGATAGACATTTCCGAATCAGGCTGATTCCCTCCCGGATTCGCTTCTTCAGCATCGCCGGTCCCGTCGTTCCGAAAGATCATTGGTGCCGCGGCAGCTGGCCTATGCGGCTCAGGACCCGCTTGCCTCGGCCGGCCCGGATATAATTCGGGAAATCCGAACCGTTTTTCAGTTCGGTGAGAAATGCGGGCTAGACGCTCATGATGATCGAGGTGACCGCTTCCGGTATCCGGCATCGAAAGAGTCTATTCCTTATCCATCGAGCAGTGCAAATCTTGATGATCTTTTTCGAGCGCACTATCTAATAACAACCTATTGCGAAGCTGTGTACTCGATGGCTCAGGATACGAAAACTGTCTAACGGATGCTGTGAAGTGATTCTGGCTATGTGGTTAGGGCCCGAGAGTAAGCCATCTAACAGTAGGGTCATCGTGGCATGACAACACTTCTAGCATTGTGGGGTGCGGTTCTATCTACCACTCTAGGAGCGCTGAAGGTCAGGGAGGAATGGCGAAAGCGCTTCCGCATCAGCGTAGTCCCGTACTTGACCACAGACGACAAACGTGGGAATGAGGTTATCGTTAGGAATCTTGGAGGCAACCCTGCTATTCTGACTCATTGGGAGTTGCTATGGGTATCTGGATGGTGGCGTTTGCGGAAAGAGGTTCCTTTCGGATCACCCGAGGGAGAAGTAGCAGACACCCGAATTGATGCGGGGGGTAGCCACAGGTTGGTATTCATCGAGGCAGATCACTTCGCGTGGAACCCGGCCGTTCTGCGGGGAAGAAAAATATATATTCGCCTTTGGTTTGCTGGGCGGAAACGTGCCGTTTTTCGCAAGGTATGTGGATGAAAACGAAAGCACAAGAAGCCGAATAGCGGTTAGCCTTTCTTGAGGGAACGTTGGCGCACCATCTTCGCCAGAGCAGTGGAATCTAGGCCGCCATCGCCTTGTTCGACCAACTGTTCCATCAGGTGCAGCGCGTCTTTCGCGCCGGACAGGGAAAGGCCGGTCTCCCGGGCCTCCCGGTCTACGATCCGAAGGTCTTTGAGGTGCAATTCGGCCTTGAACCCAGGCTGGTAGTCGCCGGTCAGCATGCGTTGTCCGTGGACTTCCAGGATGCGGCTGTAGGCGAATCCTCCGAGCAGGGCATCACGCACCTGTTCGCGACTCACGCCACTCGATTCCGCCAGCAAATAAGCTTCCGCTACCGCCGCCATCGTTTGCGCTACGAGCAGCTGGTTGCAGGCCTTGGCGACTTGGCCAGCCCCGGCATCGCCGATTCGGCGTACCTGCCCCCCGAGCACCTCGAACACCAGGCGGACGCGCTCAAAGATTTCTTCCGGTCCCCCGACCATGATCGAGAGGGTACCGTCGATGGCTCCGGTTTCGCCGCCGGACACCGGGGCGTCCAGCATGGCAATGCCCTTCGCCTCCAGCTGTTGGGCCACGGCCCGCGTCTCGGTCGGCGAGACGGTGCTCATGTCGACCACGATGTGACCGGGTCGGGCACCTTTGTCGACGCCGTTCTCTCCCGTCACGACTTCCAGCATGTCCGGAGTGTCCGCCACCATGACGATGGTCAGGTCGGTCGCCGCGCTGACTTCGGCCGGGCTGCCTGCGGTCGTCGCGCCGGCCTCGACCAGGGGTTCCAACTGCTCGGGGCGGCGCGCGAACGCCTTGACCGGGTAGCCTGTGCGCAACAGGTTGAGGGCCATCGGGCGGCCCATGATGCCGGGGCCGATCCAGCCGATGGAAAATTCGCTCATGGGGGTCTGTACCTTATACAATAGGAACGCATCATACTCGCACCGTGAAAGTCTATTTTCGAAAACTCCGCGAGGCCCTGAACGGGCCGCTCCTCCCGGTGTACCTGATCACCGGGGACGAGCCGGTGCAGATGCGGGATGCGGCACGGATGATTCGCCGCCGGGCGAAGCAGGAAGGCTTCGATCGCCGCGAGCTGCGGATCATTGAACGAGGGTTTGCCTGGGAGGAACTGCCGACGCTGTGCAGCCCGTCCCTGTTCGGAGATCAAGCCATGCTCGACATGCGGGTGCTGAGCGGCAAGCCGGATGCGACGGCGAAAGCCCGGCTCAAGGAATGGTGCGAGCAGGCTCCGGAAGGCAGCCTGATTACCTTGCAGGTGCCCCGGCTGGACAACCGGGGCCTGAACGAGGCGTGGGCGCGTGCCATCGACAAGGTCGGCCTGATCGTGCGGATCATGCCGCTGGACGAGAGGGAGACGCAGCAGTGGCTGCAGGGCGCCCTGCGGCGGTTTGAACTGGAGATGGGCACCTGCGAGGTGGAGTATTTCCTGTCGTGCGTGGAAGGCAACCTGCTGGCGGCCGAGCAGGAGTTGCAGAAACTGCACATCCTGAACGGGCCGGGGCCGGTCTCGCTGGAATCCCTGCAGCAGTTCCTGGGGCAGGATGCCCGCTACGAGGCGATGGATCTCGCCATGGCCATGTTGCAGGGCCGGGGCCGCCGCATCATCGGCGTGGCGCGGAACCTGGAGAGCGAAGGCCACGATCCGGTCGCGACGCACGCCATGCTGATGCGCGAGGTCCGCCAGTTGCTGGCCCTGAGCCAGCAGCCGTCCGGCTTGGATTCGGTTTTCCCGTTCACCCGCCGCGATGCGCTGAAAAGAGCCTTGAGCCAGCACTCCCGGGAGCATTTTCGCGCTATACTGAAACGTTTCATCCACCTGGAACGGGTGGTCAAGGGACGGGGGCCGGAAAGCCCGTGGCCCGCCATCCAGAACGCCTGCCTGGCTTTTTCAGGAAAGGATCGACTGCTACCCGTACAAGGAGTTTCCGACCATGTCCACTGAGAACCTGGATACCCGGATGACTGAACTGGGCCAAGCCGCGCGCGCGGCCGGGCGGGTGATTGCGGCCTCTGGCACGGAGGCGCGAGACCAGGTCCTGCGGACCACGGCCAGCCTGATCCAGGAACGCGCCGACGCGATTCTTGAAACCAACATGGCAGACGTGGAAGCGGCGAAGGCGCATCGGGACGACGCATTCATCGACCGCCTGGCGCTGGACGGCTCAAGGCTCGAAGCGTTGGCGGTGGAACTCGAGCACATTGCCGAACTGCCGGACCTTTTGGGCCAGACATCGGACATGCAGGATCAACCGAATGGCCTGAAGATCGGCCGGATGCGGGTGCCGATCGGCGTCATCGGCATGATTTACGAAGCCCGTCCCGGCGTGACCGTGGAAGCGGGCGGACTGTGCATCAAGTCCGGCAACGCGGTGATCCTGCGCGGCGGCACCGAGTCGTACCGTTCCAACCAGGCACTGGTGGAATGCCTGCAGGAAGGCCTGCGTCAGGCTTCGCTGCCCCCGGAGGGCGCGCAATTGCTGCCGACCACGGACCGGGCCGCGATCGACGCGTTGCTCAAGATGGACGAATGGGTGGACCTGATCATCCCTCGGGGCGGGACGGAATTGATCAAGCGGGTTCACGATCAGACTCACATCCCGATCCTCAAGCACCTGCATGGCGTGTGCCACGTGTACATCGACGATACGGCCGACCGGGACCAGGCGATCCAGATTGCCGTCAACGCCAAGACCCAGCGCTACGGGGTGTGCAATGCGATGGAGACCCTGTTGGTCGCGGAGTCCCGTGCGGAAGAACTGTTGCCGGTTCTAGGCGACGTTTATGCCGAGCATGGCGTGGAGATACGAGGCTGCCCTCGGACCTGCGATTTGCTGGAGCAGGCCGTGCCCGCGGTCGAGGGTGACTGGAGCGAGGAATACCTCTCGCCGGTTCTGTCGGTGCGGGTAGTCGCGGATCTCGACGAGGCGATGGATCACATCGAAAAATACGGATCACACCATACGGACGCCATCGTCACCACGGACGAGGAGCGGGCGAAGCGGTTCATGCGCGAAGTGGACTCCAGTTCGGTGATACTGAATGCCTCGACTCGATTCGCAGATGGTTTCGAATACGGGTTGGGCGCGGAGATCGGAATCAGCACGGACAAGCTGCATGCCCGGGGGCCGGTGGGCCTGGAAGGGCTGACCAGCCAGAAGTTCGTGGTCTATGGCGACGGTCAAGTCCGCGTATAATTCGCCGCCTGCGAGGCCCCGACCATGGAAGAACTCTCACTGCCGGAACAGTTGCGCGACCTGACACAGCGGGTGGACGCGCTTAGGGGGTATCTTTGACCTCGACGGCAAACGCCGCCAGCTGGACGAAATAAAACAGCAGCTGGAAAACCCCGAAATCTGGAAGGATCCGAACCAGGCGCGTGAACTGGGCCAGACGCGTGCCCGCCTGGAGTCCATCGTCGAGACGCTCGACGAGCTCGGCAGTTCCCTGAGTGATGCCGGCGAACTGCTGGACATCGCCCAGGAGGAGCAGGACGAGGACACGATGGGAGCCTTGGCAGTGGATATCCGGCACTGCGCGAAGCAGGTGCATGACCTGGAGTTCCAGCGCATGTTCTCCGGGCGTTTCGATTCAGGGGACGCGTTCCTCGATATTCAGGCCGGTTCCGGCGGAACCGAGGCGCAGGACTGGGCCGAGATGCTGCTGCGCATGTACCTGCGTTGGGGGGAGAAGCGCGGCTACGGGACCGAACTGATCGCCGCCTCGGCCGGTGAAGTGGCGGGCATCAAGAGCGCGACCATCAAGTACACCGGCGACTACTGTTTTGGTTGGCTGCGCACGGAAACCGGCGTGCACCGCCTGGTGCGCAAGTCGCCGTTCGACTCCGGCAACCGGCGGCACACCTCGTTCGCCGCGGTGGTGGTCTCGCCGGTGGTCAACGACGAGATTGAAATCGAGCTCGATCCGAGCGACCTGAGAATCGACGTGTACCGGGCCAGCGGGGCGGGAGGCCAGCACGTCAACAAGACCGAATCGGCGGTGCGGCTCACGCATCTTCCGACCGGCGTGGTCACACAATGTCAGAATAGTCGTTCCCAGCACAAGAACAAGGAAATGGCGATGCGGCAGTTGCGGGCAAAGCTCTACCAGCTGGAAGAGCAGAAGCGGCGTGAGGCCGAGCAGCAGAGCGGGGACAAGGCGGACATTGGCTGGGGCAGCCAGATCCGATCCTACGTGCTGGATCAGTCGCGGATCAAGGATCTACGCACCCAAGTCGAGACGGGTACGCCGCAGACCGTGTTGGATGGCGATCTCGACGCTTTTCTTGAAGCCAGTCTGAAAGCGGGGTTGTAATGGCAAAGGCGAAAACGGGCGAAGAGCGTCTGCTTGCGCAGCGTCAGGAGAAACTGCAGGAACTGCGGGCGTCCGGCTGGACGTATCCGAACGATTTCCGGCCCACGCACACGGCGCTTGAACTGAACGAGGCGCATGCGGAGCAGTCGGCGGAGGAGTTGGCCGACGGCCAGGTGCGCGTCGCCTTGGGCGGGCGATTGATGAGCCGGCGCGTCATGGGCAAGTCCGCGTTTGCGCATGTACAGGACCGGACCGGACGGATTCAGTTGCTGGTGCGTCGCGACGGGCTCGGCGAGGAGGCCTACGCCGACTTCAAGACCTGGGACATCGGCGACATCATCGGTGCGCAGGGCGTCCTGATGAAGACCAAGACCGGGGAATTGTCGGTGGACGTGCAGGAAGTGCGGCTGTTGAGCAAGTCCCTGCGGCCGCTCCCCGAGAAGTACCACGGGCTGACCGACATCGAGCAGCGCTACCGGCAGCGTCACGTGGACCTGATCATGAACAGCGATGCCCGGGGCGTGTTCCAGCGGCGCAGTCGATTGCTCAACTGCCTGCGGCAGCAACTGGAGGAACGGGGCTTCCTGGAGGTCGAGACGCCCATGATGCACCCGATCGCAGGCGGCGCGACGGCACGTCCTTTCGTGACGCATCACAACGTGTTGCACCAGGACTTGTTTCTGCGCGTCGCTCCCGAACTGTATCTCAAGCGCCTGGTGGTCGGCGGGTTTGAAAAAGTGTTCGAGATCAACCGCAGCTTCCGCAACGAGGGGGTGTCGTCACGGCACAACCCGGAATTCACCATGATGGAGCTGTACCAGTCGTTTGCCGATTACCAGGACCTGATGGATCTTTCGGAGGAACTGATACGGGAGATGGCGCAGGCCGTGTTGGGCGGCACGACCGTGTCTTATCAGGATCAGGAGTACGACCTGCAGAAGCCGTTTAAGCGCATGACGCTGACCGACGCGGTGCTGGCGCATCATCCAAGTCTGGAGCCCGCCGACCTGTCCAACCGGGAACTGCTGGCGGGGTTATGCCGGGACAACGGAGTGGATGTCGATAAGAAGCGGGGTTTGGGAGGGTTGCTTTTCGACCTGTTCGAGGCATCGGTGGAAGAGAAGCTGGAACAGCCGACGTTTGTGACCGAATATCCGCTCGAAGTCTCTCCGCTGGCGCGTCGCTGCGATCATGATCCCGACTTTGTCGACCGCTTTGAGCTGTTCATAGCCGGGCGGGAGATCGCAAACGGTTTCTCCGAGCTGAACGATCCGCAGGATCAGGCGGAACGCTTCCAGGCACAGGTGGAGAAGCGGGATGCAGGCGATCAGGAAGCCATGCACTACGACGCCGACTATATCCGTGCCTTGGAATACGGTATGCCGCCGACGGCCGGCATTGGAATCGGTATCGACCGGTTGGTGATGTTCCTCTGCGACGCGCCGTCGATTCGGGACGTACTGCTGTTCCCGCATATGCGCCCGGAAGCGGGCTGAGCAATCAGATAACGTCCAGAAAACCGATGACCGCCAGTCCGGCGGCAATCGCTCCCAGAATGTAGAGAAGTATGCCTATGTCGCGCTGGCGGTTGAACAGGATGTAGCCGCCGATCAGCAACAGGATCGCTACGTAAAGAATCAGCATCATTCGGGACATTTCAATCGCCCTCGGTCAGTTCGTAGGGGAGTGGGAGCTGTTCGAGGGACGGGCCGTCCGGACGTTGCGCACGCAGTGGCTGGCCGGCATCCGCCGCGCGGACGGAGGCCAGTATCTGGCAGGGACCGCCGCCAGGCGGGATGCGGGCGTCGACCACCCGCCCGCAGGGGCGGGCGTCGGGATCCTCGCTCAGATGGATGGGGTCGCCCGGGATTGGGACTTCGTCGCAATCGCCGCTCAAGCGATAGGTGCGGAACTTGATCTGGCCGCGGTACTTCATTCGCGCGACCACTTCCTGGCCGGGGTAGCATCCCTTGCTGAAGCTGATGGCGTCGACCAGGTCGAGGTTCAGGTGCTGCGGGACGAACTGTTCGCGGTTCTCGGCACGCACGAACGGGATGCCGTCCTCAATGTCCCAGAGTCGCCACAGGTCGGAGCCTGGGCCTGGAACTTCGCTGCCTTCCCACAAGGCGGCCGCCGCATCCGGAGGGCAAACCACCAGCCACCGGGGGCGTGATCCCGGCCACGCGATGGCGGTGTACGGGCCGGTTTCCGTTTTGCTGAGCGGGGATTGGGGCAACTCGACCGGTGGTGCGGGGGTTTCTTCGGGGTAGGATGCCGTGATGCCGAAAAGGGAGAGCGACTCCGCAAGCGATTCGATTTCAACGTCGGAGCGCAGTTTGAACAGTTGCAGCCGTTGCGATACGGCTTGGGCGAGTCCCGAGGGAAGCGCGATTCGATACTGGCCCTCGGCGGTACGCCAGACCAGGAAGTTGGCGATCATCTGCCCCTTGGGCATGCAGTAGGCGGACAACTGGGCCTGGTCTTCGGGCAGTGCCAGAAGGTCATTGGTGAACTGGCCGTGCAGGAAATCAGAGGTGTCTGCTCCGCCGATACCGAGGACGGTCCAGTCGTCGAGGGCGTAAAGGCTTGAGTGGGATTCAGTAGGCATGGCTGGCACTTGATTTCTGAATTTTCATTGTAACGGGCGCAAGTCCGATGATAAACTAACCGCAACCTAATTTTTCGGTGGCGAGGTATGGCAGATCAACCGGAAGAAGCCCAAGTTTTCCCCTTTGAAGATTCTCTGAAGCAGTTGGAGGATCTGGTCGAACGGCTGGAAAGTGGTGAGATCTCGCTGGAGGATTCCCTGCAGGATTTCGAGCAGGGCGTCGCCTTGGTGCGGGCCTTGCGCGAGCGTCTGGACCAGGCGCAACAGAGGGTCGACAAGATCGTGGAGCAGGAAGGAGGGGAGACCGCCGCCCAATCCATGGATCTCATGGACGATGACAACCAAGACATGGATGACTAGTCGTGGATGACTTTCCTTTTCTATCGAAGATCGAGAGCCCGGCTGATTTACGCGCGTTGGATCGCGAGAATCTTCCGGCGGTTGCCAACGAGCTTCGCGAGTTCCTGATTCAGGGTGTGGCCCGCTGTGGCGGGCATTTCGGGGCTAGCCTCGGTGCAGTCGAACTGACCGTGGCCTTGCACTACGCGTTTAACACGCCGGATGACTATCTGGTTTGGGATGTTGGGCACCAGAGCTACGGCCACAAGATTCTGACGGGGCGCCGCGACCAATTGGAGACGATTCGCCGCTGGGGCGGCTTGGCGCCGTTCCCGGAACGGCATGAAAGCCCTTACGACAGTTTCGGAGTGGGGCACTCCAGCACTTCGATCAGCGCGGCCTTGGGCATGGCGCTGGCCAGCCGCAACGCAGGGAAACCATGCAAATCGATCGCGGTGATTGGGGACGGCGGATTGAGCGCTGGCCTGGCCTACGAAGCGCTCAATCATCTGGGGGTTTCCGATGCGGACGTGCTGGTGATCCTCAACGACAACGAGATGTCGATTTCGCCGAATGTGGGGGCCATGTCCCGATACCTGACCCGCCTGCTGGCAGGGAGCCTGTACACCTCGGTGCGTGAAACGGGCCAACGCATGCTGAGTTCGGTGCCGCGGGTTAAAAAATTCGCAATGAAAATGGAAGAACATCTCAAGGGGATGATCTTGCCAGGCACGCTGTTCGAAGAACTGGGGGTGCAGTACTTCGGGCCGATCGGCGGCCACGACATGTTGGGGCTGCTGAAAATCGTGGAGCAGATGCGCGACCAGACCGGCCCACGCCTGCTGCACGTCATCACCCAGAAAGGGATGGGCTACGAGCCGGCCGAAGGAGATCCCGTGGGCTATCACGCGGTGCCGATCTTCGATCCGGAAATCGGTGTGCAGAAGAAAGGATCGGACGGGAAGCCGACTTATACGCAGGTCTTTGGAAACTGGTTGTGCGACCAGGCTGCCGCGGATTTAAGGCTGATGGCGATTACTCCAGCGATGAGAGAGGGTAGTGGCCTTGTCCGCTTCGAAAAAGAGTATCCGGAACGTTATTTTGATGTCGGCATCGCCGAACAGCACTCGGTCGCCGTGGCTGCGGGCATGGCCTGCGCGGGTGCGAAGCCGGTGGTGGCCATCTATTCGACTTTCCTGCAACGCGGCTACGACCAATTGGTTCACGACATCGTGGTGCAGGAGCTGGATGTATTGCTTGCTATTGATCGGGCCGGGCAGGTTGGAAACGACGGGAAGACCCATGTCGGTGCTTTCGATCTGTCCTATCTGCGTTGCTTGCCGGGCATGGTGATCATGGCGCCATCCGATGAAAACGAGTGCCGGAAGATGCTGACGACCGGGTATCTTCATGAAGGTCCGGCGGCGGTACGCTATCCGCGCGGCAAGGGACCGGGTACCGAGATCGAAGAAACCTTGGAGCCGATCCCGATTGGCAAGGCGCGGAAGGTTCGCGAGGGGAGCGAGGTCGCGTTTCTGGTCTTCGGCAGCCTATTGGATCAGGTGAGCCCGATTGCGGAGGAACTGAACGCGACGCTGATCGACATGCGCTTCGTCAAACCTTTGGATGTGGAGTGCCTGAACGAGGTAGCGGGGACTCATAGTTTGCTAGTGACGGTCGAAGACAACGTGGTGGCAGGCGGGGCTGGCAGCGCGGTGGCTGAGGAATTGGAGTTGGGTGGTTCTACCCGACTGCTTCAATTAGGTCTTCCGGATCACTATGTCGAACACGGGGCCCGCGAGGAACAGTTGGCTTCAATAGGTTTGGATACGGAAGGGATTAGAAAGTCAGTTGCCGAATATCAAATTAGGAGGTAAACAACCGTAAACTAGGAACTTCCGGAATGTTGATAAGAGTTAGATGTCAATCCTACAAGACATGATGGATTAATCTGTCCTTGCAACCGGAGCAGGAGGTCTGCGACCGGAAGAGTTGATCTCACAGGAGGACAGACAGATGGACGACAACGGATATGAAGCCTATATCGGCTTGGACGTGCACAAGGACACGATT
>JAPONY010000048.1 GCA_026713705.1 Gammaproteobacteria bacterium
TGCGCTGGCGCAGCAGCGCGGGGAGGGAGGCGCTTGAGTTCATCGGCCTTACCTGTTAAGTGAAACATTAACAGATATTATGCCGAAAACCCCGATTCTTCGCAACTATGCGAAAATCACAACATATCTGACGTACACCCGGGGCATGGGTGACGTTTGTGGTATTATCCCGCAAACCCTTACCATCGTAACTTTTCGCTTGAAAAGTTCCGCTTTGCGAGATTTTACGCGACTTCGCCATGAGAGCTAAAGATAAAACAATTCAACCGTACTCCTCCCGCGAACAGACATGGCCGGGGAGACAATGGCAGACAACTTTTATTGATGCATTCTGCCAAGTGCATTATCCTTCTGAAAGTATAAGCAACCTCATAAAAATATATATTTATACACGCAGGCAGCAAGATCACTTTCGGCTCTTGGGATATTCAAAAAAGGCTGTGGAAAGGCTCAATGAAGAGTGCTCTCGGCCATGACCGATGACACGCGCCCCCCTAAGGAGGAGGCACAGAATGAATTGGTGAAGCTTGTCGAAGAGTTGCACCTGCCAGAGGACAAAAAAGAAGAAATCTTCAAGATTGTTCTTAGTCTCACTTACCATGAGGGCTGGTTGCCGCCAGCAGAAGAGGTCGCAAGATATCAGCAGATTGTCCCTGATGCAGGAGACCGGGTGCTGAAAATGATGGAAGAAGAGCAACGGCAACGCTCAAGGTTCCAGCGGAGTATGCTTTTTCTTGAAACAATGAAGATAAATGGGGCCATAATCCTCGGCGCCTTGCTGATTGGTGCCGCCGTAGTTGCGCTTTATCTCAACAACACCATCGCTGCAATGTCCCTCGGAATGGTGGGTACGCTAGCGGCTGCGCTCAATAAAATTATCGAATTCCTCACTCAGAAGAAGAAGCATTGACCCACTCCTAATTGCGAGAATCACCCTCACCACATAATGATGCGCTTGCCGCCTTCTTAAAACCAACCAAATTTCCCTGAATTTCACAGTCGAATCATGGATACGGTTTTCATAAGAGGTCTCAAGGCGAAAGCCGTGATCGGCGTTTTCGACTGGGAAAAACAAATTCGCCAAAACCTGGTTCTGGACCTGGACCTTCGGGCGGATGTGGCGCATGCGGCAGCCAGCGACACGCTGGAGGATGCCGTCGACTACAAGGCGATCAGCCAACGCGTGGTGGAATTCGTGGAGGACAGCCAATACCAACTGGTCGAGTCGCTGGCCGAGGCGGTGGCCCGCATTGTCCGAGAAGAATTCGCGGTGAGTTGGGTACGGATCCGTATCGCCAAGCCCTTTGCGGTTCGTACCGCGCAGGAAGTCGGCGTAGTGATCGAGCGGGGGGACTGATGGCACGGGTGTTCGTCAGCATCGGCAGCAACATCGACAGGGAACGTAAGATCGCGGAGGCCCTGGAGCGGCTGGAGGAACATTACGGGCCGCTGACCCGATCCACCCTGTATGAATCCCCGGCACTGGGGTTCGAGGGCGACGATTTTCACAACATGGTCGTGGGGTTCGACACGCGGGACCATCCCCATGTCGTCAGCAAGGTCCTGTTCCGAATCGAGACTGAACTGGAACGAGTGCGCGGCAAGGACCGTTTCGTTTCCCGTACGATCGATCTGGATGTGTTGCTCTATGACGACTGGGTGCTGGGGGACGGTGTTCTGTCACTGCCGCGCGAGGAAATCCTGCACCACGAGTTCGTGCTCGGCCCTCTGGCGGAAATCTGTGGTGGCCTGGAGCATCCGGTTTTGGGAACGCCCATCGCGCAATTGTGGCGGGAGTGGCAGGACGACAATCCCGCCACCCTGCGTGCCGTATCAGATCCAGGGCGTGAGGCTGCGCCCGCCGTCGACGGTCACGACTTCTCCTGTCAGGTAGCCCGCGTCCCGAATCAGGAATAGTGCGGCGCGGGCAATGTCGTCCGGGTGGCCGAGCCGCTTCAGTGCCGTGCTGTCGATGATGGCCTGGCGGTCCCGGCCGTCGTCCTCGTCCGGCCACAGGATCGCGCCTGGCGCGATGCCGTTGACGCGCACTTCCGGGGCAAGCTCCAGTGCCAAGGCGCGAGTCAGCCCGGCCAGGGCGGTTTGGCTGGTGCTGTACGACAAGTATCCACGCAACGGTCGGGCAGCGTAAATGTCCAGAACATTGATAATGCAACCTCGCGCTTCGCGCAGGTGCGAAGCCGCTGCTTCGGCCAACAGCCAGGGAGCTCGGACATTTATCGCCTGGACTTCTTCCCATCGCTCCGGATCTGCCGGCGTCATTCCGCCGGGCTCGAACAAACAGGCATTGTTGACCAGGGCGTCCAGCCGTCCGAATGACTGTACGGCGGCCGCGACGATCGAAAACTCGCTCTGCTCCTCGCGCAAGTCGGAGGTAACCATGGCAACCGAATCGGGGCGTTGTTCCTGCAGTTCCTCTGCCAGCGACTGGGCTTCGACCACGGAACGTTGGCAGTGGAGCACGATATTGGCGCCGGCCTGGTGTAGGCTGCGCGCCATATGCGCACCCAGCCGGCGCGCGGAGCCGGTGATCAGGATGGTCTGGCCGTCCAAGGTAGAAGAAGTCATGCTGCTGCCTGTACGTTCGTGCCCATGATAGCGTGATAATAGTGCCATGGTTGCCATTTCCCCGCCTGTGTCCGAGCCCGGGATTCCTGTGGATGCCTTGCGCATGCGCTTGGTGGAGTGGATCCGGCAGGAAGGTCCGTTGCGCTTTGATCAGTACATGGAACAGGCGCTGTATGCACCGGAGTACGGCTACTATGAACGGGCGCATCCGGTATTCGGTGCTTCCGGGGATTTTGTCACCGCGCCGGGATTGGGGGATTTCCTCGCCCGTTGCGTGGCACGTTTCTGCGATCTGGCTCGGGAGGAGATGGGTGGCGGCGCGATAGCGGAGTACGGGCCGGGAAACGGTAGATTGGCGTGCGATGTGCTGGGTGCACTGCAGGGCTCCCCCGATGATTATTGGTTGCTGGAACGTTCGTCTTGGTTGCGAAAGGAACAGGCCGAAACCTTGAGTGCTCAAGGCTCGTTCCCGCGCTGGGCCGACGCGCTGCCCAAGGTGTTTGAGGGGGTGGTGCTGGCCAATGAATTTCTGGATGCCTTGCCGGCCCGCTGTTTTGAAGTGACCGCTCAAGGCGTTCGCGAACGCATGGTGGCTGTCCGGGAGGAAGATGAGTTTTGCTGGAAGCTTGGGACATCATCCGAACCCGATCCAGATTTGAACCGGCTTTTTACCGAGCTCGGAGAGGTTGCCACACCCGGTTATTGCTCGGAGTGGCGGCACGATGCTCTTCGCACATGGCTGGATGAGCTGGACGGTTCTCTCAAGCGTGGCGTCGTGCTAATCATCGACTACGGCTATCCGTGCCGGGAGTACTACCATCCGCAACGCGCTACTGGAACATTGCGTTGTCATGCGGATCATCAAGCGCATTCGGATCCGTTCCGCCAGCCTGGGCATGAGGACATCAGCGTGGATGTGGATTTCACCGCCGTAGCGGAATTGGCGGTCGAGCGCGGATTTGAGGTTCTGATGTTTACCTCACAGGCCGGGTTTCTCTTGGAATATGGTTTACTGGAATCTGCCGACCCGTCGGCAGACGAATCCACGCGACTTGCGCAGCGTGGGCAGATTGAAACCCTGACTCATCCCGACCACATGGGAGAGCGCTTCAGGGTGCTGGCGCTGGGCCGCGATTTCCCGGCAGAATTACCGCATACCGTGTGCCCGGATCACCGGAACCGTTTGTAATGAATTGGCTTGAGGTTCTGGTTCTGGCCCTGTTGCAGGGGGCGACGGAGTTCCTTCCGATTTCCAGTTCCGCCCACCTGATTTTGGCGCCAGTGTTGCTCGGCTGGGAAGATCAAGGCCATGCGTTTGATGTGGCAGTACATGTGGGAACCCTGCTTGCGATGCTGGGTTATTTCCGCAGAGACCTTGGAGCCATGCTGCATGCTGTAATGACCGGGAGTGCCCCGGAATCCGAATCCGCACGCTATCTGGCCGCCTGGCTGGTTGTGGCGACGATTCCGATCGTGATTGTCGGTGCGGCAGTGTTTAGCGTGGTGTCGACCGACCTGCGCGAGGTGCAACTCATTGCCTGGGCGACATTGGGGTTTGGTGTCTTGCTGTGGGTTGCAGATGCTCAAGGCTCCCGGGTACGGACCGAGGAGCAATTGCGCTGGAGTGATGCGGTATGGATCGGAACCGCGCAGTGTCTGGCACTGGTGCCGGGGGTGTCGCGCGCAGGCATTGTGATGACGGCAGCGTTGGCGCTGGGTCTGCAACGAACTGCAGCAGCACGGGTGGCTTTCCTTTTGGCAATTCCGACGATTGCTGCTGCCGGAGTCTTGTCTCTACAGAAATCCCTGCATGCGACCCAGGCGGTAGATTGGGGGGAGTTGGTTCTGGGTGCCTTGATTGCTGGGATTTCCGCTTGGCTGTGCATCCACTTCTTCCTGCGCCTGATCGAGCGCATCGGAATGATGCCGTTCGCGTTGTATCGAGTGGCGCTTGGCGGATTTCTACTGATTTTCCATTAAGGCTGCACGCACGGCTTCAAGCCGCGCCTCGTGAACCCGCTCACTGACCGTCCTGTGGTCGGTCTGCTGGGCAGCGGATTTTTCGTCGCAATCCAGCAATGCCGTGCGGGCGATTTCTACCCGACGGTGGGTTTGTTCACGATCCAGCCCGAGTACGGCGCTGAGTACAGTGGCCGCGGCGCTGAAGTCTTCGAACTGCTGAGGCCTCCTCACGGCATCAAGAGATTCGAGCAGGGTCAGCACGGCTGATGGGTCTTTAAGGTCTAGCTCCGACCACACGGGAAATTGCCGATGCAACAGCCGGGCGGCTTGGGAGAGTCGGCGCGGCGCACGGATGGCGTTGCACCAAGCGGTGACATCGCGACTGTGCCAGGAGAGGCAGGCGAAACGTACGGCCAACGGCGACTGTGCCTCGGTCGAGGCCTGCAAGACTTGCTCGATGCTTGCCGTGTCGGGCAGCAATGGAAAGATTGCCGGCCAGGCCCCGCATGCGGCAAGCACGGATACGAATACTTCAGGGTTTGGCTCCGTCAGGGACCGGCTAAATTCCAGGAATACCCGCTCCGGAGTCAACGCATCCAACTCGCCACTTTCCGCAATCGCATGCATCCGCGCAAGGGTCTCGTCGGCGACTTGAAATCCAAGCCCATAGAAACGGGCCGCAAAGCGTGCAACCCGCAGTACGCGGACAGGGTCCTCGTCGAAGGCGGGAGATGCGTGACGCAAGATTTTGGCTTCCAGGTCGCGCTGTCCGCCGTATGGATCAATTAGCTCTCCTGATTCGCTCTGAGCCATCGCGTTGATGGTCAAATCCCGGCGGCGCAGGTCCTCCTCCAACGAGACCTCTGGGCTGGAATGGAATGAAAATCCGTGATAACCGCGGCCGGTTTTACGCTCTGTACGTGCCAGGGCATATTCCTCCTTGGTTTCGGGGTGGAGGAATACGGGAAAATCGCGGCCGATAGGCCGGTAGCCGAGATCGATGAGCTGTTCAGGGTGCGCGCCGACCACCACCCAGTCGCGTTCGGAGACCGAGAGCCCGAGCAACTGATCGCGGACTGCGCCGCCCACCAGATAGATCTGCATGGAGCTCAGTGTACCGTCCTCTAGGTCGAACCTGCCCGTACAATGCGCTTGTACAGGATTTCTATGGCCTGATGATTATTGAAGGTCCGCTTCGGATT
The DNA here is from genome assembly GCA_026713705.1 of Gammaproteobacteria bacterium. GTDB lineage: Bacteria > Pseudomonadota > Gammaproteobacteria > Poriferisulfidales > Poriferisulfidaceae > Poriferisulfidus. The sequence goes on from JAPONY010000048.1 coordinate 5,751, forward strand.
AGTCAAGAACTTCCGCGGGCTGGACTTCTGTCCAAGCCTTCGAACCCAATCAACGAGGCGGGTTCGAGCCCTTACCCATCGTGTCGGGCCATTGCATCCTTGGCAATCTGGTTGCCATAGAATTCTCGAATGGACTCCACCGATTCGGTGCGGTTGGCGCCGGAGCCGACCAGGCAGACGTTGTTCGAGTCGCAACCCCACAGGATGTAGGCAGTGAAGTTCTTCAAATCATCCGGAAACTGGTCCTGATGCGAAACGCCGGAGGGTTCCACTTTGTCGCCCGAAACTTCACGCTTGATGCGCGCCAGTTCCTGCTGCAGATCCTTGACGTCCTTTCCGTCCCACTGGCCGACGACGGCACCAGAACGGGACACGATATCATCCGACATGAAAACCTCCTGTATTGTTTTGGGATCGGAAACCTAGTGTGCCCCAAATGACCGAGTCGCACAAGACTGCGCCAACATCACTCAGCCTGTGGCAGGCCATGCGCTACTGGTTGCGCCTGGGGTTTATCAGTTTCGGCGGTCCGGGCGGTGCGATCGGAATCATGCACCTGGAACTGGTGGAACGGTTGCGTTGGATTTCGGAGCGGCGGTTTCTTCACGCGCTCAACTACACCATGGTGTTGCCGGGCCCGGAGGCGCAGCAGCTGGCAACCTATATCGGTTGGTTGTTGCATGGAAAGTTGGGGGGGTTGATCGCGGGTGTTCTGTTTGTCGCTCCCTCGCTTCTCATGATCGTGGCGCTCGCTTGGCTATATCTGGAATTCGGAGATATCAGTTGGGTGGCCGCGTTGCTGTATGGAGTCAAGCCGGCAGTAACGGCAGTGATTTTGTATGCGATTTGGAGAATTGGCCGGCGGGTCATGCGCAATGTCCTGCTATGGGCAGTGATGCTCGCGGCATTCGCCGGGCTGTACGTGTTCCACCTCCCTTTTCCGTTGATCATCATCTCTGCAGGCGTTCTGGGCTGGTTGGCGCATCACGCCAAGCCTGCCTGGGTGGCACCGGCCGATCCCGGAGCCACGGAGGAACACGAAGACGGTCTCGTGTCTGCACTTTCGATCACCCGGCGCGGGGTTTTGTGGCTGTGCGTGGCCGGGGCCGGTTTATGGGCGGCAGTGTATGGGGCCGGTCATTTGATCGACGACAGCGGCACACTGACGGATATGTCGGTATTCTTCAGCAAGGCCGCTGTCCTGTCTTTCGGGGGTGCTTACGCGGTTCTTCCCTATGTGTACCAGAGCGCGGTGGAACACTTCCAGTGGATTACTGCAGCCCAGATGATCGATGGGCTTGCATTGCGCGAACTGATTCCAGGCCCATTGGTCATGATTACCTCCTTTGTCGGCTTTGTGGGGGGATGGGAAGGCCAGTTGCTGGGATCGGACCGAATCGGACAAGCCGGGATTTTGGCTGCCGCGGTGGCGGCCTGGTACACGTTCCTGCCCTCGTTCCTGTTCATCTTCATTGGTGCGCCATACATCGAGCAGACACGCAACCGTCCCGCGTTTACCGCTCCGCTGACTGCAATCACGGCGGCGGTCGTCGGCGTAATGCTGAACCTGGCGGTAACTTTCGCGGGTTATGTCATCTGGACGCACGGCTGGGAAGCCCCGCCGGATTGGAACATGGTGCTGATGACCGGTTTGGCCTTGCTGGCCATCTCCGCCGGGCGGGTGCCGGTGGTGCCGGTGCTGCTCACTTGCGCGCTGACCGGGGTCTTGCTGACCGAACTCGCCGCCGTGCCCGGCTGAGATCAGCCGTCGGGTCTATTTTTCGTGTAGGTCGAGGTCAGCGAGACCTCGTCTCCGTTGTGCAGGCGAGTGGCCGGCTCGGCAGGTTGCTGATTGACCATGGTGGTCAGTCGCCTGGGGTCGATGGCTTCGTGCCAGTCGTCTCCCTGCTGGCGCAGCCAGTATAAAAATTCGGCGACAGTTGATGTTTCGCTGGGCAGGGCCACGTCCACGCGTTCCATCTCCACTTCTTCGGCTAGGGCGCCGGACAGCAGAAGGGTGATGACTTGCTCTTCGCCTTCCGGGGTGGATTGGTTCCGCTGTTTGAGATCAGTCAGGTACTGTTGCCAGTTTTTCTGGCGGTCCTGGCCCAACTGGTACAGGCATTCCCAGGAATAGATTCCGGTGTCATGTTTGTCGCTGAAGTAGAGACGGACGGCATATGTTCCGTACGGTTCGATACGCTCGATATTGACGCTTTGCTTGCCGGTGATCCAGTCACCGCGGGCTCTCGCCATTTTCGCTTCGGCGGAGGGGGAAAAGATGCGAAGGTACTCGCAGGGGAGCACGAATTGGGCACCATCGTCGAATCGGACGTGGAGTTCGCGCGCCTGGCGATCCAGTCTCAGTTCTTCAGGGATCGGGGACATGGTCGTGTGTGGGGCAGATAGTGGGCTGGCAGGGGATGGAATTGTATCCGGCAGTTGCCCGTTGACATGCTTATCGGATAACCCTGATCTCGATGCCGAGATCCAGCTTCGCCCAAATGCGGTCCGCCGTGACTGCCGGGAATCCCCGCGAGACCGCCAAGGCGAGGCAAGCGCGATCACCCAGGGACAGGCCGTGCTCGCGAGTTTGGCGGCGAAGAAACCCCGCATATTTCGCTTGCGCGGCATCGACGGGAACAACGGTCAGCATGAGTGCATCGAATGCGCTGATGGCAGCATCGTCGTCAAGACCCACATCCACCAACTTCGAAAGTACTTCCGAGAAGTTTGTGGCGCTGATCAGGCCGCCCACTGGAATCTCCTCGGTTCGTTCTGTGCCGAGTTCGCCATTGAGTACCGCGAGTACTGCCGAAGCGTCAATAACGACGCTCATCCATCAGCCTCGTGTTGCGCTTCGGCACGTCTTTCGGCAATCAGCTCATCGGCCAGCGATGTGATTCCGGAAGTTTTCTCCCGAACCATCTTCTGCGCTTTCAGGAGTGCGGACCTGGGGCTGAGAATTCTCAATTCACCTTCAACGACACGTGCCGTGACATGACCGGTTGCATCGAGCAACATGGCCGAGCGCATTTCGGCAGGAATCACGACGCGACCGTTCGGGGCGACCTGCAGGGTTTTGGGCTCGACATTCCCGGGCGTGTCGGATGCGTTGGAGTCCATCTGGCCGGATTTGGATTTCGGGGGCCCTTGGACCAGAACATTGCGCACGTGCTGATAACGCCGGTTCAGGAATCTGGCAATGTCCGCACAAGCGTATCCTGCGGCATCTAGTGCCCGTATCTTGGCCGACATCGTGGGTAATCCTTCCGCTACGCGTCCCATCGCGACAGGATTAGGCTGCATGGGTTTGTTCATGACTAGAGGGTTCCAAGTCGATTTTCTGATAGTATCAAAAAAATTGACACAAATCAATTGTAATTTACATAATATTAATTAGATTTCTGATGGGATGCCTGCCTGGATCTGGCCCATCTATCTCTTTTTGCGTGGGCGCGGTTCGTATTCTGTTACTGCCGTCACGATATCCGGCATGGGAATGTCGGACACATTGCCGTAGCGATCAGTGGCTTGATTCAGCAAGCCGGCGATGTCTTCGACGCGGGCGGTGCTGTCGATCAGTTTGGCGAGGCCCAGCAGGCCACCCGCCTGGACTTTTGCTTCCAAGCGGTGGGGCAGGATGTCCACCGGATTAGGTTGCGACAGCGCGAAACACGATGCCCGGCGCAGGGCACGGAGCCAGTCGGCGCAGTTCTGGTGCGCTTCGGGCTGGGTACAGCCGACGCCTTCCCGGTCTGCCAGGTTGAATCGCTGCATGTGGCGACAGGTGCAGACCCGGGCGTTGATGGCCTTTTCGAAGTGGCACCGTCGCTCGTTGACCGAGTGGTAGGTATCCCGGTACTGGATTTCATCCATGAGCGTCAACCAGACGCATTGCAACTGGGTTTCCCCGAGGCTGTGTCATAGCCGACATCAGCATGCAAGGGCGGTTTACTGCCAACTACTTCTCGGCATTCCATGCTTCGCCAGTCGGCAGGGTCAAGTCTGTGTCCGGCATGATTGTCACCGTGCCCCTGAGCGCACCGAAGATTTTCGAGAAAGGGTACGGATCTGCGGTCTCGACCACATTGCATTCGTGAGAGTCCGTCCCTGCGGGTGCACTGCGTTCATGCCGGTTCTGCCGTCTGTCTGTCGGTTGTTCCACGTTCATTTCTCCCATTCCTGAAGGATCGGGGCCTCACGCCTTTGCCGCAGTAGACCCTCGGCTAGTTCCTGGGATTCCGCGAAGACCACACGAACCGCTTCCGGGCCTGCACCGGCCTGTTTTGCCCGCTCTTCCCGGGCATGCGTGCGTGCCTCCCGGTAGCTCTCGAAGGCTTGCAGGAAATTGATTACACGGCTTTCTGGATTGGCGCCTTCAACCTGAAAAACAAAATATGGCATAGGATTGCGAATGTTAAACTTGTAAAGCAATTATAGGGACTTCCGGATGAGCGACGACAAGAAGAAAAAAGCGGCAGAAGCCGCTTTGGCTCATATTCAGCCGGGCGAGGTGTTGGGAGTCGGGACCGGCTCAACGGTCAATTTCTTCATCGATGCCCTAGATTCTGTCAAAAGCAAGATCGATGCTGCGGTCTCGTCATCGCAGGCGAGTGCCGAACGATTGCGCCAAATCGGCATCCCGGTGGTGGACTTGAACACGGCCGGGCCTTTGCGCCTGTACGTAGACGGAGCCGATGAGGCAACGCGGCACCGCAGCCTCATCAAGGGCGGTGGGGGTGCACTGACAGGCGAGAAAATCATTGCCGAGTGCAGCGAGACTTTCGTCTGCATCATCGACGACGGCAAGGAAGTGGACCGTTTAGGCGCCTTTCCCTTGCCAGTCGAGGTCATCCCGATGGCGCGTTCCATGGTGGCGCGTGAAATGGTTCGGCATGGCGGCATGCCGGAGTGGCGCGAAGGCTTCGTGACCGATCACGGCAACTGCATTCTGGATGTTCACAATCTCGAAATTCTGGATCCCCCGAAAATGGAAGATACCCTCAACGATATTCCCGGTGTGGTCACGGTCGGACTGTTTGCGCGGCGCGGCGCGGATGTGCTGTTGATCGGGACCGATCAAGGCGTGGAGACATTGCCGTGAGCGGCCCGCTGGTCTGCGAGAACAAATTCCGCCAGCGGGTCTGCTCCGGCGAAGTGCTGGTGGGCACGATCGTCAGCATGAACAGCCCTCAGGCGGCGGAAATCTTAGGCGATATCGGATTCGACTGGCTGTTCATCGATGCCGAGCATGGCACGCACGACCCGTTGGCCGTCGAATCCCTCATCCAGGCGACGGGGGATCGGACACCCTGCCTGGTCCGGATCCCGGTGCACGAGGAAACTTGGATCGAAAAGATGCTGGATGTCGGGGCGACCGGGATCATCGCGCCTCAGGTCAACACGGTCGTGCAGGCGAAGCAGGTCGTCAATTACGCAAAGTACCCGCCTCAGGGCGAGCGAGGCGTCGGTATCGCCCGTGCACATCGCTACGGGGCGAAATTTGAAGCCTATCTGGGTCAGGCAAACGATTCATTGCTGACGGTAATCCAGATCGAACATAAGGATGCGGTGGAGAACGTCCGGGAGTTGGCTGCCGTAGAGGGGGTGGACGCGCTGTTCATCGGGCCCTACGACCTGTCCACGAGCATGGGCATCCCGGGCCAGGTGCACGACCCGACGGTACAGGAGGCGATTGCCGAAGTCTTGGCGGTCTGCCAAGAGGCGGGCAAGGTTCCGGGCATCTTCGGGATCGCACCGGACGTGGTATCGCGGTATGTCGAGATGGGGTTCACCTTGGTGGGCGTCGGGGTGGACACCCTGTTCCTGTCGCAGGCGGCGTCCCAGGCACTTAAAGGAGTCCGGTCATGAGTCTAAAACATACCCCGGTCTGTGATTTCGGACAGCCCGCGATAGATTTCACTCTGCCCGGAGTCGACGGGCGCGAATGGTCGCTGGGGGAATGCCGTGGCACGAACGGTACTTTGGTGATGTTCATCTGCAATCACTGCCCGTACGTCAAGGCCGTGCGGGAGCACATCGTCCGTGACGCGGGCGAGTTGCGCGCTCATGGAATTCAGTCGGTGGCCATCATGTCGAACGATCCGACCGATTATCAGGAAGATTCGTTCGACAACATGGTTGCGGTTGCACGCGAATACGATTTTCCGTTTCCCTATCTGCTGGATGAATCGCAGCAGGTGGCACAGGCATACGGTGCGGTATGTACGCCTGATTTCTTCGGATACAACGCCGAACTGAAACTGCAATACCGTGGGCGCCTCGACGAGAGCGGGATGCACCCGGCCCCGGATGCGCGGCGGGATTTGTTCGAAGCGATGGTCCAAGTCGCGAAGACTGGCGAGGGCCCGAAGGAGCAGACCCCCAGCATGGGCTGCTCGATCAAGTGGAGCAGAGCCGGAGGCTGAGTTCTGACTGAAAATCGCGGATGAAACGCTTCTCCTCTTTCATTCTGCTTGCATTGCTGTGGCTGCCGTTCGGGATCCTTCTCGTGACCGCAGCCGGAGGGATTCCCCTGTTCGTTGAGCCGCAGGCATGGCTGGCATTAATCTTTCTGGCACCGTTCGGTCTTCCGTTGGCATTGGCCTGCCGGGCATTGCGGCGCGGAGGACATGTCGTGTCGGCTTGGGCCGCATTCATCGTGCTGGCTCCCGCGACGGTTGGGTCGGTCTTGATGGGCGGATTATTCGGCCCTTTGGGCATCGCGATCTACGCGATCGTTTTCAGTCTTCCGGCCTGGGCAGTCTACGGATTTTTCCGCCACCGGTCGAAGAGCCAGCCAGCCTGACGCTGTACGGGATGCCTCCTTAGGCGAGGGGAGACGGGGGCGCGAGTTCTTCCAGAGGCCAGCGCGCCCGGCTTCGAATTTCCAGATCGCTGCATGCAGCGGAGTCTTGCAGGCGCAGCGAACCGGCAAAGGCAATCATGGCCCCGTTATCCGTGCAGTATTCGAAAGGAGGCCAAAGAGCCTGTTGCCCATTTTTCCCCAGGGTTTCTGCCAACCGGGCTCGCAGCCGCCGGTTCGCACCGACTCCGCCTGCCACCACCAGATGATTCAATCCGCTTTGCTCAAGCGCCCGCTGTGCTTTGGCGACCAGGACATCAACCACCGCCTCCTGAAAGCCGGCCGCGATGTCTGCGGCCGCTTGGGCATCTTCCGGATGGGCCTCGGCCAGTCGGCGAGCGTGGGTCTTGAGTCCGCTGAAACTCATGTCGCAGCCTTCGCGGTCCAGCATCGGACGCGGGAAGTGAAAACGTTCGGGGTCTCCGTGCTCCGCAAGTTCCGCCAGGGCAGGGCCGCCTGGATAGGGAAGATCCAGAATGCGTGCGGTTTTATCGAATGCCTCGCCGACGGCGTCGTCGATACTCTGCCCAAGGCATGTGTAGTGGCCGATCTGATCGACCTGCATCAGCAAGGTGTGGCCGCCGGAGACCAATAGTGCCGCGAATGGGGGTGCAAAATCCGGTTCGTCCATCAGGGGGGCGAGAAGATGGGCTTCCATATGGTGGATGGCGAGAGCCGGCCGGTTCAGCGCGTAAGCCATGGCGCAAGCAAATGAGGCGCCGGACATTAAGGCGCCGATCAATCCGGGTCCGGCCGTATAGGCGATAGCATCCAGATTCGAAGGAGAACAGTCGGCGTCCTCCAAGGCATCCAAAGTCAGTTGTGGCAGGCGGCGCACATGATCGCGCGAAGCCAGTTCCGGCACGCCCCCGCCGTACTGCTGGTGGGTTCTGGCTTGGCTGTAGAGCTTGTGAGCCAGCAGCCCGCGCGCACTGTCCCATACTGCGATTCCGGTTTCATCGCAGGAGGTCTCGATACCAAGCACCCGGGCGATTTTAGTTGAAGACATTCGACAAAGTCAGCATAAGGCAGCGCTATTATCGCGGGTTTTAGTGGTTCCGCACCGCACAGGAGACCTCCGGCTGTATCTCTTCGGGTGCTACAGGGATCACTTCGAGCCAGTTCACACCATGATCTGTCCATTCACCGTGCTAAAATTCCCGGCACCCAAACTCTATTCGGGGAAATTAATGTGTCATGGATAAATCTGCCGCAAGCGGTCCTGCCTAGTCTTCCCGGCTTATATCGCCGCCCTCCCCCCCCCCCCTCTCCCCACCCAGCCCGATGCACAGCACGCAGAGAGCAGCGATGTTGACATTGTGGCCGCCGGCTGTCGAGGGCGGGAAGGTGTGGAGGGGGGTGGCGTGGGCGGGGGCCGGGATGTTAAGCCGGGAAGACTAGGCAGGACCGCTTGCGGCAGATTTATCCA
>JAPONY010000049.1 GCA_026713705.1 Gammaproteobacteria bacterium
AAAAGCCTCGAAAATCAGCTCGAGCTTGCGCCGGCGGCCAGAAAATCCATGCCCGGGCGCGGAGCCGCGTATGAAAACCTCTCTGCGGACGCCTTCCGGTCCCCCAAAATCGCCAGAATCGTGTTAGCTCGGAGATCGGGGACACTGACGCCCTGCTTCGGGGCCAGTTTTTGACGCTATAGTAGTGAACCGCATTTGGCTCTGGCCGCAATGATTCCGTCTCCGACTCCCGCGCTCCAAATCAAAGGGCTCAAGAAAACCTATGCGGGCGGCGTAGAGGCGCTGCACGGGATCGACCTGGAAGTACAGCACGGAGACTTCTTCGCGCTCCTCGGACCCAATGGGGCGGGAAAGTCGACCGCCATCGGCATCATTTCCTCTCTGGTAACGTTTTCAGAGGGATCGGTCACTATCTTCGGACATGACATCGTTCGAGACTATGCCGCCGCCCGCGCCTGCCTCGGCCTGGTTCCGCAAGAATTCAACTTCAACCAGTTCGACCCGGTTTTCGATATCCTCGTGCACCAGGCCGGATACTACGGGATTCGCCGCCAAGATGCCGCCAAGCGCGCACAAAGGCTTTTGGAACAGTTCGATCTGTGGGAAAAACGCTCGGTAATGGCCCGCGAGTTGTCGGGAGGCATGAAACGCCGATTGATGATCGCGCGGGCCATGATCCACGACCCTCAGCTTCTGATCTTGGACGAACCCACCGCGGGAGTAGATCTTGAGATCCGCCACACCCTCTGGCATTACCTCAAAGAAATCAACTCCGAGGGCACGACGATCATCCTGACCACGCACTATCTCGAGGAAGCGGAACAGTTGTGCCGCACCATCGCGATCATCGACAATGGACGGATCCGCACCGATACCACGATGCGGGAGCTGCTGGACCAACTCGACTCGGAGCACTTTGTCCTTTATCCGAAAAGCCCCCTGCCCCACTGTCCGCAGGTCGACGGCTACGCCCTGCGCTGCCCGGATCCACGGACGCTGGAGGCCACGGTCAGCAAAGGCGCCGACCTGAGCCAACTGTTCGGCGAACTCAATGCCCAAGGCATCAACATCGTCAGCATGAAAAACAAGACCAACCGACTGGAAAAACTTTTCCTGCAGTTGGTTGGGCACCATTTTGATTGAAATATCATGCCGCTGAAACAGCAACTTGTCGCTCTTCAGAGCATGCTGATTCGAGAGTATCTGCGGTTCATGCGCATCTGGGTCCAGACTCTTATTCCGCCGGCGATTACGACCGTCCTGTACTTCATCATCTTTGGGGAGCTAATCGGCTCGCAGCTGGCCGATATCGGTGGCTATCGCTACATGGACTACATCGCCCCCGGGCTCATCCTGATGTCCGTCATCACCAATGCCTACGCCAACGTCGTCTCCTCGTTCTACAGTTCAAAGTTCCAACGGCATATCGAAGAATTACTGGTTTCCCCGGTGCCGAATTTCGTGATTTTGACCGGCTTCATCGGCGGGGGCGTCATGCGGGGATTATCTGTCGGACTGACAGTCACGGCGGTGACCGTCTTTTTTGCCGAGATCCCGCTTTCCCATCTTGCTCTGACCCTGGGGGTCGCCATCCTGACCTGCATCCTGTTCTCTCTTGCAGGATTCATCAACGGCATTTACGCGAAAAGCTTCGACGACATCTCGATCATCCCGACTTTCGTGTTGACCCCTTTGACTTACCTGGGGGGCATTTTCTACTCCCTGGACATGCTCTCCCCTTTCTGGCAGCAAGTCTCCCTGTTCAATCCGATCCTGCACATGATCGGGTTGTTCCGCTATGGCTGGATGGGGATTCAGGAAGTGGACACGGTCAATTCCCTGCTTCTGATCATCGCGGTCATCGTCGCGCTGACTTACGTCTGCCTGCGGCTGCTCAAACGGGGCACCGGCATTCGACCCTGATCGTCCTTTTTAAAAAATACGGCTATGAGATCGGACCACGCGGCTCAAGGCTACGGGTGTCTTTTGGAAAGCTGGCGTCCCCAAGGGGATTCGAACCCCTGTTGCCGCCGTGAAAGGGCAGTGTCCTAGGCCTCTAGACGATGGGGACTATACAGTCGGATGCGCACTCTAAGTCAAAAGTGCCCTATTCGTCAAATTATGCACCAGAAATCACAGCCCGTAAACGCCGCATCGCGCGTTCTTTCCCGAGCAAAACCAGAGTGTCCTCAATGGAGGGCGAGACCGTCCCCCCGGTCACGGCGACGCGCAGCGGCTGCGCGACCTTGCCGGGCTTGACCTGATGGCGTTCGCAGGCAGCGCTGATCAAACCTGCCAAGGATTCGGCATTCCAGTCAATCTGCTCCATCTCGTCCGCCAGTTCCTGCAGAATCGCGAGAGCCTCCGGAGTAAGAAATTTTTCTCGCGCCGACTCGTCCATTCCCGGGTCTTCCAGCAGTAGCCAGCGACTTTGGGTGGCCATGTCGGCCACGTTGCGGCAACGTTTGCGCTGCACTTCAATGAGTGCGTTCCGATCCGAGGACTCCAAGGCATCGGAATTCAGGCCCAGACGGGCGCAATGCCAATCGAATTCGGCATTGATCTCACTCTCGGACACCCGGTCCATCTGTTGCTGATTGACCCAGGCCATTTTCTTGGGATCGATCCGGCTTGCGGCCGAGTTCAGTCCGGAAAGGTCGAACTGCCGGATCAACTCTTCGACCGAAAACAGTTCATCGTCTCCATGGGCCCAGCCCAGGCGCACCAAGATGTTCATCAAGGCCGTGGGCAAATACCCCTGCTCGCGGTACTGCGCCATGTCGGCGGAATCTTTCCGTTTGGACATTTTGCGTCCATCCTCGTCGAGAATCATCGGCAGGTGCGTATAACCAGGCGCACCCGCATCCAGCGCAGAAAGGATGTGAACCTGACGCGGCGTGTTGTTGAGATGGTCGTCTCCCCGGATGATGTGCGTGACACCCGCATCCATGTCATCCACCACGACGGCCAAGTGATAGGTTGCGCTCCCATCCGCCCGGGCAATCACCAGGTCGTCCAGTTCGGAGTTGGAAAAGCGCACCTCCCCTTTCAGATTGTCCCGGATGGCCACGTCTCCTTCAAGCGGGGTTTTGAACCGAATGACTGATTGTGCCGACGGGGGATTGTCTCGGTCGCGGCAATGGCGATCGTAGCGTGGTTTGAGCTTCGCCGCCATCTGTTCCTTGCGCAGTTGTTCCAGGCGTTCCGGAGGGCAATCGCAATAGTAGGCATTCCCCTGGTCGACCAGTTTCTGGATGATTTCCTGATGACGCTCCGACCTTTGCGACTGGTAGACCACCTCGCCGTCCCAGTCCATACCCATCCACTGCAGCATGGACATGATTTGTTGGCAATGCTCGTCTTTGGAACGCTCCCGGTCCGTGTCTTCGATGCGCAAGAGGAATTGGCCCCCGCAATGCCGTGCGTAAAGCCAGTTGTACAAAGCCGTGCGGGCTCCCCCCAAATGCAAAGCGCCCGTCGGGCTCGGAGCGAACCGGGTTCGGACTGTAGGATCAGACATTTCGGGCGGGAAGCAAATGCAGAATAAAGAAAACCTATCTTACAGTTTGAACGCTGATCCCGGTTGAGCCAAACACACCGGTTTGCTCGGCGCATCTATGTAGAATAGAGTTCGGTTTTGCGGCCACGCATGTTTTTATGTTCATTGATGCTTACGAAGCGCAAATTGCCCAGAGGCATTTCACGGCCGACCCGTCGCAATACCAGGCCGCCCAACAGTTCCAACTTATCTTCGACCACTTGACTCGGCACTCGCGTGCCAAGGCGCTGATCCACGACCGGCTGCGCCGCTTGAAATCCAACGCGCCGGCACAAATGTCCGGCCTGTGGCTGTGGGGCTCGGTCGGGAGCGGCAAGACCTACCTGATGGACTTGTTTTTCAATTCCCTTCCCCTGCGCAAAAAACGACGCATGCACTTCCACCGCTTCATGCGACACATCCATCACAAGCTCAAGCACATGCAGGACCGACGCGACCCCATCGATCTCCTCGCTGCCCGCATGGCGAAAAAATTCAAAGTGATCTGCATCGATGAATTCTTCGTCTCGGACATTACGGATGCCATGATCCTGGCCGGCCTCCTGGAAGGCCTGTTCCGGCGTCGGGTCACATTGGTCGCGACTTCCAATTGCGCCCCGGACAAGCTCTACGAGGGAGGATTGCAGCGAGAACGATTTCTGCCTGCGATCGAAATGATCAAAAAGCATATGACGGTGTTCGAACTGGCGACATCTTGCGACTACCGCCTGCAGCATCTGGATCAAACCGAAACCTATTGCGTCAGCGGCAACGGGGCTGCCGAACCGATTCTGCAGGATCATTTCCAGTACCTGGCATCGGATATGGATCGAAAAGAAACGACCATCGAAGTCGAAGGCCGCGCCATTCCAGTCAGGCGTCTGTCACACGATGCGATCTGGTTCGACTTCGATGACCTGTGCCAGTCTCCCCGCTGTGTCGCCGACTACATCGCAATCGCGCGCTGCTTCCACACCGTGCTGGTTTCGGGCATCCCGGTCTTTGATTCGACGATGGACGACAGCGCGCGGCGTTTCATCGAGATGATCGACGAGTTCTACGACCGCAACGTGAGACTGATCGTCTCTGCCGCAGCCGAGCCAGACCAGCTGTACCAGGGAAAGCGCCTGAAACAGATATTCGAGCGAACCGCGAGCCGCCTGCACGAGATGCGGAGCCAGGCATACCTGGGACGGTCGCATCTCCTTCATTGACTCTTGCTAATATTGACTCCATCCCTCTCCTTTTGAAGGCCCAACCATGACGAACCCACCGAAGCGAATCGCCATCACCGGTGCAGCCGGCAACATCGCATACCAGGCCATGTTCCGTATCGCGGCCGGAGAACTGCTGGGCGACCAGCAACCTGTCGCCTTGAACCTGATCGACATTCCCCCGGCCATGCCGTCACTTGGCGGAACCGCGATGGAGCTGGAGGATTGCGCCTTTCCTCTGCTGCGCGACGTCCGTCTGAGCGATGATCTGGAGAAAGGCTTTGGGGACGCGGACTATGTGTTCATGTTCGGGGCGCGCCCACGCGGGAAAGGCATGGAGCGTAGCGACCTGATTCAGGAGAACGGCAAGATTTTTGGTCCCCAGGGCAAAGCCATCAATGATTTTTCGAGTCGTGATGTCCGGGTTGTGGTCATTGGAAACCCGGCCAACACCAATGCGCTGATTGCCCTGAACCACGCTCCAGACCTTGAGCCGCGCCAATTCTCCGCGATGACCCGCCTCGATCACGAGCGATCCCGTTCACAATTGGCAAATCAAACCGGGGAGCCGGTCGCCAACATCGCCCGCATGACGGTCTGGGGAAACCACTCTCCGAAGATGTTTCCCGACATTGGCTACTGCACGGCTTCCGGCACTCCGGTCAGGGAACTGGTCGATGCGGATTGGTATCGGAAAGAGTTCGTCCCGGGGATCCAGCAACGTGGCGCCAAGGTGATCGAGGCACGTGGCGCCTCTTCCGCAGCCTCGGCCGCCAACGCGGCCATCCTGCATATGCATGACTGGGTTCAGGGAACAGCCAAGAACGATTGGGTCAGCATGAGCGTCTTCTCGGACGGCTCATATGGAGTGGCGGAAGGTATTGTTTTCTCCTTCCCCTGCCAGTGCTCGAATTCCGAATACTCCATCGTGCCGGAACTGGAACTGGATGCTTTCGGGCGAGAGCAAATCACGGCCAACGAAACCGAACTGCTGAGCGAACGCGACGCGATCGCCGACCTGCTTGAGTGACCGAAACCTGAAAGGCTGAGATACCCTACGCTCCCTGTCAGATCCGGCACCGCCAAAATATGCCAGGGTTGACTCCCCAAAAAGCTTGTATACATATATGGTTTGTCCCCTCCCTGCAAGTCCGAAGCTGAGGTGGAGATCGATCGGGTGCACACATATATCCGGCCTCTGAGTGGGAAAATGTCATCTCCCGGGCCACCATGGGTTCCGCACGCTCCGGCCTCATCAATTTTTCGGCCTCGAAGGCCATTGTAAACACCAGGTTTCCGCAACGTCGGTCCGACCTGTTCTGCCATCCTTCCGCTTCGTCCCCGCAACCGATCGGCGGCCGAAGGCCGCCGGGATCCAAGGGGAAGCCTCACGCCATGGAGACTTCCTCCCGGTAAGTTCCGCCGTGCCGGAGCAGCGCCCAGGCGATGCGGATGTTCTTGTTCGCCAGCGCCACCGCCGCGACATTGCGATGATGGCGCTGCTGGATGCCGCAGGCCCAGCGGCTGCGACCGTCTTCCTTGTCCCCCGCGAAGCGAAGCACCGCCTGCGCGCCCTGAACGATCAGGGTTCGCAGATACACATCGCCGCGCTTGCTGATCGGGCCCAGCTTCGGCTTCCCGCCGGTCGAGGCCTGCCGCGGCACCACCCCCACGCAGGCCGCCATCTCCCGGCCGTTGCGAAAGCCCTCGCCGTCGCCGAACTTCGCTACCAGCGCGCTGGCACACAGGTCGCCGAAGCCCGGGATCGTCTTCAGCCGACGGCACCGATCGTCCGACGCCACGTGCGCCTCGATCCGCGCCCGGTACTGCGCCTCCCGCGCATCCAACCCGAGCACCTCCGCATAACCGTCCGCCAGCAACTCGCGCACTGCCGGCAGCAGGCCGTTCTCGCCGTCCTCCAGGATCTCCGGCACCCGCTTGCGAAACTGATTCGCGCCCAGGGGAATCACCACCCCGAACTCCGCCAGCATCGCGCGCAACTGGGTGAGGGTCCGCGTGCGGCTGTTCACGATCCGCTCCCGCATCCGGTGCAGCAACTGCACCGCCTGCGATTCTTCCGAACGCACCGGCACGAAGCGCATGTTCGGGCGGCTCACCGCCTCGCAGATCGCCTCCGCGTCCCGCGCGTCGTTCTTGTTCGACTTCACGAACGGCTTGACGAAGGACGGCGCGATCAGCCGCACATCGTGCCCCGGACGGAGGAACAGCCGCGCCCAGTGGTGCGCGCTGCCGCACGCCTCCAGCCCGACCCGGCACGGCGGCAACTGCGCCGCAAACCGCTCCAGTCGGGCCCGCGTGAATCTCTTCTCCAGCACCACCTTCCCGTGCCGGGTCATGCCGCAGACGTGGAACACGTGCTTGGCCAGGTCCACGCCCAGGTAGGCGATCTGAAGTTGCTGTATAGTCTTGTTCATAGCGTTCGTCCCGCTTCCGCGATGGTTGGTTGGACTCTCATTGTGGACGCATTAGGCGCCTCTGGGAAGTGGGACGAACCATCCCATCAATTTGTAATACAGACTGCGGGGGGAATTACCATGGCCGTCCGAACCGTTCGCTTGGATTCTGATGCAGAGCAAGTGCTGGCTGACCTACAGACGCAGACGGGCCAATCTGTCTCAGAAATTTTAAAGCGCGGAATTCGAGCCTACCAAGCCGAAGCACAGCAAAAAACCCCCACGCCGGCATACGAAATCTACAAGGCGTTGGACTTAGGCGCTGGGGACTATGCCGTCGCTCCTGCCAGTCAGGCTAAAGCGGCAGTGAAAGAAATCATCCGGGAAAAGCACCGTCGATGATCTTGATGGACACAGGCCCAATAGCGGCCTTATTTAACCCCGCTGACAGTGCTCACAAAAAATGCATTAGGGTCCTTGAACCCATCAAGGAACCTGTCTCCACAACCATCCCGGTACTCGCCGAAGCGTTTCACCTGATGCACGCCATCAATCCCGGCACCATCGGCCTTATGGATTTCATCAATAACAGAGGGCTACAGGTCCTGGACCTTGACCGTCCCAGCCTTACCCGCTGCTTCGAATTGATGGTCAAATACGCTGACAGGGCGATGGACTTTGCAGACGCCTCTCTCGTCGCCATGGCCGAAAAGCATCAATCACGCACCATATTTACACTTGACCGGAATGATTTCAGCACCTATCGCATCAGGAAAGGGCATCGTCACTTGACCTTCGAAGTCATTGGTTGCTGAAAAGACCAGAACTCTCCAGACAGCCTGCGAGCAATCAAGACTGGTTTCCAGAAACCGGGGCCGGGACCTCCACCCGCACGGTCACGATATCCGTGTCGTGGTATTGCTGGTGGTAGACCGAGGATGCCAGGTGCCGCAGCAGCCGCAAGGAAACCTCGCGTTCGACCGAAGCTGAAATGGATTGCTTGCCAAGCAAGGCAATCCGGTCCTGAAGGTTCTCTTCTCCCGTCGCGGCGACGAATTCGAGGACAGCTTCGCCTTCTTCCCGGCGTGCGGTCAGGAGCAGTCGGCGCGCTTGCTCGCCTGCCCCGTTGCTTTTCTGTTCGTGGAGCGTCAGCAGGGTCTCTTCGGTGACCGCATAAAGGCGATCCGCCATCGCCGGGTCCCAACCGTGCCTGGATGTGAAATTGCGTAGGAACTCTTCGATCTTCGGCAGAACTGAAACGTCGAGAACCACCTCGATCTGGCGGCGGCGAGGTTTCGTCAATTCCATGAACAGGGTCATGGCGATGGCCACGAGACCACCGGCCGTGATTCCGTTGCTCAGGAGCCCCCCCGCAAATTCGGAAACATACTCGGGATAGATCCATCCGTTCTGGAGCCCGACTCCGATCCAGAATGAAATTCCGACGATCAGCCCCGTTCGATAGTCAATGCCATCCTGGATCGCCACTTTCATGCCCACCACGAAAAGCAGCGACAGCAGAACACCGATATAAGCCCCGGCCACCGGGCCGGGTATCGCCAGAATGACAGCAAGCGCCTTGGGGAGAAACGCCAGGCCAAGGAAAACCACCCCGAGGGCGACTCCGACCCTGCGGGCTCCAACCCCCGTCAACTCGGCAACGGAAATGCTGGTCGAATAGGTCGTGTTCGGCACGGTCCCCAAGAGGCCGGACAGCAGGTTGCCCACTCCGTCCGCTGCCACCGTGCCTTGCACCACACGAAAATCCACCGCCCGGGGGCGGCGCCAGGCGACACGCTGAATGGCGACGGAGTCCCCTACGGTCTCCACGGCCCCGACCAGGGTCACGAACACGAATGCCGGCACCAGTGTCCAGAAGACCGGCCCGAAGCTGAGGTCGTAGCCCGGCCACCCGACCTCCGGGAAGCCCAGCCACGAAGCTTCGGCAACGCGGCTCACTTCATAGAGACCGAAGAACCCGGCCACCATCGAACCGACGGCAACCCCGATGACCGGAGCCCAGAGGCGCAATATGCCAGTCGCCTTCAGGGCAATGCCGCCAATGACCAGCAGGGTCGCGCCGGCACTCAGCGCGGCAGCCGACGCGGGGGCCCCCTCGGGCACGGAGGTCAGCAGGCCAAAGATGATCGGCATGATGGTGACCGGCACCAGCATGATGACCGTACCCGCCACGGCCGGCGTCAGAACCCTTCGGAACAGCGAAAGCCGCGCGGAAAGCATGAACTGGAAGAACGACGAGAGGATGACCAGAGTCGCCAGCATCGCCGGCCCCCCTTCCGCGATGGCAGTGATGCTGATCGCAATAAAGGCCCCGGACGGGCCCATGGCAAGCGTGTAGCCGGCTCCGATCCGGCCGACCCGGACCGCTTGCAGGATCGTGGTGACGCCACTGACGGCAACAGCGGCGAAGACAATCCAGGACAGGAAAATTTCGGTTCCTCCGGCCGCCCGGGCGACAATCGCCGGCGTCAGGACGATGCCGGAGATGCAGAGGATGGCCAGTTGCAGGCCCAAGCCGAACGCGAGTGGCGTCGGCGGATTTTCGTCTGGCTGGTAGCGGACGCTCGTGCGTCGGGCAGATCTCTCGGTGTCTATGGCACCCTCTCCTGTCCCTGATTTACGAAACTGCCGGGAGGCAAGCCATTGCCCCCCGGTAGGTCTTCCGCAGTCAAAACGCGGATTCTCGCTCCTGCATTGGAGCAAAAAACCCTAGCTCTTCAGAGTGACGCCATCCACGTTCGCCCATTCGGTCACGAAGTCGTCGATCAGGTCGGCCACCGCGTCCGGACGGTCTTCCAGCACATAGTGTCCGGCCCGCTCGATGATCTCGAACCGTGTCGGCCCCGAGATGGCAGCTTTCAGCCGACGTCCCGATTCGACCGGCATCCAGGCATCGTGCAGCGCCCAGCACACCATGGTCGGGCAGGTGATCTTGCTGTGATCCACGCCCATGGTCTCTTCATTGGTCGGTTCCGAGCAGACATGGATCAGCGACTTGAAGCCGGTGAATCCCGGCCCGCGAGCCCAGAAAGAGAGATAGTTTTCCTTGACGTTCTTGTCGGTGAACGCGATCTTGTCGTGGCTGCCCATGAGCAGGAGCCCATGAAAGCCCGCTGCCGCCTGAGCCATGGCCTGTTCCAGAACCTCGTCCGGGGCGCCCACCAAGCCACTGAAGGCTTCCACCTCCAGCACCGGCCAGTAGTCCCAAGCAACCGGATTGATCAAAACCAGCCGGCTGATGTGGTCGACGTACTTCGAGGCGAAGATCTGGCAGGCTCCCCCACCGTGATCGTGGCCCACCAGGATAACGTTCCCGGTAAGGCCCAGCCCTTCAATGACCGCCTTGATGGCCTCGGCCTGGTTTGTCAGGGAGTGAGTGAATTTGTCGAGAGGCATGCTCGACTGGCCGTAGCCCACCATATCCATTGCATAGGTCTGGTAGCGGTCGGACAAACTTTCCTGCGCATGGCGCCACAGTCGGCTGTTTGTCGGAATTCCATGCACCATCAGCAGTGCCGGGCCACTATCGCCCTTCTGCTCAATATGGATTTCGAGATCTAAGCCGTCGATATTAATCGGTTGTTTCATGGATTCCCTCCTTACGGTTTTTCTTTTTTATAATTTTTCTTCAGGGCGTTTCCCCTGCCTTTCCCATTATCATACACCTAATTATTCCTCGCATCTATGACGATTTTGCTTCGATGAGATTCCTATTAATCGCCCTGATACTGTTTGGATTATTCCTGTTCTTGCGATGGCAGTATCGGCAGTCCCCCCGGCGGTTGTACCAGTGGCTTGCCGCCTTGGCCGGCATCGGCCTGATTGCGCTGGTCCTGACCGGACGGGCCCACTGGATCGTCGGCGTGGTCGGCGGAATCCTTCCATTCCTCGGCAAAGCGGCAGTCCTGCTGCGCTGGCTCCCGTTCCTGTCCTGGGCGCGGCGCACCTATGGTTCCGCCTCCATCCAACTGCAAACAGCGTGGCTGGACGTAACTATCGACCGGTCGACCGGCGCAATTGACGGAAGTGTGCGCCAGGGCGACTTCGCCGGGCAGCATCTGTCCCAGCTTGATCTTTCGCAGTTGGAGGCCCTGCTGCAGGCCTGCCAGGGCGACCCGCAGTCGGTCGCCCTGCTGCGTACCTACCTGTCGCGAACCCATGCTGGCTGGAGTGGCGGAGGACCCGGGAGAAGCACGGAGTCGGACGATTTCGAGGATTCCGCCATGTCGGCGGAAACCGCCGCCCAGATACTGGGCGTCTCCCCCAAGGCGCCGGAATCCGAAATCCGGTCCGCGCATCGCGCCCTTGCGCAGAAACTTCACCCCGACCGCGGCGGGAATGATTACCTGACCCGGAAAATCAACCAGGCCAGAGATATCCTGCTTAAGAAGTCCCGGACGCGCTGACCGCGATCGGCCTCCGGATCCTGGCCAGCATCAGCGCCCCGAAGATGGAAGCGTAGATGATCGGCTCCAGGTAGTCCGCCTTGACCAGCCAGAAATAATGGAGAAGTCCGGCGGTCGTCGCGACATAAATCAAGCGGTGAAGCCGGTTCCAGGCATTTGCAAGCGCCCGCTGGGCGCGCCGGGTCGAGGTCAGTGCCAGCGGCACCAACAGAACAAAGGCTGTCATGCCTGCGGTGATGAACAGGCGATCCTGGATATCCAGCCAGATCTCCTGCCAATCAAAGAACTTGTCGAACCAGAGATAGGTGCCCAGGTGGATCAAGACATAGAAGAACGCGAACAGCCCGAGCATCCGACGGTAGCGCAGCAACACGGGTGCCTTCATAATGCGAATCAGAGGCGTGACCAGCAGCGTCAGCAGCAGGAATCGAAGGGTCCACGTTCCCGTCGAATGGGTCAGGGTTTCCAGCGGATTGACCTCCAGGGTATTGGTCCAGGCGCCATGAGCCAGGTTGATCGCCGGCACGAGGCAGAGCAGGAAAAGCGCGGGCTTGATCCATCCCGCGGCTGTAGGTGAACGCATGCTCAGAAATATTTGTGCAGATCCATCCCGCTGTAGAGATGTGCGACTTCTTCGGCATAGCCGTTGAACATCAGCGTCTTCCGCTTCCGGAATTCCCCGATCCTCCGCTCGCGCCGCTGACTCCAGCGCGGATGGTTGACCTCGGGATTCACGTTGGAGTAAAAGCCGTATTCATGCGGCGTGGCTTGGTTCCATGCCGTCGGAGGCTGCCCTTCGACGAACCGGATCCGTACGATGGACTTGATGCTCTTGAAACCATACTTCCAGGGAACCACGATCCGGATCGGCGCCCCGTTCTGGTTGGGTAGCACCTGCCCGTACATGCCGACGGTCAGCAACGCCAGCGGGTGCATCGCCTCGTCCATCCGCAGGCCCTCGACGTAAGGCCAGTCCAGCACGGCGCGGCGCTGCCCCGGGAGATTTTCCGGATCCAGGATCGTCTGGAAGGCTACATAGCGGGCCTGCGAAGTCGGCCTTAGCTTCTTTAACGCGACCGACAACGGTACGCCCAGCCATGGAATCACCATCGACCAGGCCTCGACGCAGCGGAGTCGGTAAATCCGTTCCTCCAGCTGATCCACCGGCACCAGATCCTCGACCGCATAGGTGCCCGGATTCTCACAGTGTCCTTCCACCTCGACGGTCCAAGGCTCGGTGATCAGGGCCGCCGCATTGCGCGAGGGATCCTCTTTTTTGTAGCCCAGTTCGTAGAAGTTGTTGTAGTGGGTCGCCGCGTGCATGGGCGTGAGTTCCTCGTCGGTCGAGTACGGACTCGACTGCACGGCCCCGATCGTCAGCCCCGCCTGGGCCTGCCCGCCCACCAGCAAACTGCCCGCCAAGCCTGCAACCCCGGCCGCGCACTGTTGCATGAAGATGCGCCGCTGCCGGTAGATCTCCGGATCCGTCACCGCGGATTCCTTCTCATCTGAACGCCTGGGAACTCGGATCAGCATGCCGTCTCTCTCATCTGCGAATGGAACTACAAATGGGACATTGTTCGTCCGCCACGAGTTCCACTGTTCGCCATTGTGCCTCCGTCGCATCATAAAGCAACAACCGGTTGTACAGGGGGTTCCCGATGGACAGCAGGCACTTGATCGCCTCGACCGCCTGGACGCTGGCGACGGCTCCTGCAACGGGGCCCAGCACGCCGGTTTCAGCACAGCCTTCTTCCGGCACGGGCTCGGCGCCGAACAGGCATTGGTAGCAGGCATCTCCTTTCTGGCGGTTGCGGAAGACCGCCACCTGCCCCTCCATTCGGATCACGGCCCCGGAGACCAGCGGCGTGGCAGATTCGACACAGGCCTGGTTGATCGCCAGGCGGGTCTCAAAGTTGTCCGTGGCATCCACGACCAGGTCTGCCGCCTGAACCTGCTCCCGCAGCAGGTCGCCCTTCAGGTATTCGGCGACGGTCTCGACGCGGATCTCAGGGTTCAGATCCTCCACGACCCGGCGGGCCTCCTCGGTCTTGGCCCGGCCCAGGCTGGATGTCCCGTACAGGATCTGGCGCTGGAGGTTCGCCAGTTCAATGCGGTCAGGATCGGCCAGTGTCAGCCGGCCCACACCGCAAGTCGCCAGATACATGGCAAGCGGAGAACCCAGGCCTCCCAGGCCAATCAGCAGGACGTGGGACTGCAGCAGGCGCTGCTGGCCCTCGATCCCGACTTCCGGCAGGACGATTTGCCGGTTGTAGCGTAGGAGTTGCGGGTTGCCCAGTTCCGCGCCCATGATGGATCAGGATGCCTGCTTGGCCTTTTCCCTGGCCTCGAATGCCGCCATTTGCTCCGGGGTGGCCTCTTTCTGGTAGCGGGATTTCCATTCGGCATACGGCATGCCGTAGACGATTTCCCGGGCGGTGTCGTAGTTCAGCGCGACACCCCGTTCCTCTGCCGCGGCCACATACCATTTGGACAGGCAATTCCGGCAGAAATCCGCCAGGTTCATCAAGTCGATATTCTGGACTTCAGGCTTGCTTCTCAGGTGTTCGACGAGACGCCGGTAGACGGCTGCCTCGATCTCCTCGCGCTGGTTCTCGGGAATGTCCGACATTGTGTTCGTGGCCCCGATGGGTTTGTTTTCGGCGGATATCCAGTATAACCCGCACATGCGCCTTCCCCTTACAATGAAACAGTTCCTCAGATGCTTCAATGATGGCATGTCTATACCTCCAGATCACTCCCCGCCACTGACCGGGATGATCCTTGCCGGCGGCAAGGCGCGCCGCATGGGTGGGCAAGACAAAGGGCTGGTTTCCTACCAGGGGCGCCCTCTCATCGCGCATGTCCTTGAGCGTCTTGAGCCGCAGGTTCGCGCCGTGCTGATCAACGCCAATCGCAGCCACGACCAGTACGCGCAGTTCGGCCACCCCGTGATCACGGACGCGGAGGACGGCTTCCTGGGGCCGCTCGCCGGCATTCTCGCCGGATTGCGTGCGGCTCAGACAGAATTGCTGCTGTGCGTCCCCTGCGACAGCCCGGAGGTCAGTCTGGATCTGGCGGAAAGGCTGGCCTCCCCTTTTGCCGAGGAGGGGACCCGAATCGCCGTCGCAAGCTGCGCCGGGCGCTTGCAGCCGGTCTTTGCCATGCTGCACACCGGCCTTTCCGGGGCGTTGGATGATTTTCTCCGCCACGGCGGGCGTAAAATTGACGAATTCTATGGCGCACAGGGCTTCGAGGAGGTCTCTTTCGAAAATCCCGATGAGTTCCGAAACATCAACACCCACGAGGAATTGACGCTTTGATAGGCTCCCGATCTCCTGCTTTGCTGGGTTTCGCGGCATTCAGCGGAACCGGAAAGACCGAACTCCTGACCCAGCTGATTCCGATACTAGCCGAGCAGGGATTGCGTATCGGCATGGTCAAGCACGCCCACCATGCGTTTGACGTGGACCAGCCGGGGAAAGACAGTTACCGGTTGCGCAAGGCCGGCGCCAGAGAAATGCTGATTTCTTCAGGCCGCCGCTGGGCTTTGATGCACGAATTGGCCGAAGACGAAGAGGAAATGACCCTCGCGCAGCTTCTGCCGAAGCTGGACGCGGCATCACTCGACCTGATCCTGGTAGAGGGATTCAAGCACGAATCTTTCCCGAAAATCGAGCTCTCCCGGCCGGACTTGGGGCATCCGTACCTGTACCCGGATGATCCCAACATCCTTGCCTTGGCGACCGACGCGCCTCCTCCGCCCGGGCTGACACTGCCACACCTCGACCTGAACGACCCCCCCGCCATTGCAGCCTTTATTCGGACACTACTGTAAAAAAGCCCTGATTTGACGGCTTATTCCACCGAATCGAATCTCCCCACGCAATAGGCTTTCACTCTATTCCAATATGGAAATGAGCCTGAAGGCGAGAGGGTGAGCGTGGCGGGAGTGGGAGTGGTTAACAGGGGTTTGCATTCTACCTGACGGCAGGGATGCTGCCGTCGGTGGCCGGGCGGGCGGCAGCCTGGGATT
>JAPONY010000050.1 GCA_026713705.1 Gammaproteobacteria bacterium
ACCTTGTCGCGGGAGGTGGCCGCATGGCAGGCGCACCGGGATCGGATGAAGGCGACAGTGGACTGGCAGTTCACGACCCAGGATGCCCGCATCAAACTGAAACGCCTCTATCCGACATTTTATGCGTGACACGACACTAGAAGCGCGATCAAGGTGGAAAGAGAATGGAATATGCCGATGTTCGGCTTTCTTCCGTAGTGGAAGTCGATGGATTCCAGGATGCGGTCCTGATCGCTGATCAGGTTCGGAATATTGTGTTGCTTGCGGTCGCCGACGGTGTTCCATCCGTGGTTTCTAAGGTCGTAGATGATCAGGTCGAAATCATCAGTGAGCTGGGACCAAAAAGGGTAATAGAGATCAATCGCAAAGCCATTGCCATGACTCATGATGAGCCGGGGGCCCGACGGATTTCCGTGCCTCCGCAGGGTGGTGACGGCGTCATCGTCAAGGCGAACCTCGCACACTGCAAGAGGCTCGGGGATCTCCCACAGCACTTCTGAAGTCATGAGGAGGCAAGGGCTTTTATGAACGTAATCAGCCCTTTCCCGTTACTGCGATTTATGGCGAAGTTGATGGGGCTGCCTTTCAGAATGATGCAATCTTGCCGTATTCTACGGTGTCGCGAACAATCCCTCGGGTCTCGCCGCTTCTTACGCCGGAGCCACCGGCATTTGTCAATAAAAAACTGGGGGTTTGGGTTTTAAGTTGTGGTGAAAGAGACCCCACAAACGGGCACTGGGAAAAGTGCCCGACCAATTTCGAGGAATAGGCGGCAATGCCTGCCGCATACTTTTACCCTGCGCGTGAATCGACGAATCCAGCAAGACCCCGAAGACTCGAAATCTGGGCCAAGTCGTCGGCAGAAATTTCGACGCCGAATTCCTGACTAACGACTTTCATGAATGCGATGGCGTCTACGGAAGATACGCCGGAATCGCTGAAAGAAGCATCCAGGCTAGGCTCCCGATCAAGCCCCAGGTTGTCCCGGGCGAGTTCCATGATGCGGTCTGCTGATGCCATAATTAAAATCCTGGGCGAATTAAGGAAAAGGAATGACATTATACGGATTGAAATCAGCGTTGCGGAACGATTTTATTTTTTGGTGTCAGGTGCTGGATAGGGCAAGGCGAAACGGTCGCCGACCCGCAGTTTGCTAAAATTTGGAACCATGAAACTGACTTTCCTCCGCGCCCGTCTGCATCAGGCAACGGTGACCCATGTCGAGCCGGACTACGATGGCTCGTGCGCGATCGATGGCGAGCTGCTGGAAGCGGCTGGCATCAGCGAGTACGAGCAGATCGACCTGTACAACATCACCAACGGGGAACGGCTTACCACTTACGCCATCCGGGCCAGCCACGGCAGCCGCATCATTTCAGTGAATGGCGCGGCGGCGCACAGGGCATCACCGGGGGATCAGATCATCATTGCCGCCTACGCGCAGCTGGAGCCGGAAGAAGTGGCGGATTTCAAACCCGTCCTGGTGTATCTGGGCGCGGGCAATCGTATCGAACGCATCACCCACAAGATTCCGGTCCAAGCGGCCTGAATCAACCGGTATTCCGCATTCCTGCCGCGATCGCGCTGATCGACCGCGCAACAGTATTCTGGTAGGGCTCGGGGTCGGAAGCCTCGCGCATGCGGCGCAGCAGGCTGAGTTGGATTTCGTTGAGAGGGCCCAGATAGGGATTGCGGCGGCTCAATGACCGGCGCAGGACTTCCTGCGTTTCCAGAAGTTCCTTGCAGTCCGCCACCTGCAGCGCGAGTTTGCGGGTGAGCCGGTATTCCTTCTCGATCTGCTCGTAGATCCGATCGGCGTCGACCGGATGCTTGCTAAGCAGCATGTATTGCCGAGCGATCAGCATGTCGGCTTTGGCGAGCGCCATCTGGATATTCTGCATCAAGGTCCGGAAGAAGGGCCAGCGCTTGTACATGAGGCGAACCTGTGCAAGCCCGGTTTTCGGGTGTGCCTTCAGGTAAGATTCGAGCGCGGTGCCGATGCCGTACCAGGCGGGTAGGGTATGTCGCGAGAGAGACCAGCCGAACACCCAGGGAATGGCGCGGATGGAATCCATCGAGCGGTCCACCGCGCGGCGGTGTGAAGGCCGGGAACCGATGTTGATATTGCCGATCTCCTGCACCGGGGTGACCTCGTAGAAGTAATCCAGGAAACCCGGGGCTCCGATCAGTTCCCGGTAGGCCTGCTCGCCGTCGGCGGCAAGCTTTTCCATGATCCTGAGATCGTCGGCGTATTCATGGGCCAGTTTGCGGAACTGCAGGTGGCGGGAAGCCAGAACCAGGCCGGTCGCGCCCATGGTCAGTTCGTACACGGCCGTCTCCAGGTTGGAGTATTTGTTCGACAGCACCTCGCCCTGCTCGGTCAGCTTGATGGTACCGCGCACTGTGCCGGGCGGCTGCGCCGTGATCGCCTCGTAGGTCGGCCCCCCACCCCGTCCGACGGTGCCGCCGCGGCCATGGAAAAGCCGGAACTTCACTCCATGGTTCTCGGAGACCTCGTGAATCTGCTTTTGCGCCTGGTACAGGTTCCATGCCGAGGCCAGGATGCCGCCATCCTTGCAGGAGTCGGAATACCCCAGCATGATGTCCTGTACGCCACCTGAGGCATCGAGCAGCGGACGGTAGACGGCGTCCTGGAACAGTCGCTCCAGGATTTCAGGCACCTTGCGCAGGTCCTCGATCGTTTCGAACAGCGGGCAGATCTGCAGCAGGCAGAAGCGGCGCTGTCCGCGGCCTCCGGCCAACCCGGCCAGCCCCCCCAGGAACAGCACCTCCAAGACATGGCTGGCCTCGTGGGTCATGGAAATGACGTATTGGCCGAACATCTGCGGGCTGGTCTGTTCCGGCACTTCCCGCATGAGGTCGAACACGGCCAGAGTCTCGCGCGTGGCGGCGGACAGTTTCCTGCGATCCAGGGAAACTGGCCCGTCCATCTTCTTGATGCGTTTGCGCAGGGCCTGGATACGCCCGGTTTCGTCCAGGCTGGTGTAGTCGGCCCCATCTATCAGCTGCATGATTTCGCTGACCGCTTCCGTGTGCCGGGGTGATTCTTGGCGGAGGTCGAGCCGCGCCAGGTAGAAGCCGAACGTTTCCACCAGCCGGATCAAGTCGGCCAGTTCACCGTCGGCGATGCGGCGATCACCCTGTTCGACCAGCGAGTCGTAAATCAGCCGCAGGTCGTCGAGGAACTGGGCCTCGTCCTGGTAACTGTCTGAGCTGTGCCAGGCCCGGCCCTGCAGGTGATCGAGCCGATGCTGCAGCCGGTGCAGGATGACCTCCAGTTTGCAACGGTACGGTTCGGTTTCGAATAGCGAGGTGGCGCGGCGCCGTACCCGGTCCAGCACTTTGCGATCGTCTTCCAGACTGACTTTCATGCGTTCCGGCAGATCGATTAGGTGGGAGGAATGGCTGAGGATGCTCTCCAGATCGCGGACGCGGCGGATATATTCCACGAGGATGGCTCGCGCCTGCATCCGGCAGGCTTCGCGGGTGACGCGCGCGGTGACGTGCGGGTTTCCGTCGCGGTCGCCGCCGATCCACGAGCCGAAGCGGATGAAGCTCGGCAGGGCGAGCGGCGTGTCCGGATAGGTCTGTCGCCAGGCGCGCTGCAGGTTTCGGTAGAGGAGCGGGATGGCCTCGAACAGGGATTTCTCGAAATAATGCAGGCCATTCTTGACCTCGGTCTGCACGGTCGGCTTGCCCGGGCGGACTTCGTCGGTTTTCCACAGCAGCTGGATTTCCGCCAGCAGTCGGTCGCTGGCTTCGTCGCGTTCCACGGGGCTCAGGGTCCGGTCGTCCGAGGATTGCAGCAGGATGAAGATACGCCGGAGCGCTTCCTGCATGATGCGGCGCTTCGCCTCGGTCGGATGGGCGGTGAAAACCGGCATGTACTCTGCCGAAAGCAACAGCTTTTCGGCCTGGGTGGCGCTGAAGCCCTGTTCCTTGAGTGTGCGCAGGGTCGCGTCGAACGAACCCGGCCATAGCGACGTGCCGGCATGCAGGTATCGGCGGCGCTGGTCTTGAAGGGCCGCCTCTTCAGCAACGTTGACCAGGCTGAAGTAGGTGGAGAACGCCCGGATGACCTGACTGGTAAGGTCTTGATCCAGCCGGTCGATCAGGCCGATCAGGCGCACGCGCCGATTTACGTCCTCTTCGTGCTGCAGGCGGATATAGCCCCGACGCAGACGCTCCACGACCTGGAATACTTGGGGAGGTGCGTGCTCCTGGAGCACGAGACCAAGCAGACGACCCAGCAGCTTGACGCGCTGTCGTAACTTGCGGTCAACGGAATCGCCTGTCGACGGCGTGTGTTTGGCCGCGCTAGGCATAGAGAAAAAACGGACGATGTTCGAGCGGACATTATACTAGGCGCACCTCGAACACAGACTTTTCAGCATGCCTGAACCCTACCCGGAATCCCTGTCTCGCCATGCGGAACGTCTGCGGGAAATCCCGTTGCGAACCTTGTTTGCGAAAGACCGAGAGCGTTCCTTCCTGTGCCGCGACATCGAAGGTATCCATGTGGACGCTTCGCGCCAGCGGCTGGATCCTGAAGCCTGGACAGACCTGCTGCGCATGGCATCGCAGGTGGGGCCGGTTCGCTCCGACCTGTTTGCCGGCGCTCCGGTGAACGCGACGGAAAACCGCCCGGTTCTGCACCCGGCCTTGCGTGACCCGCGCCCGGAGGGCTTGGTCGTGGAAGGCGTCGACATCCTCGCCGAAGTGCACCGGCAGCGCCAGCGGATGCGCGAGTTCGCGGAAGCCTGTGCTGCTCGCTGGCAGACGGTCGTCAACTTGGGGATCGGCGGTTCGGATCTGGGGCCGCGCATGCTGTGCGAGGCATTCCCACGCGCACCCGGCGCACCGGATGTCCGCTTTGCGTCCACGCTGGATCCCGAGGAATTGAATGCCGTACTGCGTGGCTGCAACGCGGACCAGACGCTCTTCATCATCGCCTCCAAGACTTTCACCACCGAAGAGACCCAGCGCAATTTCTCGGCGGCCAGGCAGTGGCTGGCAGATCAGGGGGTGGAGCCCGGGGAGGTGATGGAACATTTCGTGGCGACCACGGCCGCGACCGAACGCGCGCAGGAGATCGGCATTGACGCACAAAGGATCTTCCCGTTCTGGGACGGGGTCGGCGGTCGCTATTCGGTCTGGTCAAGCGTCGGCCTGCCGGTCGTGCTGCATGCCGGCTGGGACGCATTCGAACAATTGCTCGCGGGTGCCCATGCGGTGGACGAACACTTCAGGGAGGCGGAAGCGGAATCCAACGTTCCCCTGATGCTGGCGTTGCTGATGCTCTGGAACCATACGTTTCTGGGCGCGGCGACGCGCGCGGTTCTGCCGTACAACTATGGCTTGCGGACCTTGCCGAGGTTTCTGCAGCAGCTTCAGATGGAAAGCCTGGGCAAATGCGCGGGGGCAGACGGCGAATTACAGGATGTCGCGGCTCCGGTGGTGTGGGGCGGTTCCGCCAACGACGGTGCGCATGCGTTCTTCCAGTTGCTGCACCAGGGATCGCAGGCCGTGCCGGTGGACGCGATCATCGCACGATCGGATCCAGAGGATGAGCGTGAGCGGGCGCTGCTGGCGCAGTGCCTGTCGCAACTGGACCTGCTGGCTTCGGGCCGGACGGCCGAAGAGGCGAAACCCGCCCCCGGTGTGGCGGCGGGCCATTACGTGCATCCGGGGGATCGCCCGAGCACACTGTTTATTCTGGATGATTTGGGTCCACGACGGATCGGGGCGCTGCTGGCGCTATTCGAGCACGTGACATTTGCGACTGCCGTGCTTTGGGGAATTAACGCTTTCGATCAGTTCGGTGTGGAGTACGGCAAGCGCTTGTCGCGCTCCTTGGCGGAGGCATTGCAGGATCCGGCTGCCCCGGCCCCCGGTCACACCCTGGATGCCCTTTTGGATCGATTGCGGGACCGTTAATGCGTCACCTGCTGTTCAGCGACGTCGATGGCACGATGTTGGACGTCGACACCTACCGGTGGGATGAGGCGCTGCCCGGGATCGAGTGCGCCCGCAGGCACGACGTGCCGATTATTTTCAACACCAGCAAGACCGAGCAGGAGACCCGCCTGTTGGGGGAAACACTCGAGATTGATGCGCCGTTCTCTATCGAGAATGGTGGCGCGGTTTATGTGCCGCCCGGGACCTTCGACGATGGCGAGGCGGAAGGACTGATCCCATTCGGTGCTCCTTACCCGGTGATTCGGGCGGCTTTGGGTGAGTTGTCCGCCTCGTTTCGCTTTCAGGGGATATCCGACATGAGCGAAAAGGAGGTCGAGGCCGCTTGCGGTCTGCCGGCGGGCGCGGTGGCGGCAGCCCGCGAACGACGCTTCACCGAACCGCTGGTCTGGCACGACGAACCGGAGCGGCTGGATGAGTTCGCGGAACAGTTGCGGTCACACGGGCTTCACCTCAAGCGGGGGGATCGCTTCGTGCATGTCATGGGCGCGACGGACAAGCGGGTCGCGCTGGAACATCTGGTTCCGCGTTACCGGCGGCAGTATCCAGGGGTGGTGAGCGTGGCGCTCGGCAACGGTCCGAATGACTTGGGCATGATGGATGCGGCGGATATCGCGGTGGTGATCAACAACCCGGGCGGACGCAACATACAATATCCTGGTGCGCGTGTGCCGGAGGGGACCGGACCGGCGGCTTGGTCGCGCGCAGTTCAGGCGCTACTAGAGGGTTAGCCATGAGTGATTTTTTCCAGAACGGACAGATCGTCACGCTGCATGACTTGGCGGGACGTCCCACCGAGGAATTCGAGGCGGAGCTGCTCGGGTTCTCCCGGAGCCGGCCGCTGGGGCTGGTATTGCCTTCCCTGTATTCGGAACTCGAAGGACCCGCGCTCGGCCGGATTGTCGAGGAACTGGCCCAGGTGGAATACCTGAACGAAATCGTGATTGGTCTGGATGCGGCCGACGCGGACCAGTTCAAGCACGCCCGGGATTTCTTCTCGCGCCTGCCGCAGCCTCATCACGTGCTTTGGAACGATGGCCCCAGGCTACGGGCACTGGCGGACGAACTGGAGGCACGGGGCTTGGCGCCGACCCAGCAGGGGAAGGGACGCAATGTCTGGTTCTGTTTCGGATACGTGTTGGCGTGCGACCGGGCGGAGGCGCTGGCGCTACATGACTGCGACATCACCACGTACGACCGCCGCCTGCTGGCGCGGCTGATCTATCCGGTCGCGAACCCGAGCTTCAGCTTCGCGTTCTGCAAGGGTTACTATTCGCGCATTTCCGAGCAGGAATTGAAAGGCCGGGTGGCGCGGTTGCTGGTGGCGCCGTTGCTGCGCGCCCTGCGCAAGGTGTTCGGGCCACATGATTTCGTCGAGTACATTGACAGCTTCCGCTATCCACTCGCCGGGGAATGCTCGTTGCGCACCTATGTGCTGAAGGACCTGTACCTGCCGGATGATTGGGGCTTGGAGATCGGACTGCTTGCCGAAATCCGGCGCATGCATTCCAGCCGGCGCATCTGCCAGGTCGACATTGCGGACCTGTATGACCATAAGCACCAGCAGATGGGAGCGGTCGACGCGCGGGCGGGGCTATCGAAGATGAGCGCGGATATTTGCAAGGCTGTCTTCAGGAAGATGGCGATCGAGGGCGAGGTGTTCTCCAAAGGCGTGTTCCGCAGCCTCAAGGCGGCCTATCTTAGGGAAGCGCTGGACCTGATCGAGCGTTACCAGAGCGATGCCATTACCAACGGATTGAACCTGGACCGGGACGCGGAAGAACAGGCGGTGGAGCTGTTCGCCAGCAACTTGCTGAGTGCAGGACAGGACTTTTTGGCACATCCGATGGAGAGCCCGTACGTACCGAGTTGGCGGCGGGTCCGTTCGGCAATCCCAGATTTCCTGCAGCGTCTGGAAGTGGCCGTTGAGGAAGACAATCAGGAATAAGCGATTGGCAGCAGGAAGGTTTCCAATCTCGACTGCGGTCTAGGGTCTGTTTCGGGCAGCCCTATGCGCAACAACGATCCGCGTAGTAGTTGTCCCCTTGCGACATTTGTATAAATTCGCAAGGTTCGTCTCCTACGGTCCAGGCGTCATGTCCTGGGGGCAACATCATGATGTCGCCTTTGCGAAAAGTCTCTTTCGAGCCGTCATCCATCAGGATTTCGATCGCACCAGAGATCACGTACGCGACGTGCGGAAGCAGGCATGAATCCGTTCCGGCGTACTCCTTGAGATCCACAGACCACTTGGCTCCGGGATTGAAGGTCACCTTGATGGCGGTGACTTCGTCGAGCGTTACGACCTGTTTGGAGATCTTTCCGTGAACATCCGGTTCGGTGCCGTCGATATTCGCCTTCAACATATTTGGCAGTGACATATCCTTTCTCCTTTTTCTAATGGAGGGGATTTTTCATCGTACTCCCATGGTGATTCATGTCAACACCCGAAAGTACCGTTTTTTGTGACAAAGCAGGTTTAGTTTTTTCAGTTAACGTGAGTTTGGTCTAGGAGGCAAGTATTGGCAACATTTATTTTGATGCTTTTGGCTCCGATGAATAGAAAGTAGCCATCCATTGCTGCTTTATTTGAGCAAAAGATCTACGCGTTTCCAGAGCACCGCCCCACATTTCTGGGAAGAAGTAGTCCAAGACTTCTCCAGTTTGGATGGCCAGTCTACCCATTTCCGATAAAACCGCCTTGAAGGGATCTTCTGCAATAAAAGGCCCGATTACAGCATCACCATCCTGTTGGGGGCGCAACATAAGCACTGACTTCATTGTGGGGTGGCCAGCGAGTTCGGAAAGGAATTCATAATGTTCAGCACGTTTCTTATTTTGGAAATCGTCGCGAAGGTCAAGGGCCTTGCGTATCTGGATTGGCGAGAAATTTTTCATGCGTTCTTTCCTTTTGGCAAGTCGCCAACGTTCGATGGATTTTCTATCACTATTGAAAAAATCTAATAAAAATACAGTTTCAAAAATGTCGCGCATGATTAAAGCGCTATTCTGCCCATAGCCGGATAGAGCGAGCTTTAGGCCTGCCCCAAAAGCGTTGAAAAGCCGCATGCTTAAAACTTGAATCAGTTTGGTGTCTTCATCTTCTGTTGGGATTTGCCGAAAATGGTCTGCTAGATTCATGGCATGTTGAATTGCAAGTAGATGCAACTGAAATCGCTCATCATCTATCACAATCTTTGTTGCCTTTTTGCGCAGTTCTTCTTCTTGTGCATGAAGGCTCTGCAATTTCCCAGGTATGGCTTTCCTGAAACACATCATCTTTAGCAGCATTAACTTACCTTTTGGTATTTTTCCTTCGCAGAATGCTTATGCGCTCAAAAAATTTGCTCGTATGGATCTTCGTTTGCAACCGCTTTTAGACGATTCAGATATCGCCCACAGTATTCAAATTTTTTCAACAAGACCATTTCTATATAGCACTGGGCAAGGTATAGAGTATTAAATTGCACTTCTGCGGGAAGGGATATGTGCTTTCTTTCGGAATGAACCATGTCATTACGAATTTCTGCGATTATCTGCGGCGCATTATTC
The DNA here is from genome assembly GCA_026713705.1 of Gammaproteobacteria bacterium. Classification (GTDB taxonomy): domain Bacteria; phylum Pseudomonadota; class Gammaproteobacteria; order Poriferisulfidales; family Poriferisulfidaceae; genus Poriferisulfidus. The sequence goes on from JAPONY010000050.1 coordinate 9,550, forward strand.
AAATTATTCTGACTGGCGAAATCTTTGAGGCTTTCGCAATAGTCAGGAATTTTTCCATCAATAGAAAGCTTTCTTAACATTTCGCTCAATGCTTTAGCAACGGGTTTTATTTTTCTTCCGTTAATCTGGTGAGACAAAGACTCTAGGGCGACTTGGGCTAAAACAATGCCAACATGAACAGGACTAGTACGACTCACCGTATACCAATCAATGGTTTTTCGAATAGCTTCATTCCATGCGCTGTCATTGTATAAGCTCCAGAAACCGCTAAAAGCTGCTGAAAGACTATCACCTCCGTCTGTTTGAGGTAGCCACGAGTGTCGCCTGCCAGTCCATGGCTCTGTATGGGATGTTCCCCATATGATAGGCATTTTGTTTCCGCTCTCATCAATTCCTTCTACAGGCGTTAATCCACATCCTGCACCGCGAGAGAATGAAAGAAAAGCCTGCATTCCCCGTAAAATATTTTCTATTTTCTCCACAGAAAAAGCCTCGTTGTTGGATCGGCTGATGGTTCCCGTATGAGTAATAGCGTATCCGCCATCCCGCCTTAATATTTTCAAATTTTCCCCAAGATTAGGTACTGAAGTAGCTTCGATTTGCCAATCATCATGCTGCATTGTTACGCTGCCTAACCGAATCTTCGTCTTATCTACTGTGACAAATTTGTCTTGTTTGCTGTAAAACTCGTTAAAGTTCAAAACTCCAAATCTCACAGATTGAATTTTCGCGTCCGGTGGAACTACTGTACAGGGGCTTCTGTAAGGAATTAGTGTTCCCTCGAAAGTATCTTTGGGGTTTCCATTGAAAAAACTATTAGGGTCGTATAAACCAAGCCTCACCTTGATTTGGCGATGGTGCTGAAGGGTGATGGAAAATGGTTTTTTAAGAAAATCGCCCTGCATTAGTTGTATGGGCAATTTGGTGGAATCTACGCGGCATCGAATCTTTGGCGACAAATGAAGAACCACCTGAATAGGGCAGGGGTTAGGCAATTGTTGATCTTCTATATGGGTGATATTTGTGTCTTCAAGAAGAATAGGTTCATTTGGCTTTATTGATAGGGAGTCTGAATGTATCATTTGGCCTCTCGATTTAAAATGATTTTTCACTGCCGCTTCAATTTCGTCTTGACTTCGACTGGAGAAGAAATTTCTTCGTAGAGCATAAAAAGGTACTCAATGCGTTCGCGCTCAGAAGAAAATTTAGTGCGGCAATAAAGTTTATCTACAGCTCTGTCCAGCGCTTGATGTGCTCGTCGCAAATGAGGAGGCATCAGATCGGGGTCATAAAGGTCGGCCAGTGTCGCGTCAGGATGCTCGGCACGGGCGTCAAGGACAGCCTGCGCCAAAGGTTCCAATTTGGACAGGCTGGCGCTTTGCTTCCTGAAAGCGGACGGTGTCGGAAAAGTGTTGTAGACAAGGCCGATGGAATAGCGATAGTCGCTTTTAAGGCGACCACCAATATGACGCAGCCAGGCCATATGCATGGCGGAAGTCAGCAGCGCAAAGTCGGCAAAGGTTGCGCTCTGAAGTAGTAATGCCGAGTCGCTCGGGATAACTGGTGGCGAAAGCCAGCCAATTGGCACATAGTCTCGTCGTTCGGAACTAACTCGTGGAATAAGCAGAAATGGTGCCGCAGGTCGCACATTGACGTGGTAGAGCGTAGGCGTTTCCGCGAGTTTCTGCGTCGGAGCGCTTTTGCTGGCCTCCCGGTAGGCGCGGACAGCAGTAATTCGCTCTCGCACGTGCGGCAACCGTGCCAGCACATCTGGCGAAGCATCGTGCAAGGCTAGAATCCAGCGTTGACCACCTTGCAGGTATTCGCGTGCTCCGATAAACGGCCGAAGATAGGATGCTGCTTCCGGTTCCACGTCTAGGAATGCGGAGCGTTCTTCTGCATCAAAAATGTAATTGCCCCCGTCGATGGGCTTGGAGCCGATGATCAGTTTCTTCATTCTGTTGATGGGTTTGCTTTCCTCTTGAACCATCAAGTGCGGATTGGCAAGTCCACTGGCATCGAACAGGTAAGGAGACAGGGCAGAATGCCGGGTTTCTTCTGGCTGGCCATTGATGTCGGGATAGTTGAAAAGGCGGATATTCGCTCGTGCATTCTTGCGTCGGTCAAGCCCAATTATCACAACATGTACATGCGCCTTACCGCGCGCATCCGAGCCCCAAGCAAAAGTCCGGTGTGCAAATACGATCTCCAGTTTGCAGCGGTCAAAAAGAATCGGCCAAAGTTGCCCGACCTGCTCACCCTGAGTGATCGAATTGGTTGCCACGAAACCGATGCGGGCAGAACTTTTCTGAACATATTCTCCAGCCTTGATGAACCAGGCAGATACGTAATCAAGAGAACCCCCGGTTCCACCTAAGGCCGCTATGTGTCGCACTTGCGTGCGCTGTTCCGGGGTTTGAACTTTAGCGCCTAGATATGGAGGGTTGCCGAACACATGCGAACACTGCTGCGGTGGGCAAAACTCAGCCCAATCAACTTCCAAGGCATCTCCATGAAGGATATGTGGCGATTTCTTCAAGGGGATGCGCGCGTAGGTTTGCCCAAACTCCAAGCTCAGCCGGTTGTTCATGATGTGATCCATCATCCACAAGGCGGTTTCTGCGACGCGAGCGGGGAATTCATTAATCTCGATACCGTAGAACTGATCCACGTCAATCACGGATAACTCGTCTGGCATGATGCCCTTTTGGCTCGGGCGGATCTCTTTCATCACCTCGATTTCAAGGGCCCGCAATTCCCGGTAGGCGATAATCAGGAAATTCCCGCAGCCGCAGGCCGGATCAAAGAAACGCATTTCTCCCAGTTTCTTCTTGAATTCTCGCAGGTCGGAACGGCGACGGCGGTCTTTCCTGGATTTCAGACGTTTGAATTCATCTCGCAGATCATTCAGAAACAAGGGCTCAATCACTTTCAGAATATTGCTTTCAGTTGTGTAATGCGCGCCATCGGCGTGGCGAGCCTTGGGGTCCATGACCGACTGAAACAACGCACCGAAAATGGCGGGCGATATGTTCGACCAATCGAATCGACAGGCATCTAGCAATGCCTCACGCATGGCCCTGTCAAACGAAGGAATACTCAATGTCCCATCAAACAGATCTCCATTTACGTAGGGAAAACGGGCAAAGTCTTCATCCAGCGTCTTTTGGCGCTTAGATTCTGGCGTATTCAGTACTTGAAATAGCTCAGCCAATCGTGACCCGGTGTCCGATCCATCTTCACTCGTTCGCGACAAAATCAAATCAAGGAAAATATCGCGAGGCTCGAAGATTCCGGTATCATCCGCAAATAGGCAGAAAACAATCCGAGCAAGATATCTCTCCAAATCATGGCCTCGGTACCCCGCGGCTTTCATCCGGTCATGTAACTGTCCGACTAATTCGGAAGCCTTGATGTTTGCAGGATCTTGGTCCCGAAAAACCCGGCGTTGGATACCAAGGATGAAGCCAAATGCTTCAACGTGTAAAGGTAATTCTTTTAGGAGAAAGGAAATCTTTTCGCGTTCGTCAAGATCGTGAAGCTCGAAAGTTTGAAAATCGCTTACTAGGATGTAACGAGGACGCTCCTGCTCAGACAGTGCGCCAAAATACTCTTCAGCTTGGTCGTAAGCATCAGCAAGATTATTTCCAGCACTTTTCTGTTCGACGATCAGAACGCTGGGCCAGAATAGATCTATAAATCCTGAACTGTTGTCCAGCTTGCGTACGTGTTTCTCATAGTAACCAACCGACCGTCGTTTCACGCCGAACACTTCGAAGAAGTCATTGTAGAAACTCTGTGTTTCCCCCTTCTCATAGGTCGCATCCTTCCAGTCATCGGCGAAGGCGACGGTGCGGTCACGGATCTCGTTCCAAGACAGGCGCATCAGATAATCCGTGTCTTATCGCGAAAAAGGTTCAAACCAGAATAGTAACTTCGGGCTAGATTCAGATGTGATCGGTCAATTGGGCTGCCCCGGTTCTGGTGGCACGATTGTCTCTAATTGGGAGATAAGTTGAGGCATGTCGTTTTGCACTACATCCCAGACAATGTCGTAATCGACTGCAAAATAATCGTGAACAAGACGGTGACGCATGCCGATTACTTTGTCCCATGCAATTTCTGGAAGCCTTTCTCTGGTTTCTGCGCTTAGGCGGGAGGCGGCCTCCCCGACGATTTCTACGGCTTTCACGATAGCATTTTGGTGTAGGACATCCTGCTCGAATTGCTGCCGTGTCAATCCCTCGCAGAAGTTCACTGCGTTGCGTGCTGCGAGCAGCATGTCAACCAGATATGACGAGTCACGCCGCATAAATTGTTTTTGCGGAACCTAGGATGTTTTCTCGGCGTATCCAGTTCGGGCTTTGTTCCACCGACCTTCGAGTAAGGAGGTCAACTTTGCGGCCAAGCATTTTGCCCAATTCTTCTTCCATTTGGTCAAGGGTGAGAAATGACGGTTTTGCATCGGGGCCAAATTTCACCAGCATGTCGATATCGCTGTTGGGGCCGAAGTCGTCGCGCAGCACGGAACCGAACAGCGCCAGTTCCGTAATCTGCCGGCGTTTACAGAAAGCGACGATCTCTTTGGGCGATATACCCATGCGTGTTCGGATGACCTTGTCCTTTTCCATGAGCCGACCCACTCGATTCAGGAAGATTGCATTCTTATTTTAATCATAGTTGGACTTTGATTAATCGTTTTTTGATTGCAGTTTGCTTTCCAAAAATTTCTCAAGAATGTTTTTCTTTTTATGCGGATATAGATTCTCACAGGCCACGTAAAGGTCATAATGAGGATGCAATTTCATTCTTTGTTCTCTCTTAACAAACATATAAAATTCGCCAAACAACTCAAACAAATATTGAATTTTGTTCATTTCCTCACTCCTTGTTCGACGAGTATTGCTACCAGTTAATTATGCGTCATTCTATGCCCTTTCTTGCTGTTGCACCATTTGCCGGTCAAGCCAAAGTTGGAATGCCCCCTTCTTCGGTAGCGCGGGCGGGCGGTAGCCTTTTTCGGTACTGTCGCAAAACCTCTTTCAATCGCCTGCAGGCATCACTCACGAAGGTGTTTAGCCTTGGCGCCCCTTATTTATTGCGTGCATAGTTTTGCGCGCAAGATTTAATTGCGCAAAAAAGCTATCTTGTGCAATATGGAACACAGCGCAGGCAAAATAGGGACAGCCAGTTGTCTAGGACGTATTCATGTGGTTTCTTGCTCTCGCGATCATCTTCCCTACTTCTAGATTCGTATTGACTGGAACCAGTTCAATTTCCGGGTGCTGCAGGGCGAAGACCCGGAAGATTTCATCCGCAAACGCCGGCCCGATTTCCTCTACGTTACGGAAGTCGAACACAATCTTCTCAAATTTTCCCGCACGTTGCAGCAATCGTTTGGCATGTGACCGGGCGATTGGGCAGTCGCCTTCCGTGAGCGAGGATTCCTGGACCGAAACAATCATTTGAGCCAGCCTGGGAGATGAAGATTCCCAATCCGTTTCCATGGGTGTTTCCCCGAACCTGAAATGTGAGAGGCCGCATTATAAAAGCAGCAAAACCGCGCATTGCCGTGTCGGCTCGATGGTGAGTCAGGTTGACAGGCATATAGAAACTATAATAATAGTCATTCTCATTACTACTATCTTTCGCAGTGAAGAAACTTGCCCTGCTCCTGTTGGTACTTTTAGCTGCTCAGCCCGTCCTGATGGCGGCCGACCCGGTTACGTTGACGTTGTATTCTTCTCGCAAGGCGCATCTGATCGAGCCGGTGCTGGAGCTCTATACGAAACAAACCGGCGTCCAGTTCAACCTTCACACCGGAAAACCCGGACCTCTCCTGGAACGTCTCGACGCGGCAGGCAAGAATGGTGGGGCCGATGTCCTTCTGACGGTGGATGCCGGAAACCTCTGGCATGCGGCACAACGCGGCCTGCTGGTACCGATCGATTCCGAGGCACTGACGCAATCTGTTCCGGTCGCCTTGCGCGACCCGGAGAACCACTGGTTCGGACTTTCGAAACGGGCGCGTACTCTTGCCTACAATACCGAAAAACTCTCTCCCGACGAGTTTTCTTCATACGAGGACCTGGCAGACCCAAAGTGGCGCGGAAGACTGTGCCTGCGGACTTCCAAAAAAGTCTACAACCAGTCGCTGGTGGCGACCCTGATCGCACACCACGACGTAGAGAAGGCCGAGGAGATCGTGAAGGGCTGGGTGGCCAATCTCGCGGCCGAACCCTTTTCCAATGACACCAAGGCGCTGCAGGCGGTCGCGATGGGTCAATGCGACGTCACCATCGTCAACAGCTACTACTTCGGTCGACTGATGCGCAAGGAACCGGACCTCAAGCTCGCCCTGTTCTGGCCCAACCAGGACTCCCAGGGCGTCCACGTCAATATTTCCGGCGGCGGCCTTCTGAAGATTTCTCCACATCCCGAGGAGGCAAAGACCTTTCTCGAATGGCTGGCACAGCCCGAGGCTCAGAGCCTGTTTGCTGAACTCAACCTGGAATATCCGGTTCGGGAAGATGTGCCTCCCGCATCCGAAGTTCAGGCTTGGGGAGAATTTCGAGACGATTCGCTGAACCTCGCCGAGGCCAGCCGGCTACAGGCGGATGCCGTGCGTTTGATGGACCGGGCCGGCTATCGCTGAGCGCTCTCACTCCATGACTTCGGTCACCGGTTTCTCTGGTCGCTTTTGGTACTGGGGAAGCCGGTTACTGGCGGCGGCCATTCTGGTCCCGCTAATCGTAATCTTCGGAGCCTGGCTGGCTCCGACCACTGAAGTCTGGGGACACCTGGCGGCGACGGTACTGCCGACGCTGATCGGCAATACCCTGCTGTTGATCGTCGGTGTCGCGATGGGCACCCTGCTCCTCGGGGTCAGCCTTGCCTGGCTGGTCAGCACCTGCGAGTTTCCGGGAAGACGCTGGTTTGATTGGGCGCTGATGTTGCCGTTCGCCTTGCCCACGTACGTCATGGCGTTCGTGTTTCTTGGGTTGCTGGATTTTCAGGGTCCGGTACAGGGCCTGGTGCGGGAGGCGTTTGGCTTGCCGATGTCCTGGAGCGTGGAAGTGCGGCATTCCGCAAGCGTCCTGGCCATTATGGTGCTGGTGCTGTATCCCTACGTCTATTTATTGGCTCGGGTGGCATTCCTGAAGCAGGGTCGGGCTGCACTGGAAGCGGCGCATACCTTGGGCATGACGTCGTGGCAGAGCTTCTTTCGGATAGCCCTGCCGATGGCACGGCCAGCGATTATTGGTGGCGTCAGTCTGGCCGTGATGGAGGCGCTGGCAGACTTCGGCGCGGTGGCGGTGTTCAATTACGACACGTTCACCACCGCGATCTACAAGTCGTGGTTCGGCTTTTTCGACCTCAATGCCGCCAGCCAGTTGGCTTCCCTGCTGCTCCTGTTCGTTTTTATTCTGCTGTATCTCGAGCGCTACGGACGCTCCCGCGCCCGCTTCGACGAAGTTGGCAGTTCGCTGGATCCCCGCACCTACCATCTGCGGGGTCTTCGCGCGACGGCGGCGAGCACCTACTGCGGCCTGGTGCTGCTGCTGGCGTTCGTCATCCCCATGGCACAGCTCCTGCTGTGGGCCCATCGCTGGATCGACGACCTGGATTTCGCCTATCTGTCGTTGCTGGGCAACACCTTGGCTTTGGGTGCTATGGCGGCGATTGCGACCACGGCAGGGGGACTTGTTCTGGCCTATGCCCTGCGGCGTGACACAAGCTGGCTCACCCGAGCCAGCGTCCGCATTGGCACCTTGGGCTACGCCATTCCGGGCTCGGTGCTGGCGGTCGCCGTGATGTGGTCGCTGTCCTGGATCGACCACCGGGTCGCCGAGGTTTGGCTGTGGCTGACCGGGACCGAGGCGACTTGGCTATTTGTCGGTGGCGTGTTCAGTCTTATACTGGCTTACTTCGCCCGGTTTCTGGCACTGGCGTTCAATCCGATCGACAGTGCGCTGGAACGGGTTCGTCCCAGCGTACGGGAAGCCGCGCAGTCGCTGGGCTTTACAGGTGTAAGACTGGTGTGGCGAATCTACGTCCCGATTCTGCGCCCAGGTCTGTTGACTGCGGCACTATTGGTTCTGGTTGACGTAATGAAAGAAATGCCGGCCACCATGCTGTTGCGCCCATTCGGCTGGGATACGTTGGCAGTACGCATTTACGGTTTGTCTTCGGAGGGCCTGTGGGAGCGCGCCGCGCTGCCGTCGGTCGCACTGGTGGCAGCTGGCCTGATCCCAGTGTTTTTGCTGGTCGCCCGCGGTCGGCGTTGAGGGGGAAACCATGGCACTGTTGGAACTGGAGAAGATTTCCTGCGCCTACGGGGACACTCGGGCGCTGGCCGATTTTTCTCTTGAAGTTGAGCAAGGGGAGATTGCCGCCTTGCTGGGGCCTTCAGGCTGTGGCAAGACGACCACCCTGCGTGCTGTTCTGGGATTCGAGCCGGTCCTGCAAGGAGAAATCCGTATTGCAGGCGAAGTCATGTCCCGACCGGGGTTCAGTGTCCTGCCGGAGCGACGTCCGGTCGGGATGGTGTTTCAGGACCGGGCTCTGTTTCCGCACCTGACGGTGGCTCAGAATATCGGCATTGGCATCCGTCGCGGACCGAAGCCGCTCCGCAGTCAGGTTGTGGGGGAACTGCTTGAGATTATTGGTTTGAACGACTGCGCCGCGCGCTTTCCACATGAATTGTCCGGAGGACAGCAGGAACGGGTGGCGTTGGCTCGCGCCCTGGCACCGCGACCGCGCCTGCTGCTGCTCGACGAACCGTTTGCCTGCCTCGACATTGATTTGCGTGAACGCTTGGGTTTTGAAGTTCGCGACATTCTCAAGGAGACCGGCTCAACGGCTGTCGTGGTAACGCACGACCAGGACGAGGCTTTCGCCATCGGCGACCAGGTGGGCATCATGGAAGAAGGCGTTATCCTGCAGTGGGATACGCCGTTCAACATTTACCACCGCCCGGTTTCCCGGCAGGTCGCAAGCCTCGTCGGGCGAGGGGTTTTCATCGAGGGAGTTTTGCGTGAAGAGGGTGCTTTTGATACTGAAATCGGTCGAGTCCAGAACGACCACACCTTTCCGCATCCTTTAGGGACACGCATGGACATCCTGTTGCGTCCGGACGATGTTCAGATAGATTCGAAGGGGGAGATTTCCGCGACAGTGGTTAAAAAGGCTTTCAAGGGAAGCAGCATCTTGTATACGCTGCGCCTTGCGCCCGGCACCCAGCTGCTCGCTTTGGCTCCCAGTCACAAAGACCTGGAAATAGACGAACAGACTCGCCTGAGTCTCGACCTGGAGCACCTGGTGGCGTTCCCGAGGGCGCCGGAAGAGTAGCGTTACAATATAACATTGCCGCGATTCGGGCTGAAAAGCCTCACGTGATGACCCAAATAGCCGCTGATCCTTCGCTGCCGCTTTCCCCGCATGACCACCATTCCTGCGCTTCGGATGCCTTGGCGCACGCGGAGGCGGTATGCGAGAGCCGAAACAAGCGACTTACCGAAAATCGCCGGGCCGTCCTGAAACTGCTGCTCGACGATCATCGCGCCCTGGGAGCCTATGAGATCCTCCGGCGGTTCGACTGGGGAGGCCGCAGTCGGGCACCCGTCCAGGTGTATCGGGCACTGGATTTCCTGGAATCCATGGGCCTGGTGCACCGCGTCGCAAGCAGCAATGCCTACGTCGCGTGCTATCGGCTCGCCGAACGGCATGGTGCCATGTTGTTCGTGTGCAAGGCCTGTGGGATCGTGATGGAATGCGAGGAACTCGAGTTGCAGGACATGATGGATAAACTCGCCCGGAAGTCGGGCTTTACGGTTCACTCCCAATTGCTGGAAGCGGCCGGGTATTGCCCGAGTTGCGCCGAGGCGGCGGAGTCCATCAATCCATGACACAGCCTCGACCGCTCGTCAGTGCCCGTTCCGTGGGGGTGTACCGGGGCGGACGCTGGCTGATTCACGATGTCAGCCTTGAAGTCCATGCCGGCGAGGTCGTGACCGTGGTCGGTCCCAATGGTGCTGGCAAAAGCACCTTGCTGAAGACCCTGCTCGGATTGCGGCGCCCGGATGCGGGCAACGTGATCCGTGCGCCTGGACTCCGCATCGGTTACGTGCCGCCTGCCGATCCGGTTCAGTTCGATCTGCCGCTGACGGTGCGGCGCCTGATGACGCTGACTTCGCATCGTCCGGCCGAAACCACCACGGAAGCTTTGCGGGAAACCGGTGCAGATCACCTGTCCAATTCTCAAGTCAATGAGCTTTCGCACGGCGAGTTCCAGCGGGTGATGCTGGCTCGGGCGCTGTCGCGCAACCCGGATCTCCTGGTGATGGATGAACCGTTGCGGGGCGTCGATTTCTCCAGCGAAGCGGATATGTATCAGCTGATTACGGAAATCGTCGAACACCGGGGTTGCGCGGCACTGATGACCAGCCATGACCTGCATTACGTGATGAGCCGGACGGATCAGGTGGTATGCCTGAACGGTACGGTGCGCTGCATGGGCGCTCCGGAGGACACGGTGGATCATCCGGAATTCCATCAGTTGTTCGGCACGCGCGCCGAGGCTTACCGGCATGTCCGCCATCAGTGCCACGGCGAATCGACGGAAACCTGACGCCCCACTTTCCCGCTGTGCTGGACGACTTCTTTTTTCGCGCCCTGTTCGCAACCTTGGCCGTGGCACTGGTGGCCGGGCCGACCGGTTGCGTGATCCTGTGGCAGCGCAAGGCTTATTTCGGCGACACCATGGCGCATTCCGCGTTGCTCGGAGTGGTGCTTGGCGTGATTCTGGGGCTCAACCCGGAGGCCGGGGTGTTCGGGGTGGCGTTTCTGGTGGCGGTGGCGGTGGTGGCGCTGCAGCGGGTGTCGCGCCTTGCGGGCGACACGATCCTCGGGGTGCTGGCCCATTCGACTCTAGCCATCGGCCTCGTCGCGATGGCCTTGACCGAAAACTACCAGCAGTACGAGTTGACCGCCTACCTGTTCGGGGACGTGCTGGCGGTAGGCAGGGAGGACCTGATTCTGATCGGATCGGGAGCACTGTTCGGCCTTGCGATGCTGGCCGCGATCTGGCGCTCATTGGTGGCCGCGACGCTGCACGAAGGCTTGGCGGCGGCGGAAGGCGCGAAGCCTTTACGCAACCAACTGATTTATATGGCCTTGGTGGCCGCTGTGGTGGCCGTGGGGATGCAGGTCGTCGGCGCCCTTCTGGTCGTCGCGTTGATGATCGTTCCGGCGGCGGCGGCACGAACCTTGGCCCATACCCCGGAGCAGATGGCGTTAATCGCCATTCTCTTCGCAACGCTTTCGGGCGTATTAGGCCTGTACGGTTCTCTTTGGCTTGATACCCCGGCCGGGCCCTCCATCGTGACGGCGGCCGCATTCATCTTTTTAGGGTGTCTGGTGTTCGACGCGGCGGCCCAGCAGTTGAGCCGCAGCCGAGGCGTCAGGCGTAGCGTCGCTCATGCTCCAGAAGACGACGCTTGATCTCCAGGAGTTGCTCTCCCTTCTCACGGATTAACGGGCCTCCGTAGCCTCCAAGTCCGTTTTTCCCCACTACTCGGTGGCAGGGCACCACGACACACAGCGGGTTGCGGCCGTTGGCCGTGCCGACTGACCGCGGGCTGCCGCCAGCCTGTCTGGCGATGTCGGTGTAAGTTCGGGTCTGTCCGTAAGGAATATCCAGAAGCGTGCCCCATACCCTGCGCCGGTATTCGGTGAACGGGCTGTCCTTGGTCAGCGTGGCGAGCGGAAGCTCGAATGCTTTGCGTTTTCCGTCGAAGTATTCCCGGAGCTGACGTGCCGCGGCACGGGTCAGGGCGTTTGGAGTATCGGGGCTCCGCGTCCGGCGGTCCAGATTGAAGAAAATCGCCGAAATGCCATGCCGGTCGGCATGGATTTCGATGGGCGCGTCTAGGGGCGTGTCGAAACTCTGGAAGCCGATGTCGTCCGACATGGCCGCCGAATCACCCGCCGAGTTTTTCCTGGATGCGGGCGGCCTTTCCGGTACGGCCACGCAGGTAGTACAGTTTCGCGCGGCGCACTTTTCCGCGGCGTTTGACGTCAATCGAGTCGATCAGCGGGCTGTGCATCTGGAACACCCGCTCCACGCCTTCGCCGTGCGAGATCTTCCGCACCGTGAACGAAGAGTTTAGACCGCGATTGCGCCGGGCGATCACTACGCCTTCGAACACCTGCAAGCGCTCGCGTTCGCCTTCCCGGACCTTGACCGAGACTGCGACCGTATCGCCTGGGGCGAATTTCGTATCGGCCAGGTCTTGGCGCATCTGTGCGCTTTCCAGTTTCTCAATCGTCGCGCTCACGGTCTGTTTCCTCTGAGGTCAAGTCCAGGTATTCATCCAGTAAAGCCCGATCTTCCGCCGATAGTGCGGTGGGATCAAGCAGATCCGGGCGGTGTCGGTAGGTGCGTCCAAGCATTTCGCGCCGTCGCCAGCGCGCTATTTTGCCATGATCGCCGGATAAAAGCACCTCTGGCACGCGCAGGCCCTCGATTTCTTCCGGCCGGGTGTAGTGCGGACAGTCTAAAAGTCCCTCGCTGAACGAGTCCTGGCCGGCCGATTCCGCACAGCCGAGAACGCCCGGCAACAGCCGGGCAACGGTGTCGATCACCACGGCCGCGGCCAGTTCGCCGCCGGACAGCACGTAGTCGCCAACCGACCACTCGGCATCTACCCGCTGGCCCAGGAAGCGCTCGTCGATCCCTTCGTAACGTCCGGCGATCAGGATCAACCCTTTTTCTTTCGCCACCTCGCGTGCCAGCGCCTGGGTGAAGGGGATCCCCTGAGGGGTCAGTGCGATCGTGCGGGCTTCCGGGTTTGCCTGGCGCACCGAATCGTGCGCCCGTGCCAGCGGTTCGTACTGCATGACCATGCCCGGGCCTCCGCCATAGGGGCGGTCGTCCACGGTGCGGTGCGGATCTTCGGCGAAATCGCGCGGGTTGGTGCAGTGCACCTGCACTTTGCCCTGCGTGCACGCCCGACCGATCACCCCCTCGGAGGCCACGGCCTCGACAATTCCCGGAAGCAGCGCCACGACGTCGAAGCGCATCACGTCACTCCAGCACGCCGTCCCAGCGCAGGTCGATCCGGCGCTGCTTCAGATCCACGTTCAGAACGGTCTCGCCGGGTGCGTAGGGGATGAGGTACTCCTGTTCCCCGCGAATGAGCAGTACGTCATGGGCGGCAGTTTCCAGGACCTGGTCCACGGTGCCAAGCGCCTGTTGGTGCTGATCGTACGCAGCCAGTCCCAGTAGTTCGCGGTGGTAGTACTCGCCTTTCGGCAAGGTCGGGAATTGTGCCGAATCGATCCAGATTTCTTGGCCCCGCAACGCTTCCGCTTGGTCGCGGTCGTCTATCCCGTGGATTTTGGCGATCAGGCCCCGGGAAGTGCGTCGGTTGGATTCCAGCTCATGGATGCAGCTGTCTCCGTCGGAGCGCAGCTGCCATGGGTGGTACTTGAGGAGGTTGTCGATGGGGCGGGTATACGAATACACCTTGACCCAGCCTCGTACACCGTACACGCCGCTGATGTATCCGCACAGCACGTAGGTGGGAGCCGCGGAACCGGAGGGGTCCGTGGCGGGGGAGATGTTCAGAGGGGAGGCCTCAGGCGGCCTGCAGCTTGGCGTGTTTCCGGATCAGCTGCGCCGCACGGTCAGAAAGCTTCGCACCCTGCTTCAGCCAATGCTGCACACGCTCTTGGTCAATGCGCAACTCTTCTTCCTTGCCGGTGGCAACGGGATTGAAAAAGCCTAGGCGCTCAAGATATCCGCTGTCGCGAGGTTTACGCGAATCGGTAACGACCAAATGGTAAAACGGACGCTTCTTTGCGCCAGTTCGGGATAGACGGATTGTGACCAAAGTTGCTCCGAAGAGTCGTCTACAGGTTGCGGGGTGCGCATTCTAACAGAAATCCGGCCTCACCACCCGGCCAGTCTCTTTATATGAAGGCCGTCTGTAACGCAAGTCACTCTCCAGACAGTTCTGGGGCGGCCAGATTGCAGTTTTATATTCGACCTGTTGATGCGGGTCCCGCCGAAGCATCGCCCGCTGGCCCTGATGGAATCTGCCGA
>JAPONY010000051.1 GCA_026713705.1 Gammaproteobacteria bacterium
ATCTTTACCCCTCTTGTGCAGTTGGAGAAAGGCACATTGTGGCAGGGGCGCGTCAAATCAGGGACACTTCAATCTTGCTATAATCCTTTGAAATACTTGGCTCTTTGCTCTGTAGGCCGAAAGTTAACCGGACACTAGTGATGTTAAACGAAGTATGCGTGTTCCATTCACATTACAGGCCGAATACATCTTTATTGAGAAGAATCTATCGAACTACGAGCACCTAAACCAATACTTGTCAGAACAAGGCCTTACTCCCCGTTTTGACAAAGATATTCATTTATTACATGGTGAATTCACACAGAAACTTGATGAAATTATCGCGCGCATTAAAAGGTCCCGGCGTTGTATTTTCTTGCTGGATCAATATGGGTATAGCGAGGTTCCATTTGGCGATATCCGCGCCATTTTTCATAAGCTTCCTAATGCAGAAATAATCCTTACTTTTGCCACGGATTGGCTTATTGACTATATGGCTAACACACCTGAGTATTGGAAAGCACTCCAACGTACTGGGATAGACCAAGTGTTGGATGTCGGCCGCCTGTTGGCAGAAAAGAGTGACAACAAAGACTGGAGGCGACTGGCTCAGTTTGAGCTACACCGTGTAATCAAGTCGCAGAGCAACGCGAAGCACTACACGCCTTTTTTCATTGTGTCCAAGGAAGCAAATCGAACATTTTGGCTTGTTCACTTGTCAAACCACCCTCGTGCACGTGATGTTATGACAGAACTGCACTGGCGTTTAAAAAACCACTTCGCTCATTACGGCGGACCCGGGATACGAATGTTTGGCTATGACCCAGCAAAGGATGAACACGTAACCGGCGTAGCTGATCTATTTAGTGAAACCGAATATTCCTTTGACGAAACTGCGAAGAATAGAACTTTGCAAAGTATGGCCGTAGAACTTCCTGAGGTTATCCACCAGTCTCCGGATGGTATCCAATTCTCAGAACTTTACAGATTGATCGCTAACACTACACCAGCTACATCGCAACATATCAAGGAAGCTATTACCCGTTTATCTGATGCAAAAGAATTAGAAATTCTAGGGCCCAATGGCGAACGTCGGCGCAAGGCAAACCGTGTGAGCAATGCCGATGTTTTGCGGCTTCCTCAACAGAAGACATTTACTTTTTAGTGAGAATCACATACAAAGGTTACAAATTACGAATGAAACTAATCTTAGGTGTGATCCGATAGGGCGTTTACTATTTGTTCTGCTTGATGGGGCAAGAGGTATACCTCGATTGAATCTTGAAGAGGGATTGAAGCGCGGTCAGAATTATTTTTATCTGACGTCCGAAGATCGTAGTGTTCGAAAGACAGGCTAAGTCTCAATATAACATTGGAGGGGTTGTTTTTCTGTTGAAGAGGCGTTTCTTCCTTACGAGTCTTATTTGCACGGATTTCATGAATCTCACGTATAGCAAAAGTATGCATGACTGTTTCTCCGATGTTGTGTGGTTTGAAAAGAATTAGCGACAGAAATACCAAGCAGTAGCGCCGTATTTACCTAGCGCTTGGTCTAATTGCGCTTTTGTTCCCGGCCAGTGTTTATCGCACTCGCCTTGTGCCGCTGCGTCCCATTCGGCTCTGGTTTCAGGCGTAAACGGCAGACTTCCCAGCCCACCAGAATATAACCTGATCTTGCCTGTCTCCCCGAAGTTCTTAATTCCAGTAGCCGAAGGCGGTATGCAGCCCGCGACCAGCAGTCCTGCTATAGCGAGCATTGCATAAGCAGGCCGGAAGCAAACCCGCATCTCAGATTTTCTGTTTCCAGAAGTTTTTGCAACGGCTTGGCTCCACTCCTCAAATCTAGACTTCCGCATGGCGCATCCCCCTGTCTTGTAAGGCGATTTTACTAAACCAACGACAGGTCAAGCCATATTCCCATAAAAAAAGCGCCGCACAAGTGCGGCGCTTTCTCGGGCATGATGCCTGATTAGAAGCCCTGGAACGGATGGTCGGTGCTGTCCTTTTGGGAAAGCATGTCGTCCACGGTGGGAAATCCGTTTACGGCGTTGGCGATCGCCTGCTTGGTTGCTTTGTAATTGTTTTCATAGATCGCCGCATCGCTGTCAGCCTCCCAATGGATGAACACGCCAACACAAACGTACAGGTTGCCGCTTTCTTCCTTCGGGATAACCCCAGCCTCAACTGAATCCGCAACAGCCATGGCGACAGCCTTCTGGGCGGGTCCGAACATCTGGACGGCCTGTTTGGCGCCCTTGATCGTGACCTTGTTGTACATCATGGTGTCCGGCTTACACTGAAGATTCGGTGCCACTACAGCGAGCAGTGTCGTGAATCCATCCTTGTTGTTGACCATACCGTTGCAAAAAGCCGTTTCCACGGCAGAGCCACGCGGGCCAATAAGAAGATCGATGTGAGCGATTTCAGCCATTGTCCCCGAAGGGTCATTATCATTGACCAAAGCCTCTCCAACGAGAACTTTATCGATTGCCATTGTTGATTTACTCCAGTTTTTGTTTTTTGTTTGCAAACAACGGATCCGTCAAATCACACAGACGCACCCGGTGGGTTTCGGGAATTATCTCCCTGTGACAAGGACGTCCCGCCCTTGTCGTCACTCCACCCGTCGAGCCGTGCGGCGAGAACCCCCGCTAGGGTCAGATCCGCCGTGGTCCCCGGGCTGAGACCGGAGCTTTTCAAAGAAGCATCCAGTTCCAGGAGCCTGGGCCGATAATTTTCCGGAGACTCAGCCCCGCAGAATTCATCGGCTAACTTTTTAATCTTACCACTAACTGACCTTGCTATCTCTTCGCCATGCACACGAGCGATGTGAGAATCTGGATAACGACCGAGAAGAGTCAGAAAAACTCCGGCCATCGCCCACCGCTCATCGCCCCAGCGAAGGCACAGTGCTTCCCACTGTGGGCGGGCTTCATTGAAGATGATCGGAAACCCATCCCGATACTCCGCTGCGACCCGGTCCCGCTCAGCGGCCAAGGCCATGGCCTCACGCAACGCGATCTTTGGGCGATCACGGACATCGGCTTGTGGCACCCGCCCTAGTCCTGCCGGCTTCATCAACTGGATGGCCCGGTATACGTCCCGCGCGTCGTCGACCGTAGTTTCAGCCAGGACCTCTTCCACTCGCTGATTTAGAACCGGAGGGTTTTCCCGGTAATAGGCGGAAACAAGCGGTGCGGTCAAGAGCAGGACACCGATATTGGTATTACAGCCCGCCACGCTCCAACTTGCCCGGGCCGCTTCACGCACTCGGCGGCCCAAGCTCCAATCCGGATGGGTGATGAGCTCGGC
This sequence comes from Gammaproteobacteria bacterium, assembly GCA_026713705.1. Lineage (GTDB taxonomy): Bacteria > Pseudomonadota > Gammaproteobacteria > Poriferisulfidales > Poriferisulfidaceae > Poriferisulfidus. The sequence goes on from JAPONY010000051.1 coordinate 3,292, forward strand.
CGCTGCTTGGGCGCTTCGTCGGAAGTCCTGAGTGGTCTTTCCGTGCCCCTCCCCGTGCAGCCCGACATTACCCGGCTTCAAGGCTTGCATATCTAGCAGGCAAGCGTAAAGGAACTGTCGCGAGGCAAAACGCCAGGGAGGATCGTAGTAGGCACGCAAGTACTTGGCCATCGAAATCTCCGTTCAGGCAGGCGAAGCTCCTCCGTGGCAGTGGTCCAGAAATCCCTCGATCAGGAGATCCGCGATATTCTCCGAGTGTACCCCCTGTAAGCCTCGCCACGCCGGAATGCTGTTGACTTCGGTGACCCAAGCGGTCTCCTGCCGATCGCGCATCAGATCCACTCCAGCGTACGGCATCGCGACTGCAGCCACTGCACGCTCCGCCAACCGGGTCAATTCCGGCTCCAGCGGTGCTGGATGACCTTGACCGCCATTGGCAATGTTGCTAATCCAATCCTCGCCTTCCCTTCGCATGGTCGCCACCGCCTGGCCCTTGATGACCAGTCCCCGCCAGTCGCAGCTGCGGGACGCAATCGGTTCGATATATTCCTGCAGATAGTAGACTCCACGGGACAGATCATAATCGGGATGAGGGTCGTCTCGCGACAAAAGCTTTAACCCTTTGCCCTGAGAACCGAAAATGGGCTTTGCCACCACATGGCGGTGATTCTCGAACCAGTCGTGCAGGAACTCGCGCATCTGCCCAACATCCCGTACCGCGAAAGTCCGAGGGGTTGGAACGCCATGGAGTGCAAACAGAAAACTGGCGCGGACTTTATCGACACTGCGCTCAATCGCGCCAGCATCGTTGTAGACTTGAATGCCCAAAGCTTCCAGGGCGTGCAGGATATCCAGATAGAAAATCACTTCTTCGAGGCTTCCCCCTGGCACCTCGCGGATAAACACTCCCGATGGCAGTTCGTCCTCAAAACCGGGAATGCCGATTTTTGGTGCGCCGTTTTGCACTTCCAGACGACATTCCTGCAAACGCACGAAGTCGCTTTCCAAGCCCTTGGCTTCCAGAGACCGACGCAGCTGGTGGCCGTGCCAGCCCGGCTGATCGGTCACGATGGCATAACGCCCGTGCGCGATCATTCCTTGAATGACTGCTCTAGTAAGTCGAGATCGATGGCGCCGGCGGAAAAGGAGCGACCCGTCCGGATATTGTTGACCAAAACCCGGGCCGGGCTGAACAGCATTGGATCGATCTGAAAGAAGTCGTGGTCATGCTCCTTGAAAACTTCAGCGAAGGGTTTGCCGTAATCTCGGGACGTACTGCTGGGCAACTCCGTGGCGAGCCGTTCCGCTTCCTCGTCGCTGGACTGGACGAACAGCTTGATCTGTCCACCGAACAGGATGGCGTCGTTGGTGCGGCCCATCATCCGCACCATGTCCGAATTATCCAGCGGCGGAATCGGCGCGCTGCCAATGCCGTCCACCACGCAGTTCAGGTCGAAACCCAATTCATGTGCCTTGTGCAGCCCGACCTCCAAGACCCGGCCGACCACCTGTACCGTTCCGGCGAGGCTTGTGGTGGGGGTCAGAATTAAAGTCAGGTTGTACGGTTCGACTCCACAATCCTGGCAGATTTTCTCGCGCACCGCGCGTGGCGGCACCTTGTCGACTTCCATCACCAACGTCGTGTAGATATATGAATCCTTGTAGCCGATCTTCTCGAACAAGTCTTCCTTTTGTGCCATGCTGCGGGCCGGTCCGGAACCCAGCGCATGAAACCCGCTTTCCTTGTCGCTTAGAGACCATCCCGCGTATTGGCTTGCCAGACAGGCCAAGACCGGATGCTGGGGGTGGACGTGTATGGTGAGGGGCCACTCTGCCGACCCGCCATAGGTCAGCGTGGCCTGTCCCATCCCGCCCATGCAGATTTCCGCAATTTGGCGCCCTGCCTCGATGCCTCCGATCGCATTAATGCCGGCATCCACCACCCAGACCCCTTCTTCCGTAGGGGATTCCACGATGCGCAGGCTCCATGCCTGATCAGACAGAGAGCGAACTAGAGGTTCAACCTGGCGGTTGAGGCTAATGGGCAACTTCATGGGCTAGGCATCCGGAGGAAATCGAGTGGAGGGAATCGGGGTTTAGGAGTGTCAGAATTTGATGGTGAAGATCCTGCAGGCCGGCATGAGCCTCGTCTGCATCGTGGTAATGGCCTCGCACGGTACACAGGGGTTGCCCGGCATCAATACTGGTTTTGGCATTTGGCAGGTCGGCAGTTCCGGCCGGCCACGCCCAATTTTCCGCGCCAGCAACCGGGCATGGAGCATAGATGACCTGCATTCCCCGAACGTTCTGCCCCCGTTCTGAGGCGGGAGCCAAGTGTCCGTCCGGGTTTCCGGTGAGGCAGGTTTCAATGTGCGCGCTCATGTAGTCGGAGGTAAAAGAATCCGCGTAAAGCTCGCAGGTGGCCACCAATCTTGGATTAAGATCCACAACTTGTACTTCTTTCTTGGAATCAACTATAAAATCAATACCGCAGAGGCCGAGAAGATCAAGATCGCGTGCTAGGATTTGTGCCATCCATTGTACTTGCTTGAAAACCTTAGGCAAAACCTTGATCGGGCCGATTGCACCACTCCAGGCATAGGGCGCGTCTGCCTTTCCGGAAGGCAATAATTCGCTGATTCCGACGACTTGGGCTTTCCTTCCCCCTGCCAAGAACAGTGCAGAATGCGGTGTGCCGGCACATTGGCGCTGCCAATAGCAGGAACTCGGACTGTCTGGGGTTCGCGAGGCCGGATGCACGTGACATCCTCCCGAGCGCCCTTCTTTCTTGACCAGCCAGCCTTTCAGAGAATCCGGCAGCTGGCTTCGGGTTTCCGGGCCGGCTATCCCAAGTTTCGCAAAACGGTCCGACAACCGTACAGGGTCGGCACACAGGCGAATGGCATCGGGGGCATTGCCCAGAACCTGGGCGGAGGCTTGCAATCGCTCCAGCAGTTCCGGATGGGCTTCGAAGCCGGAACCGTAGGCCAGCAGATCCCCTGGACGGCTTCTCTTGGAGATGATTTCCAGGATTTCCAAAGGGAACTGGCCGTCTTCCAGAGTTGCTTGAGCAACCTCGTCGGCGTTCAGATCCGCATCGAGAAATCCATCGACCGCCACAACCGGGCGCTGACGATGCATGGCCGCTTGCGCATGCGCCCGCGCCGAAGCAGACAGCAGGAACAGTTTTCTGCTATTCCGCGGCACACTGACGCGCCACTTCAAAGGCGTGTTCGAAATGGAAATAGACCGGTTCTTCCGTTTCCCGCATCTGTTGGAGCAACCGATGCTGGGTTTGATATTTCACATTTCCGATGGCAAGCGCCCCAATGCCGACAGCCCCGCTCTGGGAATCCTCGATCGGGCTGGCGTCGTCCATCACCCCGAGGCCGTGAATGCCGGAAGGTGGGACTGCATTGACATCCGCCGCCACCTTCAGTTTCGGGGCATTCGACATCTGCTCCTTCGACACCAATTGGATCCCGGCAGCGGCCGATGCGAACACGACATCGGTATCGCCCAGCAACTGGTCGAGCTGGTCGTTGGCTTCTCCGTCAACGGCCGGATCCGCACCGTATTTCTGGTTGCATAACTCAGCGGCTTGGTCGCTTTTCTCTTTCTTGCGTCCCAAGATGGTGACGCGGGCTCCCGCATTCGCAGCAATCACCGCTGCTGCCGAACCGACCGGTCCGGTCCCGCCAAGTGCCAGGATGCGCTGTCCCGAAAGCTCCGTGCCATGTGTATCGCGTAATGCTTTCTCAACTTTAGCGACCATGGCCGCTGCCGTCGTGAATGCCCCGCTGGGATCGGCAAACGCCGAGACCACGAACGGAGGAACCATGGATTTCTGGCAAACTTCCAGCGCTTCCATGGCTTGGTGCATGTCGCGCCCGCCGATAAACAAGCCGGTGCGCTTGACGCCATTCGGCCCCCGCGAGAAGATCGCGTCCTCCACCAGACCCTTAACTTCGTCAGTTTCCACCTGGATATAGGGGATACAGGCATCCCAGCCTGCGTCGTAGGCCATGTTGGCATCAAACGGACTCAGGTTCTTCGCCGAAGTCAGCATATGCAAAAGGTATTTTTTCTCCATGAAATTTCCTTCATTAGGTTTTTGTTTGAGATCCCAGTTCTTTATAGTCGGATCCCGTTTCCTCCATTCCTGCCATGACGGTCAATTGATGGCCATGGTTGGAGGCGCCGACGATTCGGAGTTCCAGTCCTACATCAATAGGCTGAAGCTTCCGAACGAGTGCATGAGCCTGAGTTTCGCTGTCCGTCAAGATGAATCCAGTCGGACCCCAGGAACTTTGCCCAACCCCTTGAAAACCAAGTTGTTTCGCTTGTTTCAGGAGGTGCCTGATATTCAGGTGTGAAAATTGCCCGCCTTGGGCAGGGGCGAAATAATCTCCGATCTTGTCCTGCAGTTCGCCGATCCCCTGGGCGAACCCTGACAAATCCGATTCCAGCAACGATGGCAGGATGCGCATGAGGATCAGGCGGCATAGATGCGCCGCGTCCGAAGCGGGAAATTCGGGAAGAGTGCCAAAAGCCCGACGTTCTGCCTCTCCTGATAGTCCTTCTTTGTCGCTTCGCGCCATCAACAGCACGATCCGCCAATGTTCAGGGAAAGGATGCCGAGCAATAATCGGCGGGAGCTGGTTGCCGTCCCCTCTTCCGCCATCGACCAGGAAACCGCCCTGCTCGAACGAGCCAATACCGATCCCGGAACGTCCTCCCCGGGCAAGTTTCTCCGCAATTTCGTAGGGAGTCAGGCCCAATTTGAACAGGTGATTGATGGCGGTGCCGACGGCCAGGGCCATCTGTGTGCCAGATCCTAGCCCCGCATGCTGCGGGATCGCCTGGCGAACCTCGATACTGACCGTATCCTCGCACCCCATCATGCTCAGCAGGCGCTGGGCATATTTGAGTGCGCGCTCTGAGTCAGGTCCTTTGGCGGAGAATTCCTTGCTGCGGGCACATTCCACGCAGGTCTGGATTTCATTCAGGCTGACCCCGACTCCGCCGAAACGCCGCCCGAGGTCTCCTTGGATATCCAGGAAACCGAGATGCAGACGCGCTGGCGCCTCGATTTGGATGATTTGATCCACCTGTCGGCTTGGGAATGGTTGGCCGAAAAAGTATACAGGAAACTAGCTTGTTTCGCCCACCCAAGCCCGCGCATTCTGGAAAAGGCGCAGCCATGGGGCGTCCTCTCCCCATTCCGGTGGATTCCAGGAATACTGCAGGGTACGAAACACCCTTTCCGGGTGCGGCATCATGATGGTAAAACGCCCGTCCGTGTTGGTCAGGGCCGTTATTCCCCTCGCCGAACCGTTCGGATTGGTGGGGTAATCCTCGGCGACGGCCCCATTCGCATCGATATAGCGCAGGCAAGCGGACTCTTCGAGGGCCATCACGTCGCATTGCGGGTCGATACGGCCTTCCCCGTGCGCAACCACGATCGGAAGACAGCTGCCAGCCATATTCCGGAGCAGGATGGAAGGTGATTCGAGAATCTCGACTTCGCACAGTCGGGCCTCGAATTGCTCGCTGAGATTCGACACGAAGCGCGGCCAGTGCGACGCACCCGGAATCAGTTCCTTCATCTGGGAAAGCAGCTGGCAACCATTGCAGACGCCTAACGCAAAAACCTCCGGTCTCTCAAAAAAGTTTTTGAATATCTGGCGTAACTCTTTGTGATAAAGGATATTTTTTGCCCATCCGCCCCCGGCTCCGAGAACATCGCCGTACGAAAACCCACCGCAGGCAGCTAGGCCCGAGACGTCATCCAGAAGGTGCGGGTCGCGCTGGAGATCGTTCATATGCAGATCCTTGCAGACGAAGCCGGCCCGGGAGAATGCGGCCGCCATCTCGACCTGCCCATTGACGCCCTGCTCTCTCAAGATTGCGACAGTCGGCGATACACCCGTATGGATGTAGGGTGCTGCTGGATTCTCCTTGATTTCGTAGGACAATTCCGAGAAAAGCGGTGGGGCGCCCCATTGTTCCCCGTTTTCGTATTCGCTGCGGGCGCATTCCTCGTGATCCCGGCGCCGGGCGACCTCGTAACTGGTGCGGCTCCACAATTGCTGCAATTCGGGCAGCGGCCATGCACCTTTTTCCTCTCCCCTGCAGCAAAGTCGGAGTACGGGTTCAGGGTTCAGGGTGCCAATTGATTCGCAGATCAGACCAGCCTCCTCGAATCGATCTGCGATTTCCTTCGCCTGTATGCTTCGAACTTGCAGTACGGCTCCAATCTCTTCGTTGAACAGGCAGTTCAGCAAATCGTCTGCCGCAACCGGAAGATCAATGTCCAGGCCCACATGGCTGGCAAAGGCACATTCGCAGAGGCAGGCCAACAATCCTCCATCGGAACGATCGTGATAAGCCAGAATCGCATCTTCGTCCAGTAATGCTTGGATTTGGTCAAGAAAGGCTGCCAAGCGGGAAGGATCGTCCACGTCCGGAGTGTCCGATCCCGTTTGTCCGTATGCCTGTGCCAGTGCCGATCCGCCTAAACGCCGACTTGAATTAAGACTCACCAGCAACAGGCACGAATCGGGATTGTCTTGCAACTGGGGCGTGGCATGACGTCTCACATCCTCGACCGGTGCAAATGCCGAGACGACCAGTGATACCGGTGAGGTAACCTGCTGGTCTTCCCAAGCCGCCTGCATGGACAGCGAATCCTTGCCCACGGGAATTGCAATGCCGAGTTGCGGGCACAATTCCAAGCTAATCGCCTCGACGGCCTCGTACAGCCCGTACAGGGACTCCGCTTCGGAACCTGCAGCCATCCAGTTGGCGGACAGGCGAATCCGGGTGCGGTCACGCACTCTCACGCTGGCCAAGTTGGTAAGAGCCTCCGCTACCGCCATGCGTGCGGAAGCAGCCGGTCGATGGATGGCCAGGGCGGGTCGCTCCCCCATTGCCATGGCCTCGCCTCCCATTCCTTCAAAATCGCAGGCTGTCACTGCCGCATCTGAAACCGGGACTTGCCATGGTCCTATCATCTGGTCTCGGGCCGTGAGCCCGCCCACCGAACGGTCCCCGATAGTGATCAGGAATGCCTTTGAGCCCACACTGGGCAACGTCAGCACCCGCTGTACCGCTTCCGATAGGTCGATGCCCTGTAAATCAAGCGGCACATCCGGCCAGTTCACCGAGGGGACGGTCATGTCCATTCTGGAGGATTCCCCAAACAGGAACGACAAGGGCACGTCTGCGGCAGCTTCACCGAAGCGTGGGTCGGCCAGATGCAACTGTCCATCTGCCGCCGCTTTCCCGATTGTCGCGAACGGGCACCGTTCCCTCCGGCATATTTCGGCAAAATCATCAAGCGCCTCTTCCCGGATCGCCAACACGTAGCGCTCTTGGGATTCGTTGCACCAGATTTCCCGTGGCGACATTCCACTGTCGGCGCAAGGAATCTCCCGCAGATTCAGTCCGGCCCCGCCCGGTTCCCCGTCGATTAGCTCCGGAATGGCATTGGAGAGCCCTCCGGCCCCCACATCGTGCACAGACAGGATCGGGTTATCCACCCCCCGCGCCGTACATTGCTCGATGACCTCTTGGGCACGGCGTTGCATTTCGGGATTGCTGCGTTGTACCGAGGCGTAATCCAGCCCTTCGTCACTGGCTCCCGTATGCTGTGACGATGCAGCTCCACCCCCCAAGCCGATCAACATGGCGGGTCCCCCCAAGACCACGATCAGGGCTCCTTCGGGAATCGGCTGCTTCTGCACATGGTCGGCGCGGATGCTGCCGACACCCCCTGCGATCATGATGGGCTTGTGGTAGCCGAACATCTTGCGCCCTGCGGGCGTAAGCACCTCGCCCTCCAAGGTACGGAAATAGCCGGTGAGGCATGGACGCCCAAATTCGTTGTTGAAGGAAGCCGCTCCAATCGGCCCCTCGATCATGATCTCCAGTGGACGAGCCATGCGAGGCGGATGCTCTCGGGAGGGGTCTTCCCAGGGGCGCGGCCAGGTGTCTAAATTGAGATTCGATACGGTGAACCCGCACAGACCTGCTTTCGGACGCCCTCCCCGGCCGCAGGCGGTCTCGTCGCGGATTTCCCCGCCACTCCCGGTCGCAGCTCCTGGAAACGGTGAAATGCCTGTCGGATGGTTGTGGGTTTCCACCTTGATGACAATCCCGTAGTCAGCGTCCACGGTGTTCCACGAACGGGTCTCCGGATCCACCGCCAGTCGCCTGCCGCGACCCGCATCGAGTACCGCGGCATTGTCGTGGTAGGCAGACAAGGTTCCGTCGGAAGACACCGCATGCGTATGCCGGATCATCTCGAACAGGCTGTTTTGCATTGATTTTCCGTCAATCATCCAACAGGCGTTGAAAATCTTGTGCCGGCAATGCTCTGAATTCACCTGGGCGAACATCATTAATTCGGCATCCGTCGGATCCCGTCCAAGCCGGCCATAGGCCTGGATCAGGTATTCGATGTCCGCTTCGGAGAGTGCCAGGCCGTACGTCTGGTTGGCCGTGTGCAATGCTTGGGCGGGTTCGGAACCCAAGGAAATCCGATCAAGCGGGGTCGGTTCCAGGTGTGCAAAAAGTTCGTCGCATTGCTCCGGATGAGGCAGGATTGACTCAGTCATCCGGTCGTGTAGTAAGGCAACCTGTTCCGGAGAGGCATGATCTACCCCCTGCAGGCGATATTCAACTCCCCGCTCCACTCTCAGGATGGCCGTCAGTCCGCAATTCCGGATAATTTCGGTTGCCTTGCTGGACCACGGAGAGATTGTGCCGAGCCGTGGAACGACGAGAATAGACAGGCTGGAGTCCAGCTCAGCCGCGGCAGGTGCGTAATCCAGCAATTCTGCAAGGGTTTTCTCTTCTGCTGGCTCCAAAGCACGCTCACAGTCAGCAAAATGCAGGAAACGCGCACCGACAACCTGTCCGTCGCCGTGCGCCCGCAATCGGTCATTGAGCCGGTGGCGGGAATAATCGGTCAGCGCTTGGCCGCCGGGATAGGAGCGAACGGGCATGAATGCGATGGTTGGCGGATCGGTTCGTGCTGGCAGGCAGGGAACTCTACATCGTATTATCCCGTATAATGACCAGAGATGACTTGGGGGTGACCTGGCTTCGACGGCGGTTACTGAATCCAAGGCGCATGCCGAGGCGGCAACGACCTCGTAAAAAAGGGTTGCGAAAAAATAGTTGCCAACGACGACAACTACGCACTAGCCGCTTAATCCCGGTTAGTCATCCTTTCGGGAGATGCTTGTGGACCCCGATATGGATGTCGACTACACAAGATCGCCGTTCGGTCTGTCTGGAGCTGAAAGGTTAAATTCAACATGCAGGCTGGTGGTCATCGGGCCTTGTCCGTCGGGTGTTGACCATAAGACTAAAGACGGTGCTAAGCATGTAGGGCCGAAGAGGATGAACTGCCGGACGCGGGTTCGATTCCCGCCACCTCCACCACGTTATTGCTTTCTCGCTGCTTCAGCAGCTATATGACCAGCAAACTCTGTCACAAAAGTACCCAAGCTCGTCATTTCGCCCATTTCCGAGTATTTGCCGCTGTCCACAGCGTCCCGGGGAGACGTCAGCAGACACGCGGAGGAATACAACTGCTCCTGGATGAGTTTTTTACACAAGATGTGATATCGACCCGCATAGGTGGTGTCGCGGAAATCGTCGAAAACCGGGAAATGGTGAGACTGGTTCTTAACCGGCGTACGTGATTTGGGCGCATCTTCCAGCAACATCAACCAACCAAGGAAAGGACGCGGCTGTTCCCCGAAAGATCCTTCCCGGTATGCGGTCCATAGATCTACGGCGGATCCGATTGCCTCTTCCGTTCGATTGTTGAAATTATTGCCGAATGAAGGTCCGACTTGTGATTTGAACTCCAGGGCCGCGATTAATCGATCATTCCGAAATACCAGAAAATCCCAAAGCTTGGTGGGCCGAAAGTAGCCAGGAAGAGTCAAGACACGGCCTTCATGCAATACGACCGCGTCGGACAGCCCATTTCGATAGACCAGTTCTTCCATTAAGGCCACAAAACCGTCCATGTTTTTCCCGGCCGTCACACCGGCCCGCTCCCCTTGGTCGGCTTTTCCGGTACTAATTTGCCGCTGTCGAGCCTTCTCGCGGCTAGCCCAGAACACTTGAACAGCACGTCGGGCTTTGGGCTCGTAGTTCGCAAGATCAAGAGGCATGGTCAATCACCTTCCGTTAGTATCAAAAGCGAATCGTTCGGTCTTCTTTATTCCGTATAACTCAAAGACTGCTTGGTTGCGGCTATCGATATCCCCGCGTTCAATTGCAGTTGCGAGTTTTTTCCTCAGGTTTTTTGGCACGTCCTTCCAGAATGGGATACGAATGCGTCTCAAGTATTGCGCCTGGAAGCGAAGGTATCCGCCACGCATTTTCGTCGAGTAGGCACCTACGAATAATTTAGCAATACCGGAAAGCAAAACAGCCTGCAATATCCGGAGGTTCCATTCGTCTGATGTGATGTAGTAAAGGTTGTGGTGGGGATAGTACCGCCCATCTTCATAAACGACATGAGCCTCCCCTTTGATGTCTGGAATAAGAAGTTTCGGTTTGCTGGCCAAGGTCGGGTCGATGCGGTCGATCGTCCGGTACCAATTATTGGGATTCTTTTGTGAGATATGACGTTTTCTCAATGCGTCCCCGAAGCCGTTCAGGTAGGCACTCAGCTTGGGATAGCGACCTAGGGAAACCAAATTGCCTTCGTCGTCGAAAGGGTTGATGACACCGTCTCCACGCCAGCGTACTTCTCCCGAGCGAATGTCGCGGGTGGTCACGAGAGGCAATTTTCGGTCTACTTCCACGTCAAGTTCATCGAATGGCGCAACATAGAGCTTGTCTGCGCCTGTAGCGACTCCGATGCCGACTTTACAGCCTGCCTCCTCTAGTGTTGGAAATTCGTGTTCAAGACGGCGCACGACCTCCAAACGATCCAGTGAATCCAGAATCCAAGGATCGGCCCCAGTTGCGACCGCTGAGATCTCCTCGATATCTCCGCGTTTTGGGGCTTTTTTCGCCAACATTTCTCTGGCTAAAGCCGCCAGATTGCCCGCTTCGATCTCGGGCCTACGGGTCACACGGGTCGAACCTGCTGGAGCCCTGGAGATCACGGTTATTGCCGGATAAGCGGTCACTTCGGAATGGAATGCCGGGGTGTCCACCATGTCTACATAAAACTTCAAATGGTGGCTCTCGCCCACCCACTTGCGTAACGGGGCTCCGTAGCGGTTTTTCATCCAGCGATCGGAACAAATGAACCCCAATGTCCCGCCCTCACGCAAGAGAGATAGAGATTTTTCTATAAAGGGGATGTAAATGTCTGCACGGTCATGGATGGTTCGGAATCGATGCCGATACTCTGTCATCAATTCGGCGGGAATTGCTTCATGCCGAATATATGGGGGATTTCCAACTACATAATGAAAACAATCGGGAAGGGTTTCCAGCAGAAAATCGCCTTGAATCAGCCAGCTTTCTAATAAATCAGACCGAGTTTCCAGAGAGAAGCCCCCTTGGGCAAGAAGGTCATCCAGTCGGTTTCGGGTTTGTTGAAAAGAATCGTTGTGCAACTCGACCGCACGAATCGCGTCCGTCAATTGCGGCAGAGTGCCCTCTCGATTACGCCAAGCCTGCAGAAGGCGTTCTACAGCCGCAAGAAGAAAATCCCCATTGCCGAAAGAAGGCTCAAGGAGACACTGCTTGTAGAGTGTCTTGTGGGCAGCATATCCGGTTAGATCAAGTATAAAGTCGACTACTTCGCGTCGCGTAAATACGGCCCCCCTCTCCTCCGTATTGCTCATGGCCATCCTTGCCACGGCTGCTTCGGTGGGTGACAAACCAGACAAAGACGCTTGACGCACAGAAAGGATCCCCTATCGGCCAATGATCCCAGCTCTAAGCACATGCATGCCTCCAATCGGCATGTGCGCTTCTGGCACATCATAGTACCCTATTTAAACGCGAGTAACTTGCAGCTCCTCCTCTCTTCGCTGAAATATTTGTTTTCTCAAGATTTATCTGGCGCATCGCGGTTTTGTATGGAATCTCATCATGCTCTGGTCTGTCGCGAGCACGCTCACGGCGAATTCGCTCCGCCTTTCATTCTCTTCGGCCAGGCCGGCGAAAGATTCTTGGCCATAGTCGGAAACGCTTGTAGGCCAGCCCTCCTCACCCGCCAACCCCACCTTGGAAAACCAGGTGTTACAGGAACCTGCGCGAGACCTGCGGCAGACGCCATGGCGAGAGACCTTTCGGGACTTTCCGCACACTTCCGCGAAGAGCTATTTATCTGCTTACGGACTCTAAGCCCTAGCAATCCGATATACTGTCCGCACTCCAAATTTCATGCGTAATCCTGCCTGACCCATGACTTTCGTCGTTCTTGAAGACTGCATCAAATGCAAATACACCGACTGCGTGGAAGTCTGCCCCGTTGAGTGTTTCCATGAGGGTCCGAATTTCCTGGTGATCGATCCGGAAGAGTGTATCGACTGCGCCTTGTGCGTGCCGGAATGCCCAATCGATGCCATCGTGCCTGAAAAAGATGTTCCTGAGGATCAACAGGAATTCATCCAGATCAACGCCGACCTGTCTGGGGAATGGCCGGAAATCAGCCGCCAGAAGCCTCCTCCGCCCGATGCGGACGAGTGGCGCGGCAAACCCGGGAAGAAAACACTGCTTGATCTCTAATGAGACGGACTGTCTGCCCCCTGCATGTCCCGCTGGGCGATTATTGCGCCGAAGTCATCCTGGAGCGCCATGCGGAAACCCTTCCGGATCTAACCAATCTCGCGATCCTGACGCCGAACGCCACCTCGGGTCGGGCTTTGCGCTCGGAACTAATGCATCGCGCCGAGCAGCGAGGACACCAAGGACTGCTACTTCCACCCATTCTCCCCTTTCCGTTGTGGGCGCACCAAAACAGCCCATACAGCGGTTCGGAAAACCACCTGTCCGAGCTATTGGACCTAGTAGAGGTCCTGCATCAAAATAAAGTCCTCCGGGCCCTGAGCCAGGCAGACTCTTGGTCCGTGGCCCGCGAAATGATGAGCCTGTTCGATCAACTATGGCTCAACGAAACCTCGTTGCCGTCAGACCGGGAAGAGTTAACGTCTCAGCTACAGGAGGCCTACCGTATTGAAGGTAAACCGCCCGATCAGTTGGGCGATGAAGCTCGCATCATCCATCTTCTCTGGACCGCTTGGAGCGAAGACTCAGGAGATCTCCTCAGTTCCGGGAAATGCTACCGCGAAGCCTTGCGGCGTCTCCGCCTTCCCCCGGAAACGGAAGCCATCTACGTTTGCGGGCATGACCGGCTCACGCGCGCCGAAATTGAAGCATTGACACGGATGGGCGAGGAGGTTCCGGTTTCCATTCTCACCCGTCCGCAGGCCCTTATTCCGCTGGATACGGACCCACTTCCTGCAAGCAGCCCATGCCCCCCCTACGCTGCCGTCTTAGAGGAAGCCTTTGCGTGTGAACAAGCCACCGTAGTGGAACGCGCACGTGCCTGCCGCGCGGATCACCCCGAAGATCCCTTGAAAGGCCGGCTCTTCACTTTCATTGCCGAACAGGCGGAGCCTCACGCCCGCGGAATCGACATCCAGATCCGGCGCTGGCTGAACGAGGGGCACCGAAACATTGGATTGGTCACGGAGGACCGTAAGCTGGCGCGCCGGGTACGCGCCTTGCTGGAGCGTGCCGGCATTCAGATTCAGGACTATGCCGGTTGGGCCCTGTCCACCACCAGCGCCGCCAGCACAATCGAACGATGGCTCGAATGCTTGGATCAGGATTTTCACTATTTGGCGCTGCTGGACATCCTTAAATCGCCATTCGTGCGTTTGACGGCATCTCCCGACCACTTGAACCAAGTTGGGGATTTTGAGCAATCGCTGCATCGAAACAATATTCACGGTGGCTTGCAGAACTATCGGAAAATTGCGGAAGAAGAACCTGAATGGCTGGATTTTCTGGATCAGGTCGAGGAAGCCTCTCGCCCCCTTCTGGCACTTCAAGACCAGCCAACCGGCAGAGAATACATGGAAGCGTTGCTGAAAAGCTTGGATTCGCTAGGTTGTCGGCCTGGCCTGGCCGATGATGAGGTCGGAGAAAAAGTGCTATCGGAACTGGACCGGATGTATTTCCAGTTGGAACAAAACGAAACGCGACTGCCCAAATCCCAGTGGCGCGCCTTGCTGCGCCGGGCATTGGAACAGCATAACTATCGGCGAAAATCATCCCAGAGCGCGGTCTCTTTGATCAATCTGGGCCAAGCCCACCTGACTCGCTTCGATTGCCTGATCGTCGCCGGGATGGACTCCCGCCACTATCCGGGTACGGATTCCTCCTTTCTCGTCTTCAACGACTCGGTGCGCAGCGATTTGGGGTTGCCAACCTGCGCCGAACTGAGAAAATTAGGTCTTCAGAGATTCCTGTCCCTGATTTTGTCCTCCGGACAGGTTCTCCTGACCTACCAGAAGACTGATCAGGACGAACCGCTCTTGCCCAGCAGCTGGTGGACTCAGGTCGCCGTATTTCACCGCTTGGTTTACGGAACTTCACTCAAAGAACTCTCTCTGCCTGTACTCAGTCTGCACCCGGACGCCTGGGTGCGCCCTCCTGGCCTCCAAACCCGTGAACCTGCCCTTGATGTCATGCCCAATCCCTCTGTCCGCCGGGAATTGCTGCCGAATCGGATCTCAGCCAGCGGACACCAAGCTCTGGTCGATTGCCCGTATCGTTTCTATGTCCGGTACATGCTACGCATTCGGGAAGCCGACATCATCCGCGAGGAAATGGACAATCTGGAGTTTGGAGGCTACGTCCATCGGTGCCTGGAGGCCTTTCACACGGGGATTTCCGGTGCTCCGGGGCCTTGGCCAGGTCGAATCGCCGAAAACGAGGCTTCCGCGCTTAGCTTGTTGCGGGAAATTGGTGAGCATCTTATGGAGCAACTTGCCCCGAGTCCTTCGAACATCGTATTCCTCGAGCGATGGAAGACCATTGCCCGACGTTATGTTCAGCGTCAGAAATCCATGGAAAATCATCAAGCCCCTATTGAAAGCGAGCAAGTGATGGAATGCAAAATCGATGAAAACCTGGTGCTGGACGGACGCATTGACCGGGTGGATCAAGACGAAAATGGCGATTGGGTCGTAATCGACTATAAAACCGGCACTCACAAAATTTCCAAGGATGAGGTGCAAAACGGAGAACAGGTCCAATTGCCCAGCTATGCGTTGATGGCGGAATCCATCCAGCGGGCGGAATACTGGTGGCTGAGCCAAGCCTCCCAGAAAGATATCCCGCTGACTTCTCTGAGTGGAAAGGATCTTTCAGACCTCAGCCGGAAAGTGCACGCCCGGCTACATGACGTATTCCAGAATCTGTATGCGCGGGGCGGAATGCCAGCCAACGGGAATGAGGAAGCCTGTAAGCACTGCTACGCCCAGGGAGTGTGCCGCAAGGATCTGAGCGAAATTGAGAGAGTCTAGATCAGAAAGTAATACATGCAATATCAAATATATAAATTTAGTACCTTATAAACATATAGAAAACAGATTTTTTGAAGAGGAGCCGCGTCAGAAGTGACTACTTTGGCCTTTTTCGACTACGTGGTCGAGACGCCCAAATCCTCAAGCAAGTCGCACAATAGCATAAGGTCTTCGAACGCCTGGGCTTTGCCTTGGGGGCGGCGCAACAGGTAGGCCGGGTGATAAGTCGGAATCACAGGAATCCCAGATCCTGACATTTCATGGACAGCCCCGCGCAACCGACCGATCGGCGTCTCCACGTCCAAAAGATTATGGGCTGCTACAGCCCCCAGCGCCAAAATTGCCTTGGGCTGGATCAATTCGATCTGGCGATTCAGATACGGTCGACATTTCTCCGCCTCATTCGGTGTCGGGTTTTCGTTGTTTGGCGGGCGGCACTTCAGAATATTTGCGATAAATACGCGTTCCCGGCTCATTCCAATCGCTGCCAGCATGCTATCCAACAGTTTCCCAGCGCGGCCGACGAATGGTTCTCCTTGGGCATCCTCATCCGCCCCCGGCGCCTCGCCAATCAGCATAAGGTCTGCGTCTTCGGCCCCTACCCCGAAGACTGTGTTCTTTCGAGTCCGGTGCAATTCGCACAGGACACACTCCGAAACCTCCTTGCGTACGATCCGCCATTGACGCAAATACCGTCCTTCGGCGTTCAGCGTCAGCGTCGTGGTACTGATTTTCTCCTCTTCCACGTTTCCCGCGACTCCAGCTGTCGGAGCATTCGTTTCCCCTGCTTCGTTCCCTGATTCTTCCATCTCATTCGAATCCCGATGGCGCCATTGGCCCAAGCCCAGCTCCTTAAGATGCGCGTCGCTGGGTGTGGTTCTGCCGTTCGACATCGAATCCCACGTTATATATGGTCCAGTTGCGGATGCATTCGCCCTGATTCCCGAATCAACTTGCCTAGTGCGTTCAGGTACGCGTGTGCGGAAGCAATGACGATATCCGTATGGGCGCCTTGCCCGTTGACCACCATGCCGTTCTTCCGCAGGCGAACGGTAACTTCTCCCTGGGCATCTGTTCCGGTCGTGATGTTGTTGACCGAATACAGCTGCAATTCGGACTCCGAGTTGACGATGTTTTCAATAGCGCGGAATGAGGCGTCCACCGGTCCGCCCCCGGAGGCTTCTCCCTCGAACTGCTTGCTGCCCTGCGCCAAGGTGACCCGTGCCACAGGCGTCGTACCTATTTTCGAGGTTACCTCAAGATCGACCAATTGGTAGACCTCCTCGTCTGTCGCCTCTGTTTCCATCAGCGCCAGCCTCCTCAGGTCGTCATCATAGATCTCATGTTTTCGGTCTGCCAGCCCCTTGAAATGGGCGAAAAAAGCATCCATCTCGTCGTCCCCGATTCTGAGGCCAAGTTTCTGGATGCGATCCATGATAGCGCGTCGTCCGGAATGTTTGCCCAAAACGATCCGATTGTCGGACCAGCCCACATCCTGAGCACGCATAATCTCATACGTCTCGCGATATTTGAGCACCCCATCCTGATGAATGCCGGATTCGTGCGCGAATGCATTGGCCCCCACGATCGCTTTGTTTGGCTGCACCGGGAATCCGGTCACGCTGGAAACCAAGCGCGACGTTGGAACGATCCGGGTGGTGTCGACCTCGCTATCGCAATCGAATACGTCCTGCCGCGTACGCACGGCCATGACGATTTCCTCGAGCGAGGCATTTCCGGCCCGCTCCCCCAAGCCGTTGATGGTGCATTCGACTTGGCGGGCACCATGGCGTACTGCGGACAGGGAATTGGCAACGGCCAAGCCCAAGTCGTTATGGCAGTGCACCGAAAACACAGCTTGATCCGAATTCGGGACCCGTTCGATTAACTCTCCGACCAACTCGCCGAATTGGAATGGAAGGCTGTATCCCACGGTATCCGGAATGTTGATGGTCCGCGCCCCGGCCGTGATCACCGCTTCGATGACCCGGCAGAGGAAATCCCGGTCCGACCGCCCGGCATCCTCGGGAGAGAATTCCACATCATCAGTATATTGCCGGACCCGTTTTACCGCGGCTACGGCATGTTCTACCACCTGCTCCGGTTGCATGCGGAGCTTTTGTTCCATATGAATCGGGGAGGTTGCGATGAAGGTATGGATGCGCGGGCGCGCAGCCGCCCTCAGTGCCTCGGCCGCCCGATCGATGTCCTTGTCCAGGGCGCGCGCCAATCCGCAAACGGTGCTGTCAGTCACCTCTTGGCCGATTCGCCGCACGGATTCGAACTCGTCCGGACTTGCGATCGGAAACCCGGCTTCAATAACATCGACACGCATTCCTTCCAAGGCACGAGCGATGTTTAGTTTTTCGTCTCGCGTCATGGAAGCCCCGGGACTCTGCTCGCCATCCCGAAGCGTGGTGTCAAAAATGATCAACTTGTCCATTTCTGGATTTTCCCTTGGCTTTGGCCCCTTGTTTCAAGGGCATGGGGTCAACTTGTTGGTGTCAGGCGTTTTATGCGCCAAATCAATTGTCAAAGTAGTAAATCATGCCGCTACCGCGGCAGGAGGAAAGCAGCCCGAAGCAGAGCAACACGGCGCGTCGCCGTGTCGGGAGAGGAGAAATCGCGCGAAATCTTCATCATGATGTTCAATTGGTACGGTTCCTAGAATAACCGAATTTCGACTTTTCCGCTAATGGAAATTGGGCACGAACCCGTTCGCGGCAAAAAGGATCTGTATCAGGCGAACGAAGGCCGCCGCCGGTGATAATGCTTTACGTCGCGGAAACTTTCACCACCCTCGTCGGTTGAGGCTCCCAAATACAACTCCTGCACATCTGACCGCCCCATCAGTTCCTTGGAGGGACCGTGCAGCATGACTCGCCCGTTTTCAACCACATAGGCTTCGGTCGCATAGTTAAGCGCGATCCTGGCGTTCTGCTCGGCAACCAAGAAACTCACCCCTTCATTCTTGTTGAGGCTCTGTACGATTTCGAAGACCTCTTCAACCAGCTGCGGGGCAATACCCATGGACGGTTCGTCAAGCAGAATGAGCTTCGGGCGCGACATCAAGGCCCGACCGATGGCGACCATCTGCTGCTCCCCGCCAGAGGTGTAGCCAGCCTCGCTTTTCCTGCGTACTTTGATGCGCGGAAAATATTCATAGACCAATTCAAGGTCCTTTTTCGCCTGAGCTCGGTCTTCATGGATGAATGCGCCGGTCATCAGGTTCTCTTCCACCGTCAGGTGTGCAAAGCAGTGTCGCCCTTCCAGCACCTGCGAGACACCGCCTTTCACCAGATCGTATGCGCTCATTCCCGCAGTGTCTTCGCCCATAAGTTCAATCGAACCCTTGCTGATCTGTCCGCGTTCAGCCGGCAACAGGTTGGAACATGCCTTGAGGGTTGTCGTCTTGCCTGCTCCGTTGCCGCCCAGCAACGAAACGATGTCACCTTTCTTTACCTGCAGACTGATGCCGCGCAAAGCCAGAATCACCCGGGCATAGGTGACTTCGATATTGTTGATTGATAGCAAGACATCAGTCATGATTCTAGTTCCAGTCGTATGGGGCTGAGTCTGAGGCGAAGCGAAGCACGCTTGGCGTCAGAGGCAACCTTTTGCCAAATCACCCCCCGGAGGGGGAAGAGGTCAGGCGGGGGTTGCCCCCCGCCGTCCCTCAAATACAAACCGCTCCGAATTAGACTTCGAAGTCGTCGCGCTGTGCGGGGTCGTTGCAATCACGCGGGGTAATCCCCTCGTTTGCGATTGCGTTTTCCGCTTTGGCATCGATGATGGCTTGAGAAAGCTCAACGTCACCGTCAATCCAGTCACTTGCGACTTCCCACTTCGTCTCGGCATACACCCACCGCATGAATTTGGCCTGGTGGCCGCCTACATGGTCCATGCAGTTGGTTTTGATCTCCGGAACTAGACCGTTAGCGCCCAACTCGGTCAGGCGTGCAGTATCCAGGTTCAGGTTCTCAAAGCCCCAGCGTACCTGAGCGGAGTTGACGTCAGCCCCGAAACGAGCCTGAGCGACACGAACCGCTTCCAAGTGAATGACACCAGCCATCACGCCGAGGTTCCAGTAGTTGGAACCGATGCGGGATTTGTCTTCCAGGTCACCCTTGCCCTGCTCATACAGGTTTGCAACGATCTCGTCAATTACCTTAGCCACGCGGCCCGTCGGGTGCGTGGTGATGGCCTGATAACCGTTGGCGGAAGAGCCAGCCGGCTTCACGTCACCGTCGTCGTTGCTCCAAATGTTACCGATCAGGTTGGAAATCGGGAAGCCCATGCGGACACCAGTCTGCATAGCCACCGGATTCATTACACCCCAACCGCGCAGCACCACGTAGTCAGGCTTCGAGCGGCGGATTTTCAGCCACTGTGAAGTCTGCTCGTTGCCCGGGTGAGGAACTTCGATCGCTTCAGATGAGCAACCATGCTTCTCGCAAAGCATGTGCGTGAATTCAACTGCCTCACGGCCATAGGTTGAACCGTGGAACAGAAGGACAATCTTCTTGCCCGCCAGATTCTCCATGCCGCCTTCCAACTGGCCGATGTAGGCCGTGATGATGGAATGCTCGTCATAGGTGTTAATACCTGGCATGAAGTAGTACGGGAAGACGTCTCCACGCTGACCTTCGGTACGACCGTGGTTGACCGCGATGATAGCGATCTTGTCCTTACGGCCCTGCGCGACTAGAGAGGTGGAAATACCCACGGACAGAGGATCGAAAAACAGAGCTTGTTTGCCCTGGAATTCTTTCTGCCGGTGATAACACTCCACGCCCTTCTGGTCGTTGTAGTTGGTCTCACACTCATTCCAGATGATATTCATGCCACCAACACCGCCTTCCTTCATGTTCATCAATGTGTAGTAATCGATGATTCCACCGAAGTAGCCGGTGCCACCTGTCGCGTACGGTCCCACTCGATAGACCGGCATGGGAATGTAGACGTCCCCTTCGGCCATCACTGGAGCGGTTACGGACATGGCGGTAGCCATAGCGAGACCCGTTATCCAAATTTTGGTTTTCATAATTTCTTTTGCCCTCCTATAAGAGGCTTTTTAGTTATAGCTTGCAGTTAACTGCTTTTCAGCAAGCCCGTTTTACACCCAAACTTCCCTTTTAGCAAGTATGCTGAGGAAAATTCGCGAGTAATCTTGAAAAATCAAGGAATTAGATTTCACTGCTCCGGGTCCGGCACAGGTCAGTGCGGAAATGGCCAAGTTCGCAGTTTCTGCTTGGCCGTCAGCCACAGCGCGGCCAGTCCACCCGGTTCGCGAATCAGCAACGCGATAATCAGGATGCCATATAAGATCTTGGCGACGTTGTCCACCACCGCAGTGTCGAATGCCCCGCCTAACAGGTAGTCGCCTGCCCAGGAAAAGAGGATCGGGAACTCGTACACCAGGACAGTGCCGTAGAACGACCCGGCGATCGAGCCGAGCCCGCCGATAATCACCATGAACAGGATCTCGAACGAGCGGTTCATCTCGAAGGTGCGAATCCCAAGCACCTGCAGGTAGGCGTAGCAGAACAGCGCTCCGCCCACGCCGCAATAGAAGCAACTGACGAAGAACGCCAGCATCTTGGTGCGTATCACAGGGATGCCGATCACGCTGGCTGCGATGTCCATGTCGCGGACCGCCATGAAATTTCGTCCGGTCGAACTTCGCATAAGGTTCTTGGCAAATAGCGCGAGTGCGCAGACAATCCCGAGGGACAGCAGGTATTTGGCCTCAAAGCTAGCCATATCCACGCCGAAGGCATCCCCGATCCCGAAGAGGTCGAAGTGATGATCCGGCAGGGTGACCGTGGCCGTCGCATAGTTCAGGAAGTACGGGTAGGAGCGGAAGAACCACAGCGCGAAATATTGCGCCGCCAGCGTCGACACCAGCAGATAGAAGCCTTTAATCCGGATGCTGGGTAGGCCGAAAATGACGCCGATCACGCCGGTCACCGAACCTGCCAACACCATTGCCAGCGGCAGATTCATCCATTCCGGGCTGCGCAGCATGATGTTGAACGTAAAGAATGCGCCAAAGCACATGAAGCCCGCCGTGCCGAGCGACAACTGCCCGGTCATGCCGGTGAGGAGGTTCAGGCCGAGTGCGGCACAGCCGTAGGCCAGGATCGGGATCAGGTGGGCAGCCAGCCAATAGTCGCTGGCGATAAGGGGCACGACGAATACCATGAACAACAGGAACACGCCCATCGCCCATTTGTCGAAAGGAATCGGGAAGAGTTTCCGATCCTCGATATAGCTGGTGCTGAATGTGCCGGTTTCGCGATAAATCATGGCTAAACTCTCTCGATGGCTTTCAGCCCGAACAGCCCGGAAGGTTTAAACAGTAGGAAAACCAAGGCGATGAAGTAGGAGAACCAGGTCTCGATGCCTTGCACGCCCATCAAGTCGCCCAGATAAATCTCACCCATTTTTTCACCGACCCCAATGATCAGGCCGCCGACAATGGCGCCAGGAATCGAGGTCAGGCCCCCGATCAGGATTACCGGCAACGCCTTGAGTACCGCCTCCACCAGCGTGAACGACACGCTAACCCGCTCGGCCCACAGCAGACCCGCGATCAGCGCGATGATGCCGGTCACGGCCCACACCAGTGCCCACACCCGGGACAGCGGGATACCGACCGCCATGGCCGCCAAGTGGTCGTCGGAGACGGCGCGCAGCGACATCCCGGTTCGGGTCTTCTGGAAAAAGACTGCCAGTACCAGAATCATGGTGCCGGCCACAATCGTGGCAAAGACATCGAATTTGGAGATCAGAATGTCCAGCCAATCAATGTAGTCGACGACGAAAACCGTCATATTGACTGGATCCAGCAGGGCCAGATCCAAGAAGTCTGCCAGCTGCAGGCCATGAATGGCGGAATCCCAGATATATTGGGACATGCCCTCGATCAAGATCGCCAGGCCGACCGTTGCCATGAACAGCGATAGCAAAGACTGGTTGGCCAGCGGGCGCATCATGAACCGCTCGACGAGAATCCCGAACACCACCATGGTGGCCATCGTGACGGCTAGCGCCACCCAGAAGTTCACGCTGCCCTCGGTCAGCTTCACGAAAGTCAACGCCGCAAACAGCAGCATGGTGCCCTGCGCGAAGTTGAAGATCCCGGAGGACTTGTAGATCAACACAAAGCCGATCGCCACCAGCGAGTACATGACGCCGGACATCAGCCCGCCGACAATCAGCTCGATGAAAAAGACCCAGTCGAAATCCATGCTCGTTCCCTCAGTGCGTCACGCCCAGATAGGCATCGATGACTTCCTGGTTGTTCTTGACCTCATCCGGAGTGCCGTCCCCGATTTTCGCGCCATAGTCCAGCACCACCACATGATCGGAAATATCCATCACCACGCTCATGTCGTGCTCGATCAGCACAATGGTGGTCCCGTACTCGCGATTGATCTCAAGCGCGAAGCAGGACATGTCTTTCTTCTCTTCCAGATTCATGCCGGTCATCGGTTCGTCCTGCAGTAGCAAGGTCGGTTCGGCCACCAAGGCCCGGGCCAACTCAACGCGTTTCTGCAGGCCGTACGGCAACTTGCCGACCGGTGTCTTCCGGATGCTCTGCAGGTGCAGGAATTCGATGACTTCCTCAACTAGTGCGCGGTTTTCCACTTCTTCGCGCCGGGCGCGGCCGATGTTGAGGCCCTGTTCGATCCAGGTCGAACGGATCTTCAGGCTGCGGCCAGTCAGAATGTTCTCCAATACGGTCATGCCTTGGAAAAGCCCGATGTTCTGGAATGTTCGCGCCATGCCCAATTTGGCAATCTGCCTGGGTCGCATCTGGGTGCAGTCTTGCCCCCTGAAGATGACTCGGCCTGACTGCGGAACGTAGACGCCGTTGATGACGTTCAGCATGGAACTCTTGCCAGCGCCATTGGGGCCGATGACCGCACAGATCTCGCCTTCCGCCACATCGAAACTGATGCCGTTCAGCGCGGTTACACCGCCGAACGCCAGATTAATGTCATCAATTTGCAGGATCGAATTTCCAGAAGCCATTTCAAACGTTCCCCAAGGGCACGGTGTAGGGTTCCTCGTCCACCGGATCAGTATAAGTGTACTCTAACGCGTCGCTGTACAGCGCGTTGATCAGACCCCGGTGCTTCTCCTCTACTTCATGGCAGCGTACCTTCCGGGTCGGCGTCACTTCGCCGGCCGAGGCCATGAATTCACGGTTCAGGACAGCGAAGCGGCGTAATTGCATGCCGGAGGTTTCCGGGTCTTCCGCGAGGCGCTCATTCACTGTCTGGATATATTCGCGCACCAATTCCTGCACTGAAGCGTGAGCCGACAGGTCGGCGTAGCCCGTATAACGCAAACTGCGCCGGTCCGCCCAGGTGCGGGTAATCGTGCCGTCAACCGTCACGATGGTGACCGGATAATCCCGGCCTTCCCCGACGACAATCGCCTGCTTGATGTATTCAAAGGAGCGCAGGAGGGTTTCCAACATATCCGGCGCAAACGCACCGCCATCGCCCAGCTTGCCCGTGCGGGCGATCTGCCCGTGCACATGGAGGCGCCCCTGATCGTCCAGATGGCCGGCGTCATGAGTCCGCACCCAGCCGTCCTTGATGCTGTCGGCCGTTGCCTCGGGGTTCTTGTAGATTCCTTTCATCTGGCCCGGCCCGCGGAACCAGATCTCGCCATCTTCAAT
The DNA here is from genome assembly GCA_026713705.1 of Gammaproteobacteria bacterium. Lineage (GTDB taxonomy): Bacteria > Pseudomonadota > Gammaproteobacteria > Poriferisulfidales > Poriferisulfidaceae > Poriferisulfidus. The sequence continues at coordinate 27,514 of JAPONY010000051.1, forward strand.
GCGCACTTCCGTGTCATCGAGCGGCTGACCGACCGAATCTGAATTCCAGTCTTCGGACGATTGCAGAGTCACGCAGGCGCAGCCTTCAACCTGTCCGTACGTCTCACGCAGGTCAATGCCGATCGCCCGGAAGAAGTTGAATACCTCCGGCGAGATTGCGTCGCCGCCGGTCAGCGCCAGGCGCAGGCGGCTCAGGCCGTAGATGTTGCAGAACGGGCTGAACGTGGTGGCGCGTGCGAACATGAAGCGCAACCAGTCGGTGAAAGTGGCTTTACCCCCTTCGGCCCGATGGGAAGCGACCGTCATCACAGCTTGCAGGGCCGCCTTGTAGATCTTGGTGTCGAACGTCTTGGCGCTTTCGATCCGGTTGGAGGCGTGGGTATAGATGTACTTGTAGACGTAGGGCGGCCCGAACAGGATGGTGGGGCCGATTTCCTGCATGTTTTCCAGTACCGTGTCGTCACTCTCCGGGCAGTTCATGGTGCAACCGGTCACCATGGACAGAGAAAAGGAAAACAGGAAGTCGCTGGAGACCGACAATGGCAGGTACGCCAGCAGGCTGTCCTTCTTGGTGATCCTTTCACGCCGTGCAATGCTGCGGGCCGTGGAAATCAAGGCGCCATGCGACAATTCGACCGGACGTTCCGCCCGGCCAGTCCCGGACGTGAGCAGGATGGTTGCGGTCTCACCCGGGTCCCGCTGTCCTTCCATCTGTTCCAGGAATGCGGTTGAAGCCTCAATCCCTTCCAGACTCTCCGGAAACGACATCAGTTCCGGCTGAGCGTAGTTCTCCATGCCCCGCCGATTGATGTATAAAATTCTCTTCACACAAGTCTGCCCACACTCCAGCAAGGCATCCACATGCTGCTGCTCGAATGAGAGGATGTGTTCAACGTCGGAACTGTGGACCTGCCGCTTGAGATCCTCGCCGAACAGGTTCGAGTCGATCGGCACCACGATCCCCCCGAGGCTGTGCACCGCGAGGTAGGTCAGATACATTTCGGTGCGGTTAGGGCCGAAGACCCCGAACGGGGTTCCTGCCCCGACGCCCTGCTGGCTCAGCATCTGGGCCAAAACGGAAACTTGGTCGCAAGCCTGCCCCCAAGTGGTCGTGTCCCAGATACCCAAGCACTTGGTGCGCAGGGCCGGGTGATCCGGATTCTTTCTTGCTTGCTCCAGCAATAGCGCGAGGAATGTATCCATTAACTCCAGCCTTGTAGAAAGTTCGAGACAGGTGTCGTACTCATCTGCTTTCCGCGAATATCCGCATGATGCGGAAACGCATTATACCTAATGTTGAGTATGGCCCATCTAGGGGGATTTGAGGGAAACACCCCAACATCACCGGCGCTCCCGGAAGAACTCCCGAAGCAATTCTCCGCACTGCGCCGCGCGGACTCCCGAGGTCACCGAGAAATGATGATTCAGGAAAGTCAGCCCACCTGCATCATATGCCCCTCCGAGGCAACCCGCCTTGGGATCTGCGGCACCAAAGACCAACCGTTCCACGCGCGCCGCGACCGCCGCGCCGACGCACATCAGGCAAGGTTCAAGCGTCACGTACAGGGTGGCGCCCGGCAAACGGTAGTTGCCGACCTTCCGTCCAGCCTCTCTCAGTGCGACGATTTCAGCGTGCGCACTGGGGTCGTTTCGCTCAATGCTGAGGTTGTGCCCGGTGCCGACCACGGAGCCTTCCAGCATCACCACCGCACCGACCGGCACTTCCCCGGCGTCGGCCGCCTGTCCCGCCAGTTCCAGGGCCCGGCCCATCATCTCTTCGTCGAGTGCGCCCGCTTCCGTCACTCCCACTCCACGGTCGCAGGCGGCTTGCCGGAAATGTCGTAGCAGACCCGGGCGATGCCGTCGATCTCGTTGATGATGCGCCGTGCGCACCGATCCAGGAACTCGTCCGGCAAGCGCGCCCAGCGGGCAGTCATGAAGTCCTGCGTCTCCACCGCGCGCAGGGTCACCACGTAATCGTAGCGTCGGCCGTCGCCCATGACGCCAACCGCCCGCACCGGCAGGAACACCACGAACGCCTGCGCCACCTTGTCGTACAGATTCCAGGCGCGCAATTCCTCAATGAAGATATGGTCCGCCGCGCGCGCCAGTTCCACGTATTCGCCGCGCACCTCGCCCAGGACGCGGACGCCCAAGCCTGGCCCCGGGAATGGGTGGCGGCCGATCAGTTCCTGCGGCAGGCCCAGCGCCCGGCCGACCCGGCGCACTTCGTCCTTGAACAGTTCACGCAGAGGTTCGACCAGTTTCAGGTGCAGCGTTTCCGGCAGGCCGCCCACATTGTGGTGCGACTTGATCAGGTGCGCCTTGCCGGTCGCGGCGGCCGCGGACTCGATGACGTCCGGATAGATGGTGCCCTGGGCCAGCCAGCGCACGTTCGTCAGCTGTTCGGCCTGCTCCTGGAACACGTGTATGAATTCGCGCCCGATCACTTTCCGCTTGTCCTCCGGGTCTGTCACCCCGATCAGGGCGGACAGGAATCGCTCCCGGGCATCCACCTGGATCATCTGTATGCCTGGATGCTCGGCGAAGGCCTCGCGCACCTGTTCCGCCTCGCCGGCCCGAAGCAGGCCGTTGTCCACAAAAACGCAGGTCAGCTGTTCTCCGATGGCCCGCGCCAGCAGGGCCGCCACCACCGACGAGTCGACGCCTCCGGACAGCGCCAGCACCACGCCGTCTTCCCCCACCTGCGCACGTACCGCCTCGATGCGGTCCTCGATGATCGCACTGGCCTCCCACAGGCCTTGACAGCCGCAGTACTGCCGCACGAAGCATTCGATCAACCGCTGCCCGCCCGGGGTATGCGTCACTTCCGGGTGGAACTGCAAGCCGAACCAGGGGCGCGACTCGTGCGCGAGCGCCGCGATCGGGACGCTCTCGGTGGATGCCACTACTCGGAACCCTTCCGGCACCGTGTCCACATGGTCGCCATGCGACATCCACACCTCGGCTTCCGGGCCCTCGCCCAGCGCCTCTATTAAAGGGTGTGATCCGTCGCGGCGCAGGGTGGCCAGGCCGAACTCCCTGCGTTGCCCGGCATGCACCTCGGCGCCATGCCGGCGGGCCAGCGCCTGCATGCCGTAGCAAATCCCGAGTACCGGAACGTCCAGGTCGAGCACCGCGTCCGGCACGGGCGGATGGGTCTCGTCGGTGGTGGTCTCAGGCCCCCCCGACAGGATCACGCCGCGGGGATCGAAGTCCCGGATTTGTTCCCCGGACGCGTCGCAGGCGTATATCTCGCAGTAGCAGCCGGCTTCGCGCACCCGGCGTGCGATTAATTGAGCATATTGCGAGCCGAAGTCCAGTACTAGGATTCGCTCGGAATGGATGTCCGCGGTCACCGATTAGATCTCGGTCCGGTAGTTGGGTGCCTCTTTGGTGATCAGCACGTCATGCGCGTGGCCTTCCCGCAGGCCTGCGAGCGTCACCCGGATCAGCCGGGCGTGACTGTGCAGTTCGCCCAGGGTGCGGGCGCCCACGTAGCCCATTCCGGAACGTACGCCGCCGATCAGTTGATGGAGTACATCGGACAGCGGCCCCTTGTAGGGGACTCGTCCCTCGATTCCTTCCGGCACCAGTTTCGAGGCTTCCCGCTCCTCGCCCTGGAAGTACCGTTCCCGGGAACCGTGCTGCATGGCGCCAAGCGACCCCATGCCGCGGTAGAGCTTGTACGACCGGCCCTGATAGAGTTCCACCTCGCCAGGCGCTTCGCTCGTGCCGGCGAGCAGGCTGCCGACCATCACGGTCGAGGCCCCGGCCGCCAGCGCCTTGACCGCATCGCCAGAATAGCGGATACCGCCATCCGCAATCACGGGAATCTCCCGATCCTTCAGGGCCGCGCAGGCGTCGCCGATGGCGGTGATCTGGGGCACTCCGACCCCGGCCACCACCCGCGTGGTGCAGATCGAACCGGGTCCGACTCCGACTTTGACCGCACTCGCCCCGGCATCCGCCAGCGCCAAAGCGCCCTCCTTGGTCGCGACATTGCCTGCGATCAGCTCCAGATTCGGGTGGGTGGCACGGATCTCCCGCACCCGCTGCAGCACCCCTTCCGCGTGTCCGTGCGCGCTGTCCAGCGTCACCACGTCCGCACCGGCCTCAACCAGCGCCTCCACGCGTTCCATGCCTCCCGCCTCGGCGCCCACCGCACCGCCGACCCGCAGCCGGCCCTGCTCGTCCTTGCAGGAGTTCGGGTAGTCGGTTGACTTCTGGATGTCCTTGACGGTCACCATCCCGCGCAGGTGGAAGTCCGGGTCCACGATCAGGAGCTTCTCGATGCGGTGTTCCCGCAGCAGTTCCTGGACAACCTCGAGGCTAGTCCCCTCCGGCGCCGTGACCAGGCGATCCTTCGGCGTCATGATGGTGCTCACCGGTTGATCGAAGTGCGTCTCGAAACGCAGGTCGCGGTGCGTGACGATTCCGACCAGGTCCTCGCCGTCCACCACCGGCACGCCGGAGATGTTGTGCGCGCGGGTCAACTCCATCACCTCGCCCACGCTGGCGCCCGGATGGATGGTCAAGGGCTCGCGGATCACGCCGCTTTCGAATTTCTTGACCCGTCGCACCTGTTTGGCCTGTTCGTCGACGCCCTGATTCTTGTGCACCACGCCCAATCCGCCTTCCTGGGCCATCGCGATGGCGAGGTCCGCCTCGGTCACCGTATCCATGGCGGCCGAGATGAAAGGAATGCGGAGTTCGATGTTCGGGGTCAGCCGCGCCGTCAGCTCGACGTCCCGCGGCAAGACTTCTGAGTGGCCCGGCACCAGAAGCACATCATCAAATGTCAGCGCTTCTTCGATCGAGACGGCCATCAGGCTTCGGAGATATCTGAAATGTCCATACACTATCATAATGTATTGCCCTTAAAAATTCAAAATTAATGTCTCCTCCCCGGTCCTTTTCCGCTCTCCAAACCCGGCTCGAAATCTACGCCCGGCTGATCCGCCTGGACCGCCCGGTCGGCATCTGGCTGCTGTTGTGGCCGACCTTGTGGAGCCTGTGGCTGGTCTCCGGTGGCCTCCCCGCGACCCGCCTGCTGCTGATCTTCATTGCGGGGGTGATCCTGATGCGCTCGGCCGGATGCGCCATTAACGACTATGCGGACCGGGATCTGGACCGACAGGTCGACCGGACCCGCAACCGCCCACTGGCGCAAAAGGAGATTCCACCGCGCGAGGCGCTGTGGGTCACCGCCGCCCTGCTCGCCGGCGCGCTGGGGCTGGCCCTGATGCTGCCCCCGCTGACCCTGGCGCTGGCCGTGCCGGCTGCGCTGCTGGCCGCCACCTACCCGTTCGCCAAGCGCTGGCATCACCTGCCGCAACTGCATCTCGGCCTGAGCTTCGCCTGGGCCGTGCCGATGGCCATCAGCGCGTACACCGGAGGCTGGCCCGAAGCTTGGGGGTGGCTCGCGTTCATCGCCACCGTGCTGTGGGTCGTCGCCTACGACACGCTGTACGCGATGTCGGATCGGGAAGAAGACCTGGCGGCCGGCAATCGATCCACCGCCATCCTGTTCGGCTCCGCCGACCTCTTCATGGTGGGGCTGCTGCAGGGGCTATTCCTGCTGGCGCTGCTGCTGGTCGGAATTCGGCTCTCCCTGCCCCTCGCCTATTACGGAGGATTGGCGGCAGCCCTTACGCTGATCGCGAACCAGATGTGGCGGATCCGCGACCGGAATCCGGAAGCCTGTTTCTGGGCCTTCAACAACAATGTCTGGGTCGGGGTGGCGGTCTGGGCAGGCATTGTTTCAGCAACATCCAGCCTATAGGATGGAGAAAAAAGTAGTATGTAGACTGGAGTATTTGACAGCAACTAAAACTTGCTTTGAGAGCCAGGAGATTTCTCTCCGCAACTATTTATTCAACATCTGTCCGTCCAAGCGTACAAGTTCCATAAGGGACCAATATAGTTATCATTACTTGGATACACCCTTTTTATTAGTTCTCGGATTTTTCTTACGTGTGATGCCTGCATAGTTTTAATCAGGTCAATCTGATCGTCATACCTATGTCCCAAGTCTGAGTGGTGTAGACGTAATTGTCTTGGCCCATGCCCTCCTGGGCCAGGTATGTCATACAGGACTAATTCCATCGCCAGTTCACAAGACGCTTTACCAGTTTGAAGAAACTTGTTGACTTTTTTCGAGGAGGTCAGAGCTGGGAGAATTGGTTGCCGAGAGATTGAAGATTTGTGTTCTGTATTTTGCTGTTTGTGGATTTGACGCTTTTGATCTGCTAATTCTCGTTCACGGCGTTTTAATTCCTCTGTACGGTGCCGCATCTCGGATTCCAGTTCTTGTTCACGTTTGCGGAGCAGCGTTTCTCGTTCATAGACTTGACGCTCTCTGCGTTCTAATTCTTGTTCACGGCGCTCCAAATCCTGCTCACGTTCGCGAAGCGTCTCTTCTTGCTCGCGGGTCTGACGTTCCTGTTCAGCTTGTTGACCAACTACGTCATCCAATATCCTCAAAATAGTTCCCGCTTCACTTCCGACACTGATCTTCATTGGTAATAATGACATTACCAGCACTAAGAACAACGCAAATAGGGATTTCATCTCAGACAGAGATTCGAGTGATTTAATGCAAATTATAATGTCCCGTTCAAGCACTCAACTTACTTTCATGTCCCTTACTCCTCGCCACGACTGGACTCTCGCCGAAGTCCACGATCTTCTGAACCGCCCGTTCAGCGATCTGATCCATCAGGCGCAAACCATCCATCGTGCCTGCCACGACCCCAATCAGGTGCAGGTCAGCACCCTGCTGTCGATCAAGACCGGGGGGTGCCCGGAAGACTGCGCCTATTGCCCGCAGAGCGCGCATTACCAGACCGGATTGGACCGCGAGAAGCTGCTGGACCTAGATGCGGTTCGGGAAGCCGCCCGCCACGCAGTAGAAAGCGGCGCGACCCGGTTCTGCATGGGGGCGGCCTGGCGCGCACCGACCGACCGCGACCTGGACGGCGTGGTGCAGATGATCGAGGTGGTTCGCGAACAGGGACTCGAGACCTGCGTGACGTTGGGAATGCTGAGTTCCGAACAGGCAAAACGACTCTCAGACTGCGGCCTGGACTACTACAACCACAACCTGGACACGTCGCCGGAGTTCTACGGCGAGATTATCACCACCCGGACCTACCGGGATCGACTGGAAACCTTGCAGCATGTCCGAGACGCCGGCATCCGGGTGTGCTGTGGCGGCATCCTCGGGATGGGCGAATCGCGGCAGGACCGCGCTGGCCTGCTGGTTCAGCTCGCCACCCAGGACCCGCATCCGGAATCGGTTCCGATCAACCTCCTGATCCGGGTTCCCGGCACCCCGCTGGGCGAAACAGAGGCGCTGGACCCGCTCGAGTTCGTACGCACCATCGCGGCGGCACGAATCACCATGCCCTATTCCATGGTCCGCCTCTCCGCAGGCCGCGAAGACATGACCGATGAGCTGCAGGCACTGTGCTTCGTGGCTGGCGCCAACTCCATCTTCTACGGCGAAATCCTGCTGACCACGCCCAACCCCGACACCGCTCGCGATCAGGCGCTGTTTTCCCGCCTGGGCCTGACCGCACAACCCAACTCCTCTCCGGCTTCCTGAGCCCTCCCATGAAGGATTGGCGCCGCCCGCGCCCGGTGACTCTTCGGCGGCAACGGATCCTACGCGGAGAAGGTTCCCTGGATGGCCGCACGCAGTCGATCTGGTGCGACAACGACTATCTAGGCCTGAGCCACGAGCCCCGGGTTCGTGAAGCGCTGACTGTCGCGGCCAGCCTCTACGGTACCGGCGCGGGCGCCTCGCCGCTGATCACCGGCTACACCGAAGCCCATCGGCACCTGGAGGAACGCCTGGCCACCTTCACCGGGCGCGACCGTGCATTGGTTTTCAGTGCTGGCTACCTCACCAATCTCGGGACCGTGCAGGCGCTGGCCGAGCGTGGCGACACCCTGATCGAGGATCGCCTGAACCACGCCTCGCTGCTCGATGCCGCTCGCCTGTCTCGCGCCAAATGCCTGCGCTATCGCCATGCCGACGCGGCCGATGCAGCCAGGCTGTTGCAGGAGCACCCCGCCCGGCTGATTCTCACCGACGGTGTCTTCAGCATGGATGGCGACACTGCGCCGGTCGCCGAACTGGCAGCCGCTGCCCATGCGCACGACGCCCTATTAATGTGCGACGACGCTCACGGCATCGGGGTCCTCGGAAACCAGGGCGGCGGCCTGCTTGAGGAAGCCGGGCTTTCGCAGGCGGACGTGCCGCTGCTGGTGGGAACCCTGGGCAAGGCGCTTGGCGCCCAAGGGGGATTCGTCGCCGGGCCTGCCGACCTGATCGAGTACTTGCTCCAATACGCCCGCAGCTATGGCTACAGCACCGCGCTGGCCCCGCCGCTTGCGGCCGCCGCCGACCGGGCTTTGCAACTGCTGACCGAGGAACCGGAACACCGGGCGCGCTTGCGCGACAACATCGACTACTTTCGCCAATGCGCGGATCAGCAAGGATTGCCGCTGCAGCCTTCGCGCACGGCCATCCAGCCCTTGGTCCTCGGTGATCCCGAATCCGCGCTCGCAACAAGCCGGTCCCTGTCGGAACGGGGTTTCGCCGTGAGCGCCATCCGCCCTCCTACCGTCCCCGAAGGCACATCCCGGTTACGCATCACCCTGTCAGCGCGTCACACGCGCGGGCAAATCGAATGCTTCTGCGAGGCGTTGGCCGCCTTCTGCTCTGTTAAACTGGCGCAATGACCCTTAGACACAGAAAAGTCCTGCTCGGCGTTACCGGCAGCATCGCCGCCTACAAGGCCTGCGAACTGGTGCGCCTGCTGGTCCAGGACGGGGCCGAAGTGCAGGTCGTGATGAGTCCGGCCGCGGAACAATTCGTCGGCGCCATGACGTTCGAGGCGTTGAGCCGCAAGCCCGTACGCACCGCCTTGTTCGACCGCGAGGCGGAAATGGCGATGAGCCATATCGAACTGGCTCGATGGGCGGATGCCGTGGTCATTGCGCCAGCCTCCGCCAACTGCCTGGCCCGGCTCGCGATGGGCCTGGCCGACGATCTGCTGACGACCTTGTGCCTGGCTACGCGCGCTCCGGTCGTAATTGCCCCGGCCATGAACACGGCGATGTGGGAGAACCCTGCGACCCAGGCGCATGTCCATGTCCTGATTGAGCGTGGCGTTCAGGTGGTCAGCCCGGATGTTGGAGAGCAGGCATGCGGAGAAACCGGCCCGGGCCGCCTGCCCGACCCGGAATATCTGCGTGCAGTCATCGAGGATCTCGGCACGGACCGCGCCCTGCAGGGCATCCATGCCATCGTCACTGCAGGACCGACCCGGGAGCCCATTGACCCGGCCCGCTTCATCAGCAATTTCAGCACCGGCCGGATGGGCTGCGCGCTCGCCGACGCACTACTGGAGCGTGGCGCCCGCGTCACCCTGATCCACGGACCGATCGACATCCCGCCGCCCTCGGACGCCGACTGCGTGGCCGTCACGACCGCTGCCGAAATGCTCGAAGAAACCTTGAAGCGCTCGGAAGACTGCCAGTTGCTGGTCGCGAATGCGGCCGTGGCAGACTGGCGCCCCTGTGCGCCCACCGACCGCAAGACCAAGAAGGCCCAGGAGGTGCGGACCCTAGAACTGGAGCCCACTCCCGACATCCTGGCCACTCTCGGGCAGCAGGCATCGCGGCCGTATCTTGTAGGGTTTGCGGCGGAGACCGAAGATTTGGAAGAGAACGCACGCGCCAAGCTGCGTGCCAAGAATGCGGATCTCATGGTTGCCAACCGAATCGGCCTGAATCACGGGTTTGGAGATACGGACACCACGCTTGAGGTGGTGGACGCCGATTCCGCCACGCGGCTTGGCCCCGACTCCAAGAACACCCTGGCGCGACAGCTGGTCGATCACATCACGACCCGACTGTCCCCCGCCTCTTCGGTGGTCGACTTCCTCCATGCTGCCCGTCGAACTACGCATTCTGGATAAACGGCTCGGTGATTCCATCGAGCTTCCGACCTGTGCGACCGAAGGCTCGGCCGGGCTGGACCTTCGTGCATGCCTCAAAGAGCCCCTGGCGCTCGAACCCGGTCAGTCCGAACTGATTCCAGCCGGATTCGCCATCCACATCGAAGACCCCGGGTATGCCGCGCTGATCCTGCCGCGTTCCGGGCTTGGCCACAAGCACGGCATCGTGCTCGGCAACCTGGTCGGGCTGATCGATTCCGACTACCAGGGCGAGATCATGATTTCATGCTGGAACCGCGGCCACGAGGTTTTCACGGTCGAGGTCGGCGAACGCATCGCGCAACTGATTGTCGTGCCGGTGCAACAAGTCGACTTTAAAATTGTCGATGAATTCCCGCAAAGCGCACGCGGTGCGGGCGGATTTGGACATAGCGGGAAACAATGAACGCCATTCCGGAACACATTTTTCGAGCCTACGACATCCGAGGCATTGCCGGCAGTGAACTGGATGAGGCGTTCGCCCGGAGACTCGGCCAGACCGTCGCCGCCGAATACCCTGGCGCCCAAGAAGTCGCCGTCGGGCGTGACGGGCGACATTCGAGCGATGCCCTGGCCGCCGCCCTGATCGAGGGGCTTGCTGATGCCGGCGTGACGGCCCATGACGTCGGACGGGTCCCGACTCCGGTCCTGTATTTCGCGACCCACGAACTCGGCCATGGTTCCGGCATCATGGTGACCGGGAGCCACAACCCTCCCGAATACAACGGATTCAAGATGGTCTTCCAAGGCCACACCCTGGCGGGAGACGACATCCAGGCCCTGCGCGCCCGCATGTTGCAGGACCTGCCCTGCCCCGGCGGAGGCCAGCGGCTTGAGAAAAACGTGTCGAGGGCTTATGTCGAGCGGATTGCCAGCGATATCCAGGTGGCCCGCCCCATGCGCATCGCGCTGGATGCCGGCAACGGCGTCGCCGGCCCCATCGCCGCCGAAGTGCTGCGCGCCTGCGGCGTGGAAGTGACGGAGCTGTACTGCGACGTGGATGGCGATTTCCCGAACCACCATCCAAACCCCAGCGACGCGAAGAATCTGCAAGACCTGAGGACCCGGGTGCTGGAAGACAAGCTGGATTTGGGACTGGCGCTGGATGGCGACGGTGACCGGTGCGGCGTGGTCGATGACCAAGGAGAGATTCTGTGGGCGGACCGCCAGCTGATGGTCCACGCCGTCGACGTGCTCGATCGCGAACCGGGCGCCACCGTGGTGTTCGACGTCAAGTGCTCCAGCCTGCTGCCTCGCGTCATTGAGGAATCAGGCGGCGCGCCGGTAATGGCACGGACCGGGCACTCGTTCATCAAGGCGAAAATGAAGGAGACCCAGGCCGCCCTGGCGGGCGAGATGAGCGGGCACCTGTTCTTCCAGGAACGCTGGTACGGATTCGACGACGGAATCTACGCCGGCGCACGGCTCCTGCAGATCCTGGCCGAGAAGGAGGAGCCGGCCAGTGCGGTTTTTGCCGCCCTGCCGCAGGCCTGCGTGACACCGGAAATCAACATCCCGTTCGAAGTCGACGGGGATCAGCACCGGTTCATCGAGAAATTCTCGGCCTGCGCCGAATTCCCCGGAGCACGCCTGACCAAGATCGACGGCGTCCGCGCCGACTTCGAAGACGGTTTCGGGCTAGCACGGGCATCCAATACCACTCCGTACGTGGTGACCCGATTTGAAGGAACGACCTGGGATGTCATCGAACGAATCCAGGCCGAGTTCCGCAGGCAAATGCTCGCCGTGGACCCTGGGCTAGAACTTCCGTTTTAACCTTCCAGCTATGTCTGAAAACCCTCCTTCGGAAACCGCCCCCTTTTCAGTCCTGTTCATTTGTACGGGAAACATGTGCCGCAGCATCATGGCGGAGGCCCTTCTCTCCCACCATGGCCGCGATCGCGTCCGCGCATGCAGCGCCGGCAGTCATCCTGCCGGAGTCGTCCATCCCCTAGCCCTGGAAGTGCTGGCTGAACTCGGCATTGATGCAAGTGATGCCCACAGCAAATCCTGGGACGAGTTCGCCGGCCAACCTTTTAATACGATCTTGACCCTCTGCGACTCCGCGGCAGGCGAAGCCTGCCCCTGGTTTCCTAGTTCCGTCATCCGGGCGCATTGGGGGACCCGGGATCCTTTCACCTTCACTGGAAACGAAGAGGAAACCCTTGCCTGTTTTCGAGAGGTCCGAGGCCATCTGGAGGCCCGTATCCGGGCTCTGCTGGCTCTGCCGCTGGAAATCCTGGACCCGTCGGAGCTACAGAAAGAACTGTCTGCGATCGGACTGAGCTGACGTGCCTACCCCTATAATGGCGCCGTCTCAAATCTGCCGGATTAATTCATGACGCTCGCCACTGCCGACATTTCCGACCAACACCCAGACGAAGTCCAGATTGCTGAACCGGGGTTTCGCGATTACGGAGGAATCCCTGCATTCGCGGGTCCGATTTCCACGGTGAGTTGCCAGAATGACAACTCCAAGGTCCGGGAAGCGCTGGAAGAGGAAGGAAATGGCCGTGTCCTGGTTGTGGACGGGTCCGCTTCCATGCAGTGCGCGTTGCTCGGCGACATCCTCGCCGCCATGGGACACGAACACCACTGGGCTGGTGTCATCGTCAACGGCTGCATCCGCGACTCCGCAGTCATCGCCACCATTCAGATCGGTGTCAAGGCCTTGGACACGAACCCTTTGAAAAGCGTGAAGCGGGGAATCGGGGACCGTGATGTTCCAGTCCGCTTTGCCGGAATCGACTTTACGCCCGGCCACTGGGTCTGCGCCGACCCGGACGGCATCCTGGTCTCGCCCCGGGCACTTGTCTGATCGTCCGGAAGTCCGTTCCGGTCAGGATTCGATATCGCCCCGGCGCCCACCCCGGCGCCTCAACCGGATCAGGTACAGCACTGGCCCTGACAGCGCATAGCCACCGAACAGCAGAAGCAACACGTTAGGCGGATTGATCGAAAATAGCAGCAGCCCCCCCAGAATAATCAGCCAGGTGACCAGGCCGACGCGGAATTTAGGCTGGGTTTCCTTGAAGCTGTAGTAGCTGAACCGGCTAACCAGCAAGACGGCAATCAGCAGGGTCGCCGCCAATGCCGCTTCCTTGAGTTCAACGCCGGTATAACCGTAGCTGTCGGCAACCCACATTCCCGCCATCAGGATTCCTGCCGCAGCCGGGCTCGGCAATCCTCGGAAAAAGGCCCGGTCCTGAGAGTGGGCATGCGTGTTGAAGCGTGCTAGGCGCAGGCCGACGGCCGCCATGTAGAAAAATGCACCTAGCCAGCCGAGCTTGGCCCATTCACCTCCGACCGGTTGCATGAACTGCAGGGACCACTCGTACATCACCAGTGCCGGCGCCACCCCGAATGCGAGCATGTCGCTCAGGCTGTCGTAATGCAGGCCGAATTCGCTGGCAGTGTGGGTAAGGCGGGCGACCCGCCCATCCAGCGCATCAAGAACCATGGCGACGAAGATCGCCAACGCGGCCGGCTCGAAACGCTGTTCGATGGCGAAGATCACCGCGGAGAAACCGGCGAACATCGCCGCCGTGGTAAACAGGCTCGGCAGCAAATAGATGCTGCGGCGATAGCGACGGGGACCCTTCACGGGATGGGGGTTTGAGGAGATGGCGTCGCGGCGGGAAATCGCCGCGACATAAGCGTTTGGCTTTGGCTTAGACGAGGTTGACGACGCACCACGCGAGCAATGCGTATATCGCCCAAAACACAACCATCGATACGAGGTTGCCGATCATCTTTGTTCCTCCAGAGTTGCCAGAGTATTGTCATCGCGCAAATTTTCTGCGCTCTTCAATTCTAACATGACATCAGTCTAGCAAGTGCCCCCTAGTTACGGCTCCGATCCACCAGACGCTGCTCGCGAATCCAAGGCATCATGTCCCGCAATTGCGCCCCGACTTCCTCTATCGGCTGGTTTTGGCTGGTATCACGCAGTTGTTTGAGGTGCCCGGCCCCGGCGGCATTCTCCTTTACCCACTCCCGGGCGAATTCTCCGCTTTGGACATCTGCCAGGATCTTCTTCATCGCTTCGCGTGCCTGATCTCCGACGACTCTCGGTCCGCGGGTCAGGCCGCCGTATTCGGCCGTATTGGAGACCGAATAGTTCATGTTGGAGATGCCGCCCTCGTAGATCAGATCGACGATCAGCTTGAGTTCGTGCAGGCATTCAAAATATGCCATTTCTGGCTCGTAACCCGCTTCGATCAGGGTTTCGAATCCTGCCTCGATCAGGGCCGTCACGCCACCGCACAGTACGGCCTGCTCGCCGAACAGATCGGTCTCGGTCTCGTCACGGAACGTGGTCTCGATGATTCCGGCCCGGCCACCGCCGTTGGCGCTGGCGTAGGACAAGGCCTTGTCCCGGGCTTTGCCACTGGCATCCTGGAATACTGCGATCAGGGTCGGGACTCCGCCTCCTTGTGTATAGGTCGAACGCACCAGATGCCCGGGGCCTTTCGGGGCGATCATGATCACGTCCAGATCCTCGCGCGGGCGGATCTGCTCGAAATGAATGTTGAACCCGTGCGCAAACGCCAGTGTGGCGCCTTCCCGGAGGTTGGGCTCGATCTGATCTGCGTAAAGCGCGCTCTGGTGCTCGTCCGGTGCCAGCACCATCACGATGTCGGCCGCCGCCGTCGCCTCTTCGATTCCGGCGACTGCGAGTCCGGCCTCGCGCGCCTTGGCCTCGGAGGCGGAACCTGCCCGCAACCCGACGACGACCGAAACCCCGGAGTCTTTCAGGTTATTGGCATGGGCATGCCCCTGGGAGCCATAGCCGATGATCGCCACCGTGCATCCCTGCACAATGGACAGATCCGCATCCTTGTCGTAAAAAACCTTCATAGTCAGCTTCCTTGCCGGTGTAATGTTCCGGCGGTTGTCATTGATTCTGTCGTATGGAGAGCGCCTGCTCGCCGCGTGCAATACCCAGCGGTCCGGTCCGGACCACCTCCACTAATTCGTGTTCGCCCATCGCCGCGATGTAGGCATCGATTTCCTCGCTCGTGCCAACCACCTCGCTGGTGTAGCACAGGGCGCTGACATCGGCAATGCGTCCCCGGTAGATCTTGTTGACGCGCTGCAGGTCGTCCACGCTGCCCTCGTCGCGCAGCCGCAGCTTGATCAGCGCCATCTCGCGCTCGACGTGATTCTGTCCGGTCAGATCCACCACCGTCACCACGTCCACCAGCTTGTGCAACTGCTTGGTGACCTGCTCCAGCACCCGGTCATCGCCGAAAGTCACCAGAGTCATGCGGGACAAGGTCTCGTCCGGCGTCGGCGTCACCGTCAGCGACTCGATATTGATGCCGCGCGCAGAGAACAGGTTCGCGACCCGCGACAGCGAGCCCGATTCATTCTCCAGAAGGACGGCCAGAATTCGCCGCATGTCAGGACAAAATCATTTCGTTATGCGCCGCGCCCGGGGCGATCATCGGGAACACGTTCTCGCGCGGGTCGGTTATGAAATCGGCAAAGACCAGCCGGTCCTTGAGGCTAAGGATCTCGCGCAGAGCCGGCTCCACGTCTTTCGGCTTCTCGATCTTCATGCCGACATGCCCATAGCTCTCCGCCAGTTTCACGAAGTCCGGCAACGCATCCATGTACGACATGGCGTAGCGGGAATCATAGAAGAAATCTTGCCACTGGCGAACCATCCCCATATACCGGTTGTTCAGGTTGATGATCTTGATCGGCAGGCCGTATTGCCGGCAAGTCGACAGTTCCTGGATGCACATCTGGATACTCGCCTCGCCGGTCACGCAGCACACCAATTCATCCGGATGGGCCAGTTGCACGCCCATCGCCGCCGGCAGCCCAAAACCCATCGTGCCAAGCCCGCCGGAATTGATCCAGCGTCGCGGTTGAGTGAATTTGTACAGTTGCGCCACCCACATCTGGTGTTGCCCCACGTCGGATGTCACGAACGCATCGCCGCCCGTCTGTTGGTACAGCTGATCCAGAACATACTGCGGCTTGATCTCTCCGTCCATGTCCTGTTGGTACGCAAAGGAATCCTTTTTCGCCCACTCACGGATTTGCCCCCACCACGGGGAAACGTCGGGCAGTGAATGCTTGCCGTCGCGCAACTCGTCCGTCAGTGCACGCAATACCTTTCGGGCATCGCCCACGACCGGGATATGCGCTCGGAAGTTCTTCGAGATGGACGACGGATCGACATCCACGTGGATCACCTTGGCGTAGGGGCAGAAGCCATCCAGTCGCCCCGTAATCCGGTCGTCGAAGCGGGCTCCGACGGCAATCAGGACATCGCTGTGGTGCATCGCCATGTTTGCTTCGTAAGAGCCGTGCATGCCCAGCATCTGGATGAACTGCGGGTCAGTGCCGGGGAAGGCACCAAGGCCCATCAGCGTGTTGGTGATGGGAAATCCGGTCAATCGCGTGAATTCGGCGAGTTCCTCATGGGCGCCGCTGGAAATCACCCCGCCGCCACTGTAGATGATCGGGCGCTCGGCCTTCGCGATCAACTTGGCTGCCCGCTTAATCTGCCCCGCGTGCCCTTCCAGAGTTGGTTGGTAGGAGCGCATGTCCGGATCCTGCGGGTAGGAAAACACCCTGGACTGTTCCGTCACGTCCTTCGGGATATCCACCACCACCGGCCCCGGCCGCCCGGTCCCCGCGATATGAAACGCCCGCTTGACCGCCAGCGGCAGATCCTCCACCTTCTTCACCAGAATGTTGTGCTTCACGCAAGGCCGCGTGATGCCGACGGTGTCGACTTCCTGGAAGGCGTCGTTGCCGATCAGCGCAGTGCGCACCTGCCCGGTGAACACCACCAGCGGCACGGAGTCCATGTAAGCATCAGCAATACCGGTCACGGCGTTGGTCGCACCTGGACCGGAGGTCACCAGAACCACCCCGACTTTTCCGGTCGATTTGGCATAACCCTCGGCCGCATGTACCGCGCCTTGCTCGTGCCGGACCAGGATGTGATCCACTTCCTGTTGCTTGTGCAGTTCGTCGTAGATATGCAGCACGGCGCCGCCAGGGTAGCCGAACACGGTGGTGGCCCCTTCCTCAACTAGGCAGCGGATGAAGATCTCCGCGCCGTTCAGTTCCTGCGTCTCAGGATTCGAGCTTTGTTTCAAGTTGTCCATGCGATTGCTTAAAAGCCTCACGGAGAGCACGTCATGCCCTCGCGCGCTATTGTGCTCCAAAAGCCTTTATTTTTCAAATTGAAATGGCGATAAATACTTATTCCTCATCTAGAGAAAACGTTTCTTGTACTGCTTTGGTCAACCTATATACTCGGTTAACACTACACTTTATTTCTAACGGGCAAAAATCAAGCAGGTTCACCCTCTTACCAATAGCAGGTATTATTCCTGATCAGGTATAGCAGCCCAACATTGAATCCATCTTTGTGTATCTGTACTTTCACCTGAATCAGCGCCATTAATTTCCACGTATAAATCCGGAGACCACTTTTGTTCCCATACTTTAATCGAAACCTTTTCTCCTGAGGCTTGTTCTTTTTCCGCCATCAGACTACACACCCACGTTTCATCCTTCGCTTGTGGACTGCGGAATCCATTCTCTTTTACATCAAAACCATCTTTGTACATTCTTTGCAACAACCCATTACGCATCTCAGCCTTTTCCCCGTCCATCCTTATTGCTGAGTCGGGAACCTCTTCCTGCATAATTTCTTCTAAATTCCATGGAATATCTTCGAATCGAGTCTTGTCAGCATTCCATCGTATCCCGAGCCCAGACATCGTATTCCCTTTTGCGCGTTCAATGAAGTACGCTAAGCTCGTTTGATTGCTGCTCTCGCGCAAACTTTTGATTCTTTCCAGCCATACACGCAACAAGTTTGCTAACCAGTCAGGATCAGCCGTCTCTTCTGGCGGTATCCCCCGATAGTCATTCCAAATCAATTGGGCAAATGCATTTAGCGGATGTCCGTGTTCTTCATACCATTTTTGCAAATCTCCTGTACTATCAGCCGGTCTTCCATCGCTACTCTTGCGCCACAATCTTGGCTCCCGATATATTCTTTCCAGAATGTCTTCAAATTCCTTCAATAATTTCAGTTCGGGCATCCAAATTCTTTGCTTAGGGTGTTGTTGATGTGTCATCCACTGTACACATGCATCCCAAATAGCCAGCATGCAATCCACGCTATTGGGAGGGATTGGGCCTGGCTCGATTAGTGCATATCTCCATTGCTCATACCCCTTTCCTCCTGTCCCCGATACTTCTTTTAAGAACTTTTGCAAAGTCTTAATCCTTATGTAATTGTGCAGTGACTGGAATCTTTTGTAATACTCGCTCAATACTCGCTTTGTTCTCTTGTCCATTTGCCCAAAAAGGCGGCTCAAATTGTGAGTGCGTAAGTTCGATTCTTCATCACTTAATAGGCATTCAATAGTTACCCCTCTTTCCATTGCAATCATGAATTTGAAACTCTGTTCAATTCCTGAATAGCCTGCAGCGACAAATGCCCACCAGCTTGCTATTTGCGTTCCAGAATGTAGGTCCCATCCCCTTTCAGTTTTTTCGAATGCTTCTTGGCTTCTCTTTTGAGCACTTTTTAATCGTTGAAATATTTCCCGCTGTTCATCCTGGGTCATCACATTTCCATTTTTTCTTTTACCTTTCGTCCTCTTGTGACGCGTGATCTTCAAGAGTATCGTCTTGAAAATTCTCATATTGCAGCACGCATGTTGGCCTGCGCCAACACTTCGATTGAATCATTAATTTCAGATACCTCTTCGACCATGCGATAACACCATCTACCATGACGATCATCCGCATTGACAGCTCCAACCCAACGTTCTGCAGCTGCCCTCTTGATCTCTTTCAAGTCATCATAAAACAACTTAGTCTCCAAAATTAGAATCAATTCTGCATCAGTACACTTCAGCCGAACTAAGAAATCTGGAATGTAGTCATGCATTTCGCCGTTGTGAAAATAAGGAATGCCGAAGCCCATCCCCTCATTCTTAGCGAATGCCAAAACCTTGGGGTGGTTATCCAAACAGTAGGCCGCTTTCCGTTCAAGCCCGCTGTCCGGCACCACCGCATTGATGTGACTCTTGAGTACAGGATAAGGCTCCCGTTTGGAGTAGAAATCGACATCGCCCGTTGATCCCATTTCACGCTGCCGCTCACAGCGCGGCAACTCAGGAATATCTCCGGCAGACGCATCCGGCTTAATGTATTGACACAAAGTTTCAACAATCCATCCATAGTAAGGGGCAAGGAAAACATCTTTTTTATCAGAAGGATGAGAGGCAGTGACTTTCCGTTCAATGTACGCGCACACTATTGGGAACAATTGCTGGAACAGAATGTTTGGAGGCAATTGGCAGCTAGCCTCTTCCGCATAGAACTTGGCTAGGGTTCCGGTGAGCTCATAGGCTCTTTGCTGCAGGCGGGTTTGACGAAAGCTTTTTAGATCTACTCCGCGCAATTCCCCGGGTCCGCTGATCGAGGGGATTCCCGAATTGGATGGCAGGCCGGCTTTCATCTGTACCTCTGGCGGGATTTTCTCGGCATTGATACACACGGGGGGTATCTTCTTCATATCGCAACTTAGCCCAATTCTTATGCTTTGGTAATACCCTTCCACACGCGGAAAACTGATTGCCAGGTCTTGTCTGTCTGGTAGGGCATGGATGTGGTGCCGTGCAACTTTCTTCGGAGAGTCCCCTCCTTTTTTCACTTTGACCGTAAAGGCAGATAGCGGAACACCCAGTACTGTCGCGATTTCCTCGGGCAAGTGTCCGTTTTTGCCTATTTCGTAGGAAGTGCGCCGCAAGCCCCGTCCAATCACCTGTTCGCATAGCAACTGCGACATGAATGGGCGCAATCCGATTATGTGCGTCACCGTATTGCAATCCCAACCTTCGGTCAGCATCCCAACACTCACGATGCAACGGACGTCACGGCCTGGCGGATATTTCTCACGCCCCAGTTTGTCGGCCAATTCCACGAAACCCTCAGGGTATTGCTCTCTGCCTTGCCTGTCACGAGGCCAATTACCTCGGCCAATCGTGTCGAGCGTGTGCCGCATCCAACGGGTCTCGTCGGTTCTCGCGACGCCACTCTCAATCTCCACCTGCATATCCGAGTACACGCAGATGGTGTTTTCTTGATTCAGAGCATTCTTAAGTTCGGGCAGGCCAGCCCGTGGGATGGTCGGCGTTGGAGGCTGATCTTCGGCAATCCAGTCATACACGATGTTTGCCAGTTTTTTCGTCTTGCAGATGACGATCAGAACCGGCTGGTACGAATCTTCCAGTTGACCCAGTTCCTGATGCAGGTCCTGCCACATGCCTCCCATCATGGCGATTGGAGTATGAGCGTATTTGAGGGTTGCTTCCGGCTTAGCGCCTGCCTTCTTCCCCCCACGCTCGGTCGCCGTGAGCTTTGGCAGTATCCATTTCCAGATGTTGAAATAACCAGGCACGGTGGCTCCGCTGGAGTCGCGTGCCGCAAGTTGCGGGATTTTCACCAGGCCAGATTCGATGGCGTCCTGCAAACCGAAGCTGCTCGCAGTCCATGGAAATATGCGGTTGGTGTTCGCACCTGCCTGACCCAAAAAGTACGGTGTAGCAGAAAAGTCCACGCAGAAATTTATGCCACGTAGATTATTGATCTTATCCAGCCCATCTACCCAGGTGGTCGCCTCTCTATAGTAGTACTCGGCGGCCTCGTCCTCTTCGTCGATAATGCCGTTACCTTCTCCAGAGGACTGTAGTCGGTAGGCATGGTGCGCCTCGTCATTGAGCACGAGAATGTTCTTCTTGGAGCCGAGTTCCTTCTCCAATACGCGCCTCACCAAGGCGGCATCAGTTTCCATGTATTTCTCCGATTCAACCTCGACTTTTTTCAAACTGCCGCTTGAGTCGCGATGTTCGTTCCGCACTCGCAGCAGATTCAGCGCCTGTTGCTGGCGAAGGTGGTCCTCAGTCATGTATCGTTTGCCACGTGCCGTCATGGCCTTGTCGCCAATGAAAACAGTTTCCTTTACGAGAACGCGCTGACCCGCCTTGACCACCTTGCTGCCCCCCTGAGTGCTACGTGGCTCGAATATGTGCCAGTTGGTAGTAAAAAATTTCCCTTTCGTCAAATCAGCCATCATGGCTGGTGGAACCAAGTCTCGGGTTTGGTAGATGCTCGCGTCTCCCCTTTGCGGGTTCAATTCTGCCAAGCGATCTCGGATAGTTACATTCGGACACACTACCAGGATGGCATCCGAAAACCTCGTGTCACCCTTGTTTGCCACCTTGTTCAATATGCTCCATGCCGTCAGCATGGCCATCACCGTAGTCTTGCCTGTGCCTGTGGCCATCTGGCAACAATACCTTTTGAAAGCCTTGAATCCGTCCCGCTGTTTTTTCTCCCCCATCTCCTCAAGCGGAATGTTGATGCCCTGCTGAAAATCCAGTCTGGCCTCGGTCAAGAAGATGATGGCTTCGGCCGCTTCCAGTTGGGCGAAGAACAACGGCTGCTCACGCCCTTCGCGCCGCCAGTATTTCAGCAGGTCCATGGTCGTGCGGCTCACCCCCCCCTCACCCTGCAGGGCATGGGGGCGCCAGTCAGCCAATCGTTGCCGAATCAGGGCGACTTGCTCTAATTTTATTTCATAACCGACATCCTGTTCCTCGTCGTCGTCTGCCACTTTTCCAGTCGGCAGGTACATGTAGGTCGGTTCGCGCCGGCTGTTGATTAACTCTGGTGGCTCGTGTTCATGGATTTTCCAATGCCGCGAGGGCTCTTCGTAGGGAGAGCTGATAATCGGCTCATTGACTTCGTGTGCAGGCATTACAGGTTGAAATGGTCCGCGACAGTATCCAGGGTCTCAATCACATTGGGATGGATTTCATCAGGCAGCATGGCCGAGGCAATCTCATCGTAGCGGGTGTAGGAAAAACCATGCAGCCCGGCCCGATCAAGAACAAGCGGCAGAATGTCGCGGCGGGCCTTCAGGGCTACCAGCGTAGCGTGATCGCCCAGAGGGTCATTGATCGCACTTTCGGGCAGGATGCCCTCCAAGGCTTTCTTCATGGATTGAATGGAGGCCAGGGGTGAATTCTCGCCCGCTGCCATCCCCACAAATCGAGCAAGAGAGTCAGGGTGCACCAAATAACTCTCAATTTCGTAACGAGCCCAGCACAATTTCAGAAGATTGCCTCCAGCCGCCTCCTGTCGGGCTGGAATGTTTTCATTACCATCCCGGTCAACGACCTGCACTCCTCGCATTCCCTCCTGAACCAGTAAAAGTGCATCGAAATGCTCTTGAGCCTTAATCCCTTTCCCTTGGCTTCGCATTTCAAACACCACCGGCTTCCAAAACGGTCGTTGCAGGAAATCCGCCAGTGGATGTTCTAGGGACGACGCCCATTCCATCAGGATGTTCAGGTCGGTCCGCCCTTCGACATAGAGGATTCGCTCTTTTTCCTGAGCCAGCAAAATATCCGTATTCGAAAGAATGGAAAGCGAGCGAATCAGTGACGACTTACCATCTTCGCTTGCCAATTTTCGAGGGTGCCCCAGCATAGCAAGCAGGTCTCTTGGCTCAACCGCATTGATGACCGCGTCGGAGTGAGTGGCGATGATAAGTTGGGAATTGGATTTCCGCGCGATTTTCTTCAACTGTCCATATATTGTGTCCTGCAGAATCACATGCAGGTGCGCATCCGGCTCATCCAATAACAGGACACTACCCTTTTGCTGAATCAGAAAAGTCAGCAAAAGCAGTGCCTGAAGAAACCCGCTGCCTGCCGAATTGATGTCAAGCCTAACTCCATCGGGACTCTGCCGGTACTCGGCAAGGATATGCGCACCAGTATCATCCGGCGGCAGCAACTCGTAACCGAACATGCGCTCAATTAAGCCTGTCAGACAATCCCATGCGTCTTGGTCGCTGCTGATTTCGGCTAAGAGGTTGCGCAAAACATCGCCGGATTTCCCTTGCCCTAGCAATTGGTTGATTTTCGGCCTCTGGTATACAGGCTCATCGACCCCTAGACCACTCACGGAGGGAACAAAAAACACCTGGTAAGAATCCTTCGCTTTCTTGAGAATTTCAAGTGTCACATCCTTGGACGGTCGGACATACACCTGTTCACTGCTGTCTCTCTCCACCTCTATGCAGATTGACCCCATATCGGTCGTAATGCCTAGTTCGATCCTGTTCTGACCATTAAATTTCCCATCACTCCACAGTAGGTCAAAGTTCCGCAACGGGACGGAATAAAATGTCTGCCGCGTGACGGGAGCCTTGGCGTAGAAGCCTCCATGTTTCTGGAAATCGTTCAGTTCAAACCAACGCTCCAGCGCCAGCGACCATGTCGCGATGGCCTGAAGCAAAGTCGTTTTTCCGGAGTTGTTGGGTCCGGCAACAGCAAGATTACCTTCAAGATCAAATCTTTCCTCATGGAAACACTTGAAATTTCGAATGACGGCTTGGGTGATTTTCATTGGGAAATTTCTTTGCGGTGAAGTATTCCGTCCGGACTTTCTGCAGCATACTCTGATCCATCAACCTTTTCGCAAGACACCGTATCCGGATTCTTCCACGGACTCACCACAACATCCCGACCTAGACTTTGAGGTGTCGCAATATGGAATTCGTTTGATGCGATTTGACGTGCTTTGTTCTCATCGCTCGCCCGCACGATTAATTCCCCCTTGAATGTACTTGCGTTCCAATTCCTGCTCGCAGGGTCGATAGGCATCAACCTCCAGATGAATTTATCCTGCGCTATTTGCTGTGCCATCTGCCTGCCTCCTTCCAACTGCCTATTTTGCAGTAACCTTTTTGATCACCATCAGCTCATTCCCCCGGTCGTCGATCACCTTGACTGCGACCTGCTCCCCAGCAATAAATGGAGCACTGACAGACCCCCGTAAGTGATCCCAAACAGTGTCGTCAAAATCTGCTTTCACTGCCTTGCGGATTTTCTCCCACGCGCCCGTACGCGGAAAAAACACCTGCCCGGCACGGAAACATTGCCCATCGTAGTCGGGATCCAGCATCCAGCAAGGCACATCGTCGCCTTGTCGTGAATCGACTTCCATGTTCGCTGGATCAAAAACGTCCAGCCCCAGCAACTCCACTTGCCATAGCTGATCTCCCTCCTCTGTCTTTTCGTCCACCTTCCTCAGTTCAATGTCGGGCAACCCGCATACTGAGAAAATTTGACTGGAACGCATGTTCTTTAGGAGATCGGACATCACCACATCGGTGCTGGCTTGAACATACGTGGATGGTAAATCGAGACTTTCCTCACTGTGTTCAATGGTTTCGCGGGCGGCAGGCTCTATCGCAAATGCGATCACCAGCAATTGGGCGTAATCTTTATTGCGCGCCTCTCGTCCAGCATCCACCACCGACCGCTCACTAATAGCCCCGTTGGCAGGGCCGAAAACAATAGCGAGCAATTGGCTGTCGTCGGCAGATTCGGCTTCGGCATGCAGATTCAAGGATTTTGCGGGCGGGCGGATGTTTTTTATCTTGAAAGTCTTATTGTCCGGCAAGCGTATGGTTGGCACCAGTCTCAATATCTCGATCATTCGCTCGATATGATCTCTTTCGCCCTCTACATCCACTCTGTTACCAGTCTGCTGTGGTTCGACGCCCTCTACTTCATCCTTCGATGCGACATCAGGCGCAACAGGTATCGGCAAAACAGCTTCCACGCAAAAAGGACCGCTAATTCGGGTCACTTTCCGATCAACTTCCGGTTGGTCCACCAGAACTTCCTCGACTGGAGGCTCATCGTTAGCAATGGATTTCAGCGTGATGCGTGGCACAATGCCCCCCACCTCTTCGCCTTTTGCGTTTTTCTTTCGTATGTACACGAAACCAGCGCCAGGCCCGCGCTGTCCATCCTTCAGCTGATAGTAGGGATACGTGGCGGTCAGCAGGCGCTGGCGAGTCAGAGCTAACGGAACTCGGGAAATGTCGCTGGTAATCCAGCGCCGCCCCCATTTTTCCGCCACAAAAGCGCTGGTGCCTCCACCGCAAGTGGGATCAAAAATAAGGTCCCCTGGGTCAGTGGTCATCAGCAAGCATCTCTGAATGACCTTAGCGGATGTTTCGACAACATATTGTTTGTCGCTCGCATATCCTGCGATTCCCGTGTCCGGCCACATGTTGTTAATTTTTTTGCAGGGAAAGTCGTGCAGATAGCGGATATATCCAAGATTTTTTCCGACAATGCCAATCCGCCTTGCTGCAATCAGTTTGTCCATGCCTAATCGACCGGTTTTCCAACTGCCTTTAGAAATCTCGAACGTCCGCCCTTCAAACTCAATGGAATATTGTCCCCCTTTTGATGCGGTCTGGCTTCGCAAGTCGCCGTATCTGAACACCCGACACTCATCGGGCAATGCCTTTCGCCCTTCTCTTTCTTCTTTCGTCATAGCGCGGCGAGTACCGTCCTGTAATTCAACGTGTCTATACGCGCCATCTGGTTCCATAGCCTTTCTCAACCAGATCTTTCGAGTCTTGACTTTATCTATATCTTTCGCAAACCAAACGAGATAATCCCCGGTGGTTTCCAAGTTCTTGTTGCCTAAACCTGAAGTGGTCGCATAGCTGATTAAACTGACGAAATTCTCCCGACCGAATACCTCATCCATGATGTTGCGGACGAGATGCACATTCTCGTCTGAAATCTGGACAAAACAGGAGCCAGACTCTGTTAGCAGGTCCCTCGCTAAAAACAGACGGTCCCTCATATAAGTTAGCCAAGAATGCGTGCCTAACTCCCATGTATCCCGGTATGCCTGAACCATTTCCGGTTCGCGGCTGATGTTGTCGTCATCCCCGTCCTTTACTTCCCGATTTCGAACAAACGGCTGGAAATTACTTCCGTACTTCACTCCGTAGGGCGGGTCCATGTAGACCATCTGCACCTGCCCTCCCATATTTTCATACTCCAAGAGTGAATTCATTATCTGGAGGGAGTCTCCGAGAATCAACCGATTCTGCCAGCCGTTCATGTGCTCGTATGCGCCGCGGATTTTCTCGCCGATGGACTTCTCCCCTTCCCCAAACAGATCCAGCGTCTGCTGCCGGTCTCGCTTATGCCGCTTCAAAGTTTTGAGGACAGCCTCCGTGGAAAGTCGCTCATGCACGAAGAGAGGCAAGGTCGGGACGGAAATCTTTTCGCGCTCAGCCTTGCCCGCCCAATCCAAGAACGGTCGCGACATGTTTTTCAGTTTCTCTGCGGCTCGCCTAGCCTCGTTCAAACTATCGCTGTCGATAATCTCGCCTATGAGCCGCTCACCCTCGCTTCGAGCCTGCGCCTCATCCCAAGCAAGCGTTGGAGCTAATGAAGAATCGTAACGATACGATTTCGGTCCCTTTTTCTTCGAAGACGGGAACATATCCTGAGAACCGCCCTCCGGCCTCAGTAAGGCTTTCTTGTCGCCATGACGATAGTCGCGTGGCGGCGGCTTCGGGGTTGACCTAGGCATGCACTGCATTTTACGATACCCTGTGGAAACAATCACAAGTTCACTTCTCTGACCACTGGATGCCGAAATATCGGAAATACTCCTTGTTTCGACCCAGAATCAAATGACCCTGCTAGCCACAGTCCGCAAGCATCTTGGAATCAAAGGCGGCGATGTCATGCTGCTGAATGGCCATGGTGGAGAAATAACCCTAAGGTCCGGTATAACCATTGAAATCCAGCACTACAGCGACGAACAAATTGCGCAATGGGACGCCAATGACCAACTGGAACCACAGGAGAAAGCCCGCATACTAGACACTGTATCCCGTCTCAAGAGTAAAACGGTTTCCTAACCCCTGACACCATTCACTGCCGCACACAACCCGAAGCGTATGGAATCCTGGTCACGACCGTTGCGGCATTTCTGAAGTCGCTCTCGGAATGACCGAATGCAACCTCTTGATCCCCACTTCGGCTTGCGCGCACAATGCTAGAATCCAAACTTCACGAAAGTTTCTAGCTTTGACTAGGAGCGATCAGCGCGTCATGATCTTGGCATCCGAACCGCGAGGCGCATTCTCGAGGCAATGAATCCGAGCAACGGCAATTCGGCGGAACCAGGCGGGCCGATCGCCTACATGGCGGGCAACGGTGTTGCCGCCAACCTGTTCATGGCCGCCATCCTGTTCGCCGGCCTCGTGGCGTTGACCGGCCTTGAGCGAGAAGCCTGGCCCACGCTGCCTTTCAACCAGATTGAAGTTTCCATGGCCTACCCCGGGGCCACTCCCGAGGAAGTCGAAGAATCGATCGTCGTCAAGATCGAGGAACAGGTCGAATCGCTGGATGACGTAAAAACGGTCAAATCCATCTCGGCACCAGGCATGGCGTCCGTCAAAATCGAGGTGAAATCGGGCACGGACATCAACCGGACCCTGGACGACATCGAATCGGCCGTCAACCGAATCCAGTCCTTTCCAGTCAGCGCGGAACGCCCTGAAATCAGGGAGCTGACCAACCGGCAAAGCATGATTCGCCTCATCGTCTACGGTGACGTCTCCGAGCATTCGCTGAAGGAACTGGCCTACCAGATCGAAGACAGCCTTGCCTCGCTTCCCGCCGTGTCCCAAGTCGAAACCAGCGGCACGC
The DNA here is from genome assembly GCA_026713705.1 of Gammaproteobacteria bacterium. Lineage (GTDB taxonomy): Bacteria > Pseudomonadota > Gammaproteobacteria > Poriferisulfidales > Poriferisulfidaceae > Poriferisulfidus. The sequence continues at coordinate 55,127 of JAPONY010000051.1, forward strand.
GCAATTACGAGATATCCATCGAAGTGCCCTTGCATCGGCTGCGGGCTCTCGGCCTTACCCTCGGCGACGTCGCGAATACGATTCGCCGCAGTTCCCTTGATCTATCCGCCGGTCGCATCGAAACCCAAGAGTCCCAGGTACGCGTGCGCACCCTTGGCCAGCGCTATGACCAGCAGGACTTCGAGGAAATTGTCGTCCTCAGCCGTGATGATGGCACGGTCGTACGTCTCGGCGATATCGCCGAAGTCCACGACGGTTTCGAGGATGTCGACCTGATCGTCCGGCATCAGGGTCAGCCAGCCGCCTATATCGAGGTCTACCGGGCCGACGGCGAGAAGGTGATGGACGTCGCCACGACGGTACAGCAGCACATTGCGAATGTGATTACTCCCTCCCTCCCCGGCGGCGTGAAAATCACCATCTGGAACGACGAATCCCAGACCTATGCGGAACGAGTCGATCTTCTCCTCAAGAACGGCCTCCTGGGGCTGATGCTCGTCTTCATCGCACTGGCTTTGTTTCTCGAGATCCGGCTCGCCCTGTGGGTGGCCGCCGGTTTGGCCATTTCGGGGATCGGCGCCCTGGCAGTCATGCTGGTCCTCGATATTGCAATCAACACCATTTCCCTGTTCGCATTCGTTCTCGCCATCGGCATCGTCGTCGATGACGCGATCGTCGTGGCAGAGCATATCCACTATGAACGGAAGAAGGGTCGATCGGGTGTGGTCGCCGCGATCCGAGGCGCGCGGCGAATCAAGGTTCCGTTGACTTTTGCCGTACTCACTTCGGTCGCCGCCTTCATTCCCCTGCTCTTCATTCCCGGAGGCATCGGAGAAATCTGGGGCGCATTGCCGGTCATCCTCATCTCCATGCTGCTGATTTCGTTGACCGAATCGCTGCTGATCCTTCCGAATCACCTGTCCCATCTGCACGGCCCCGAGTGGTCGCCGACCGGCGCGATCGACCGGTTCTTCTCGCGAACCCAGAGTCACGTGGACCACCTGCTGCACAAGTTCGTGGAAGGCCCCCTGGACCGGGGGCTGCGATTCGCGACCGGTCAGCCCGCCATCACGCTCGCGGGCGCCATCGGAATCTTCATCCTCAGCATCTCCCTGCTGCCGGCCGGCATCGTTGCGACGACTTTCGCAGATACGGTGGAGGGCGACTTCGTGACGGCCACGCTCGAGATGCCCGACGGAACGACGGCACAGCGGACTTCCGAGGTGGCGGCAGAGCTTGAAGCCGCCGGTTTGCGGGTTATCGAGCGGTTCTCGCGCGAGCGCCCCGAGGGGGCGCCCTCCCTGCTGTCCGGCTCGACGGTGACCGTCGGCCAGGGTCCGCGAGTCGAAGGCGGAGGGCTTGACCCCAAACTTTCGCTGAGGCCGGAGGCCAACATCGCGGCCGTCGAATTCAAACTGCTGAGCGCACAGGAGAGGGAGATTTCCACCGGAGACGTCGTGCAGGCATGGCGCGACGAGGTCGGCACCCTGCCCTACGTCCGCGGCATCGTCTTCAGTGGTGAAATCATCGACCTGGGGAATCCTGTCGAGGCTGTACTGTCGCATTCAGACCCGGACCGACTCGGAGAAATCGCAGACGCGGTGGTCAACGGCCTGCGTGGCATCGGAGGCGTCTACGACGTGCGTTCCGACCACACGCCGGGCATCCGGGAAATCCAGCTCGAACTGCGACCCGAAGCGCGAACGCTCGGGCTCACCCTCGAGGGGATGGCTCAGCAGGCGCGCGCCGCCTTCTTCGGCGCGGAAGCCTTGCGTGTGCAGCGAGGCCGGGAGGAAGTCCGGGTTTACGTCCGCCTGCCCGAGGACGAGCGCAATGCCATCACCGACATCGAAAGCTACTTGATTCGAACCCCGGCCGGAGCCGAGGTCCCGCTCAACCAGGTCGCCCAACTGAATTCAGGCACGTCGCCACCGACGGTCCGGCGCAAGGACGGGCAACGGGTCGTCACGGTCACTGCGGATGTCGACGACACCGTGATTTCCGGCAACGAGGCCAACCGGATCCTGGCCGACTCCATCCTCGCGAAACTGGGCGCCTCGGATCCCGGCCTGACATATGCGTTCGGAGGCGAGCAACAGCAGCAGATCGAATCCCTGGATTCGCTCTACCGCGGCTTCGCGATCGCGCTGTTCATGATTTTCGTCCTGCTGGCCATCCCTCTTCGCTCCTACACCAAGCCGTTCATTATCATGGCCGTCGTTCCGCTTGGAATCGTCGGCGCGATCATGGGCCACTGGATCCTGGGGATCGCCATGGGCGCGGTCTCCTTCATGGGAATTTTTGGCCTCAGCGGCGTGGTGGTGAACGACTCCCTCGTCATGATGGACTTCATCGACCAGCGGCTCCGCGAGGGCGACCCGGCGCGAACCGCGATCATCGAGGGTGCCAAGGGACGTTTCCGGCCGATCTTTCTCACCTCCGTCACCACTTTCCTCGGCTTCACGCCCTTGATTCTTGAGCGCGCCATCCAGGCCCAATTCCTGATTCCCTTTGCCGCCTCGCTGGGTTTCGGCATCATGATTACCACGGCCATGCTGATGTTCGTAGTCCCCGCGCTCTCCACGATTCACTTGCGAGTGATTTCCCGGCGCGGAAGTCTCGGCTCCCCCGCGCAAGCCCAAACCGCAGGCTAGCGAATCGGTCGGGGTTTCATTTTGCGCGCAGGCAGTCGCGCGGACCCTTTTCCGCAAACCGCTCCCTGACTTACTGAACCGCGTCAGTCCCGGTCTGCACCCTCATGCCTTCGGTGGCGAACTGGAGGCCGCCAGTGACCACCTGCTGCCCATTTTCGAGAGGCCCCGCAACATAGGCTTCATCGTTGACACGCTGCAGGACATGCACCGGGACAATATGCACGGCACCGTCGCCGTGAACCACCCAGACTTCATTGCCCGGCTGCAAGGCCGCCCGGGGAACTCGATAATACGCCCCTGAAGTGAGACCTTCGATCGCCACTTCCACGAACTTGCCGACTAAAAGCGGCGGGGCCCCGCTGGCCCCGTTCGATGAAACATCCCTGGAGAAAGGGTTCGGCACGCGCACGATCACGTCGATCGTTCGCGTCTGCTTATCCAGCGACACTTCCGCCCGGTCCACATAGCCTTCCCAAGTGTGGTTGCCCTCGCCATAGCGGGCAATCACGTGTGCAGGCACCTGTTGTTCGGAATCTCCGGCCCGAAGCTCCCACAGTCCGGGAATCAAAGCCGCATTCGCATCGGACAGCGGCACGACCACCTCGACGGCATCCGTGGCGAAGATACGGCCGACAGCCTGTCCCGCAGTTAAAAATTGTCCCAAATCCACCGATTCGTCTCGCACATAGCCATCAAAGGGTGCCCGAACCTGGGTACGGGACAGTGCCAGTTTGGCGTCAGCGACCCGGGCTTCCTCACGATCAAGCGCGGCCTCGGCCGCCTTCAACTGGGGTTCCCGCAGGGTCAGCGGATTCGCCCGGCGCGCCGAAGACTCTCCCTTGGAGCGCCGGCCGGAGAACTGTTCGTATTCGGTACGGGCAATTTCCGCTTTCTCCCTGGCCTCCAGGAGCTCCACGCGCTTGGCCTCAAGATCCGCCTCCGCTTCGCGTACGCGGTACAGGTAGTCCTCTTCCTCGATCCGGAAGATCGCCTGATCCGCTTCGACCCGGCCGCCACTCTGGAAACTCGGGTTGATCCAGACCACCTTGCCGCTGATTTGCGGAATGATGTCGACTTCCGCGCTGGGCCGCACGGTTCCGGCTCCGTACACCGGGATGGAGCCGTCGCCAAGCACGACGCGGCCGGTCTGCGCAAATGGAATCTGGGGCGGAGGCTCACGCCGCTCGGGCTCGGGCGCCAGTGACACCAATAGGGTCGCCAACCCGACAGAGGCGGCAATGATGACAACGGCAACCAGGAAACCAGTTCGTCTGCCCATACTAATTCGGGGAATTGATTCGGACCAAATCGTCTGCCGCCTATCCTAGCACCCTGTTTAGTCGGCGGATGCCGCTGCGGACTGTGAATCCACCGTACGGGCGGAATTGCCCGGCTGAGACGTCGTTGCTCCGGAAGTCACCCACGTACCTCCCAAGGCACGGTGCAGCGTCAGGCGCGCATAACCCAAGTCGCGCTCTGCCGCCGCGAGGGCGGAATTTGCGCTGACGAGAGTCTGCGAGGCAGTCAAGTAGTCTTCGTAGTCCGCCACCCCGGATTGATATCGCCGTTCCTGATACTCCGCTTCAGCCCGCGCCTCCTCGGCGAAAGATTTCCGCAGGGTATAGAAGCGATGACGGGTCGCCCATCCGGCCAGGGCGGCCTCGACTTCATTCACCGCAGTGACGACGGCATGTCCATAGGCGGCAACGGCCTCGTTCCACCGGTTTTCGGCAAGCGTCACATTTTGCTGCAGGCGGGATCCCTGGAACACCGGGCCCAGCAAGTTCACGGTCAGGTTGCGGAACCATTGGTCGGGGTGGAACCAATTTTCGAAGTCTGAATTCTGTAGCCCGATGGAACCGCCCAGCGACAAGGACGGCCGCAACTCTGCGCGCCGCACGCCAACCATGTAACGGGCCGCCTCCATTCTCTGCCTTGCCGCACCCACGTCAGGACGCTGCGTTAAAAGATCCGCCGGGATTCCCGCCGGGACGGGTTCAAGCTCCCCCAAGGACGGCAACGTCTCAGGCAGCAGATCCGTCAAGTCCTCACGGAACCCTCCCAGCAGCACCCACAGGCGCGCTTCCGCATCGGCCAGCCGTCCTTCGATGGCCGGCAGTTCGGTCTCCGCGTCCCACAGGCTTCGGCGCACCCGGTAGAGATCGCGGGCACTGTCCACCCCGCTGTCGTACCGGAACGCGGTCAGTTTTTCGCGTTCCCTGAAAATCTCCGCGATTTCTTCCGACAGTTCCCATTGGCGCCGCAGATGGGCGATTTCCAAGTACGTGCGCACGGTCTCGGCCACGACCCCGATGCGGGCAGCGCGGTAATCCCATTCCGAAGCCAGAAGCTCGGCTCCGGCAACACGCGCCTCATTGAGGTTGCGGTCCCAGAAATCGACCTCATAGGAGAAGTCGATGCTGAAGGTATAGGTCGTCAGGCCAATCCGGTCTGGGAGCTGCAGTTGAAAGTTCTGATCCAACTCGTCCACTTGTGCGCCGATCCCTGCATTCGTCGGCGCGCTGGTGTCTTCGAGGCCGGCGCTCGGCTGAATCCGTGGAGCCCTGATGGAATCCGCGATTCGCTCTCTTGCCCTCGCCTGCTCCACCCGGGCCACCGCTTCCGCCAAATCAAAGTTCGAGGTGAGGACGGTCTCGACCATCCGGTTTAAGGCCGGGTCGTTGAATGCATTCCACCATTCCGATGGGGCATATTCGCCAGATACGGCATCGACCGAGAATTCTTCGGGTAATTGCGCCACCGGCCCAGAAGCCGGAGGAACCAGCGAAGGCGAGCAAGCGGCAACGAGGCAACTGGCCAAGATCGGAAATACCGCCGCCGGTACGGTGTACCCTCGCGGTCTTATGATTGCAGTCCGAAAATCCGGCATAGATTGCATAGGGGGGGCCAGACCGTTCCGGCTGTCTGAGACCCGATAAATGAGCGGCAAGCTGGCTCTCATCGTGATCTGCATAGCAGCGGCATGCCGTCTGCTCCCCCAAGGTTGGTGGCACTCTATTATATGGGTCTGGATTCAACTCGTTACTGCTACAGATTGAAAAACCTCGCACGACACCCTGAATCCCTGGGGTTACCTTTCGTATACTTTAGTGTCTACCTTTGGTATGCTATTCGGCAAGACCTGAATCACTATGGGAGATTTCGTTATGCCTGCGACCCACATGACGACAACCAAAATTGACCGCGATTCTCTCGCCAAACTTCGCATGCTTGCGGATCGCGAGAAACGTAGCCAGCCTGGCCAACTGGCCGTTTTGATCGACGCTGCGTTTCGGTCAAACCCGGCTGAACTTGCCGATCAGGAATTCCTCGGCGGCGTCATGGATTCCCTCGTCGAAAACGCCGAAGCTGGAATGGCCGCCGAGACCGCGATTCAACATGCCAAGGAATTCTCGGCCGCCGGCCGCATTAGCTGGGGCGAAGAAGACGGGAAGATCATCGGCGTATTGCCCGATGGCTCTCGCTGCGACGTTGACGGCAACGTCTTGAACAAATCACGGTCTGCCCCGGCACAACCTATCTCTGCGACTGCGGCCGAGTCGTGACCGTCGGCCGTATTCAGGGCGGCCATTAACAATATGGCTGCTGAGAAGCCCGTATTAATCCTCATTTGCGGCATCAATGGTGCGGGGAAAACCACGTTCTACTACGAACAGGTCAAGCCCCTCCTTGATCGGTCCGGGCGCGAGTATCCATTCGTCAATGCGGACGAAATAGAGGAAGCCAAGTTTCCCAATGAAGTCGGAGAACACGGCCCAGAGATAGGCAAGCTGACCGCTGAAATCCGCGACCAGTACTTAAAGGCGAGGCAGTCTTTCATCACCGAAACGGTTTTCTCTCATGAGTCGGAAAACCGACTCGTTGAAGATGCCCAAAAAGCCGGATTCGAAGTCATGCTGAACCATATCCATGTCAATTCCGCGAGACTGGCTTACAAGCGGGTTCGAGATCGGGTCGGCTCCGGCGGCCACGACGTGCACAAAGACAAAATCTTCTCGCGTTACGACCGCACCGTGGGCAATATCCAAAAAGCGAGCATGGTTGCCGATCGCACCTATGTTTGGGACAACTCCCGCCAATCCGGCCACTCAGGCGTGATTTACCGGTTCGTTATGACGATGGCCATGGGCAAAATCATCAGACTTGCGGGCCCCCTACCCGACTGGGCGCATAAGATGTACCGAGCCCAGATCGAAGACTTTAATAAAAGACGTTAGACCAACCTGCGGACGATTACAGAAAAGGTCCGCCACCCAACGACGAGGCAGACGATGGTCTGGATTTCTGCGTCTTGCCGCTTGCGTCGTTTGGGTTTGACTAGTGTTGCCGGTTGCCACATCGCCGAATTCTGGTATCGTAAGGCAGTTTTCTCCCTGCTGATTATGGAATCTAGGCCATCTGAACGCAGGATTTCGCGGGAATTGCGAGTGGACCGCATCAAACACTACGACATTGCCTCGCTTCCACCCTTTCCCGAGGGCTGGTACTTCGTTGGCAGTCGGCGGGCCATCCTGAAAGAAACACTGATCCAAAAGACCTGGATGGCCGAAAAGATCGTCGTCTGGTGCGACGATACCGGCCGTATCTGCGTAGCCGAATCGACCTGCCCGCACTTGGGCTCCGAGCTGGGGCCTTCCGCAGGCGGCCAGGTTCGCGCCAGCTGTCTCGTCTGCCCGTTCCACGGCTACGAGTACGACATCACCGGCGAATGCGTTGCCACGCCCTATGCCCCCCCGCCCAAATCGACTCGACTCCGAGTGTTCGAGACACGGGTGATGGATGATCTGGTCTTTGCCTGGTGGGGAAGCGGCGGACGGCCACCGCAGTGGGAGCTTCCCGAGGACCCGCCGATGGGTGCGGATTGGGATGCCATCGGGTATCGAACCATGCGGTTCCCCGGCCATCCCCAGGAGACCACCGAAAATTCCGTGGACATTGCGCACCTGCGGTACATTCACGGCTACGACAGCGTGCACCCGGTCGGCTCGGTTTCCAGAGACGGGGCCCACCTCGAGAGTTCTTTCGATTTCAAACGAACCCGGGTCTTTGCCGGGGTCAAGACGATTTTCGACGTTTCCGCGATCGCGCACATCTATGGTTTTGGCTTCTCATACGTCGAAATCCGCGAACATTCCATCGGCATGGATTCGCGCCTGTGGGTGCTCGCCACGCCGACCGACGACCAACACCTTGAAATGGTGCTGGCCTCGCAAATGCGGATACTGCGAAAACCGAAGCGATTTGTGGCCGGTTTAGGGTTTCTCCCACCGGGATGGCGCACCCGGGCCATGAACGAAATTATTCTGACCGCGCAAAAACGCGATGTTCTTCAGGACGTTACAATATGGGGTCAAAAGCGGTATCGCCCCCGCCCGCGGTTGTGTCAGGCTGACGGCGAGATTGGAAAATACCGACGCTACTGCGAACAGTTCTACCCGGAGCACCCAGTCGGCAACCCAGACGAGCGTGGCAGTGAATCATCCAAGCATAGCAGCCCCGATACCTCCGCGCAGGCATTGGACGAACAAGAGCAACTTTCATAAGGAAATCCGGTCGTGAGATTCGCTGAAGAAATACTCCTGATGCTGCTCGACGAGAAGACGGGGTATTTCATTCCCATTCCGGAATGGAAGATGTCCTGTGTGCTCGCGGGAGGCGTCCTGATGGACCTGGCGCTGGAGAACCGCATCGACACGGATGTGGGTTCACTCACCCTGGTCGACGCGACCCCCACCGGCGACAACCTACTGGATCCGACGCTGGAAGAAATCGCCAAGGAAACCGACTCACACACCCCGCAATTCTGGGTCGAACGCATTGCACGGAACGCGGATTCGATCAATACGGAAGCGCTTGATCGTCTATCCAAAATAGGCATCCTGGATGCAGACGAGGCCGGGTTCTGGAACCTGTCCAGCAAGGTCGCGCGCTCAGGCCGCTATCCCCTGATGGACGGCAGGACCGGAGAAGAAATCAAGAGCCGCATCATGCGGACGCTGCTTGATGACGAGATCCCGGACCCGCGAGACATCGCCATCATCGGGCTCATGCACAGTTGCGGCGGCATCCGCGCGATGATGGAGCCCGAAGACTACGATCTTGCCGAAGAACGGATCGAACTTCTCAGCAAGATGGATCTGATCGGCCAGAACATCGGGGCGGCGGTACAAAGTTCCTATCGCCCCCCGGAGAGCATGCGCACGGTACGGCACCGGGCCATGCCGGTCATCGGGCTGAAGGACATGCTCTTGTCGAAAACATTCCGCGCGAGAGACCTCCCGAAATTCTTTGCCGAGCAGGCCCAGAAGCATGGGCCGGTTTTTGAATTCAGGGCGGGCGGGCGAAACATGGTCATCCTCGCCAGCGCGGAACTCAACCATTGGTTCAGCCAAAAAGGCCGACTCCACGTCCGTTCGCAGGACTTTATCGCGGAATTCCAGCATACGTGGGGGACCGGGCGATCCATCGCCAGCATGGACGGCGCCGACCACTTCCGCATGCGCAAAATGGTGCGGGCGGGCAATTCCCGCGCCGTGGTCGAGGATCGGTTGGATGAACTGCTGGCCATGGCCAGGGGACACTTCGACTGGTGGGGAATCGGAAACACCGTGCGCACCGAGATGGCATGCCAGCGGATGATCGGCGAACAGGTTTCCAATCTCAGCGTGAGCGTTGCGCCTGCCGACATCCTCGACGATCTCCTCAAATACGAATACCGAGCGCTTCTCGTTACGGTGGTCAAGATCCTGCCCCGCTTCATGCTGCACACACCCGCAATGAAACGGGCGCTCGGGCGTGTCCTGGAGCTTTATGCCCAGATCCATGCCTCACACACTCCGGCCCAACGTGCAGGCAAACGCCGGGACCTGGTCGACGACCTGATGGACCTGCACTACTCCGACCCGCAATTCCTGCCGGAGACCGACCTGGGCTTCGCGTTCATCGCGCCGATCATCGCGGGACATTATCTCGGAAGCGAAATGTCCTTCTCCATCTATGAGATGCTCATGAACCCTGACGTGCGGGAGCGGATTGTCGCCGAGGCGGACACGCTCTTTGCCAATGGGGACCCGACCGGCGAGGACGTTGACGTGTCGGCGTTCGACGTGACGCACCGATTCATCATGGAAACGCTGCGACTGCACCCCGTCATCCCCATGCACTTGCGGACCGTCATGAACGGTTTCGAGGTCGAAGGCTACAAGGTCCCGCCCAACTCCACGCTCATGGTCGCGTTTACCGCCTCTCATTTCGATGAGAGATTCTTCAAATATCCCCTGAAATTCGATATCGACCGCTTCGCGCCACCCCGAAGCGAACACAAGCAATATCCGGGCGCTTACGTGCCCTTCGGCATCGGGACGCACACCTGCGGGGGCGCACGCTGGAGCGAGCTGCACTTAGCCATGAACCTGATGCTGATGGCTCATCACCTTGAACTGGAAATGGCTCCGAAGAACTACAAGCTCGGAATCAACCCGATACCCAAGATGAGCCCCGACAAGAAATTCGGGTTTCGGGTCGTGCGGCACCGATATCCTTTCGAAGCCATCAAAACCGCGTACCACGGTAGAAAACTGAACTGAAAGCTCGCTGAGAAACTGAGGGCCTGCCGAAGCAGGCCCGTTCAGTCAAAAGAGGAAGCTCCCAACCAGGCTCCAGGTGCGCGGTTCGCCCAGCGAGCACCGCTGTGCGCCCCGACCGGTCGTTGTGTCCGCCAGCCCCAGTGAACCGACCAGCGGCTGGGAGTATTTGGTCTGGCAGTACTCCTCGTCGAAGATGTTCTTGACGAACACCGACACTTGCCAATCGCCCGTCTGGCTCCGCACGCCCGCTCCTCCGTTGAAGAGGTTGTAGCTGCTCTGCATGGTATCCGGATTCTGGTTGGTGTCCGCACCGACATTCTGGTCATCCATGTACTGGCATTCCCCTCGAACAAACCAGTCCGCCGCAATGTCCGGCAATGCATCGCTCCATTCAGTGGACAGGGCCACCTGCCACTTCGGAGAGAAATGATTGCGTTCCCCCTTCATATCGCGGGTCGGGTTTGCCCTGATCGCTTCGGGGAACAGAGCATCACATTCGGCCTGCAACTTCAAGCCGCCTGCGACTTGATTACTGCATACCGCATAAGCATCACGCGCCATCGAAGCCGCAGCGACATGACCTGGAAGCCCGGTGGCATCGGGGAATGTGTCGAACTCCGAATCCAGATAACTCACGCCCAGCGTGGCAAAAAACTCCTCCCGCGGCTGGAACAGCATGTCCAATTCGACTCCTTGCTGCGTGAGATCACCGGAGTTGTGCACGATGAGGTTCAGGCCATCGAACTGGCGCTCCTGAAAATCGCTGATCTTGGTGCGGTACAGCGTCGCATTGGCGACGAGCCGCCCTTCCATCATGGTGCGCTTCATACCCAATTCATAGTTCTTGGTCGTTTCGGTGTCGAATTTACGGGTTCTTCCAGCCAACTCGACCTTGCTGTTGAAGCCTTCAGGGTTGAAGCCGCCCGACTTGAAGCCGGTGGAAAAGTTGGCAAACAGCATGGTGTCATTGTCGAGGAAGTAGCTGAGATTGGTCATCCAGGTCATCTTGTCTTCGTCATGCTCCAGATCTGGATGACTTTCCGCCTGACGCAGGTCCAGACCGAACGGATTTGTCGGCGAACTGGCGGCAGCCAGCGGATTATGAACGACGCTGACGAAACTGCCCTCCTTTTCGCTTCGGGTAAAGCGGGCCCCTGCCGCAAGACGCCACTGCGGGCTCAGCTGGTAGGTCGCATGCGCGTAGGCGGCGTAATTCTTGACATCCTGCTTGAAATCCGTCACCGCCATGTCCGTCCCACCAACCACACAAGTGTTCTGTGCTGCAGCGGCCGTCCCGGCAGCAGCCCCTTGCACTGCCTGCGCAACAGGAACCGGCTGCTGTATGTAATCTCCGGGTTCCGGGGTTTGCGGGTTCTCCACCAATAAATTTGCTTGTGTGTCCAATGCTTGCTGAGATGCAGCCAAGGCCGTGAGGCGGAGAGTCGTGACACCGTAATCCGGCATGGCCGGGTCGGCAAGATCAGCAACCAAGGGGTCAAGCGTTTGATAAATCGCTCCCTGCAGCGCGGGGTTGGGGATCAGTTGACCCAGCCGAACGTTCAAGTCCGTCTTGGCCTTCGTAATCGCACCTTGCAAACGCGTCTGGTTGGCGGGGTCGGCCAATGACGCGGGGTCCCTCAACAGCGGGCCCAGTACCGGACTGATTTCAGTTCCTGCTTTCATCAGAAGATTGACCAAACCAGGCGTTAATGCCTGAATTTGTGCCGTCACCTGAGGTGCGGCTTGAGGATTCGCCTGAGACAGGGCTTGAATCAAACCGGGAATCGCCTCTCCGACTTTTTGTCCGACACGCCTTCCGTACTCCAGCCCAAAAACAGTGTCCCGAGCGCCTGCATGCTTGATCTCGACAAAGCCCCCGGGTGCCAGCGGATTTGCTATCTGGACATCTTGGAGAAGCAGTCCGCGGTACAGATTCCCCACCGCCCCGCAAAAATCCTGCCCAAGGCGGAAATTACTGTCCAAGGTGTATTCCTCGTCGTAGTAGTAAAGGCCCAGCACGTACCCGAAATCCTCGCCCTCAGGAGACGTGATCTGCAGTTCCTGGGAGAAAGTTTCCGCATCATAGAGTTGATCGGTCGGAACCAAGTCTGCCGGCAGACGGATGACCGACTGGTCCAGGCTGTCGTTTTTCCAATCCCGGTAGGCCGTTACCGAACGGATCGCATGGCCGCCAGCCGTCCAGGTGACGTCGCCGCTCAGGCCCCACTGTTCATCGTCGGCATCATCACGATGCATTTGGTGGAGTTTGTGGTCATAAACATCCCCAGCCTCCGGCAACTCGCCGGTAGGCAAAATGCGGGCCAGTCCATGCAGGCTTTGACCCGGCACCGTGTCACCAATGAATTCAGTGACCGCGCCCTCGTTTCTCAACCGGGAGTAATCTGCCGTCAACAGGACGTCGGTCGTGGTACTCGGGGCCAAGAGCAACTTGCCGCGCACGGTCATGTCCCCCCAGTCTCCAACCGTGCTTCGGCTGCCATTCTCGGTGTATGTATTCTCGCCATAACCGTCACGTTTCGATACCTGAAACGAGAGGCGAGCAGCGGCCTTCTCGGAGATGGCGCTGTTGATGTAGCCGGAGATACGTTTTTCGTCATAGTCACCGTAACCCACGGAAATCCGTCCCTCGTGCTCATTCGTCGGATTCTTGGTGACGATATTCAGCGCACCCATCGAGGCATTGCGCCCGAACAGGGTTCCCTGCGGACCCCGCAGCACTTCCGCGCGTTCCAGATCGGTCATGCTGCCGACGATCGAGGATGGCCTCGGATAATAGACCCCGTCAATGAACACCGCCACGGTCGGCTCGATGGCGCTGTTGCCGACCGAACCCACGCCACGCATGATGATGCGCTGGTTGGCAACCGTACTGGACTGGGGCAGGGTCAGGTTGGGCGCATAGCGCGCCATATCCCGGAGGGTGTTGACGTTCGATCTCGTGAAGAAGTCGTCGGAAAAAGTCGAGACGGAAATCGGCACGTCCTGCACGTTTTCCTCGCGTTTTTGCGCCGTCACCGTGATTTCCTCGATTTCCGCCACCGCCGTGCCACATAGGGCCATGGCGATAAACAGCGAAATTCCTGCGTTGAATTTTTTGATTGGTCTCATGATTCCTGCCCTCGCTCCTGAGATACAATACAAAAAAAGCCGGTCACCAAAGGCGCCGACTCGTTCGCAACAGGCCGAATTGTTGTTGACAGCCAACACTTTGGATGCCCGGCATTCGCGCACATGACCTCTTCTGCCAAGCGTTGCGGGAATGCCGCATAAACCAATGTTCTTCCTGCATAATCAGTACGTTAAGACGTCAAACCAGGCTGTAGCGTATAGGGGGCATTATAGCACCCGAAATCCGAATTTCCGTCCGATTGTTGCAGAGATGTGAACGCCATAAAAGAACCGGGCGACGCGTTGTCGCCCGGGTATTCCGGCAAGCGGGGCCGGCGCAGGGGGAAATACTGCCGGCAAGGGGTCAGGCTTTCTGCAGCCGAAAATAAAACTTCCCGCCCTCTTCGGCAGATTCCAGCAACGGGTTCCCGGTCTGTTTCGAGAATGCCTCGAAATCCTTGACCGCGCCGGGGTCGGTCGCGACCACGCGCAAGACTTGCCCGCTGTCCATAGAGGCCAGAGATTTTTTCGCGCGCAGAATGGGAAGAGGACAATTCAGCCCGGAAGCATCCAGTTCTTGGTCAAAATCTGCCATGTGCATGAACTCCTGTTGGTAATGGCAACGTTCTATTAGGGACTTATAGCGATTAGTTGACACGCGCAACGTTCCACCATACTTTCCGTCCTGCCCTGCAAGGCACTTTGGAGTTTAACATAAAAAGGGCAGGCCCAAAGTCCTGCCCCGATACCCTCGAAATCGCGTGTGAGGGTTTCATGGATCATCAATCCGCCTTGCAGAACAGGACGATTTGTTGACACTTCACAGACCAACTAGCGTTGCAATCTCCATGTCCAGACGCCTCAATCCCGGAGGCCCGGCCCGTAGGCCGTCGGTTGTTACGCCGATATTGAAATCTTACCATGTCAACTAATCGCTATAAGTCCTTTCTATTATATGCTTGAGTACAATGACCTGATGTTCCTGAGAGGCATACACCTTGGCTTCCCCCCTCTTCCATTCTGCATCTTTCCAACACATGATTAAGACAGCCGTCGCCTGCATTTCCAGCTGTTGCACCATACGGGCAGGACTCCTGGGGTTACTGCTGGCTTCTCTCATTGCCGGCACCGTTCACGCCTACACCGACATCATCGACGATTCCGACCTGCCCAGTGTCGGAGAACCGGCCGACCGCGTCATGACCCAGGCCGAGGAAGCCCGGATCAAGCGTTTCCTGAAAGCTCAGCTGTATGGCCACCTGCCGATCAGCGAGGATCCAGAGTCCAATGCCTACATCCGGGCTTTGGCGAACCACATCCTCAGCCGCACCGGGATTACACAGGAATTCGACCTGCTGATCGTGCGCAACCGGCAGGTCAACGCTTTCGCCATGCCCGGGGGATTGCTGGCCTTCTACACCGGCCTGATCACGAAGGCACGGAACGAGAGTGAACTGGCCGGCGTAATTGCACATGAAATGGCGCACGTCACGCAGCGCCACCTGGCCCGGATGCAGGACCACATGACCAACTCGAATCTCAGCCTTCTCACCATGGCGGGGGTAATTCTGGCCGGGATCACCCAAACCTCCGCGTTGCTGCCCGCCGCGGTGTTGGGCCAAGCCGTGGAAACGCAGCGCTTCCTCAATTATTCCCGCTCCAATGAGCAGGAGGCGGATCGGTTTGCGAGCCAGTTCCTGGCGAAGTCCGGCATCGACCCGCATGGGGTTGCCAACTTTTTCGAGGTCTTGCTCAAGCACTCCGGCCATCGTTACGGAAAGGATTTCGAGTACCTAAGCACCCATCCGACCACTCCTTCCCGGATCGTGGAAGGCCGGGACCGAGCGCGGCAATACCAAGGCACCTATCTCCAGGACCGGGAGGAGTTCCGTTTTATCCGCCAGCGGCTGATCTCCCTGCAAACTCCCACGCATGAAAGGCTGGATCTGTTCCAGAAGCAGCTAGACGCGGGCGACCAACCGGGCGCCGCGGAACAGTATGGCATTGCGGTGGCCTGGCAGAAACACGGCGATCACGCAAAAGCCCTGGAGATCTTGCACGGCATCCAGGCCGACGCGCCGGAACTGCGCCTGCTCCTGAACCTGGCAATCGCCGAATCGCATAAGCACCTGGGGCGCTTGGATCAAGCCATCGGGATCCTGGAACTCCTTTACCAGGAAAACCCCGCCCATGCCGCCCCGGAGTTCTACCTGGCGCAGGCGTACCTTGCGGCCAAACAACCCGAGCAGGCGCTGAAACTGATCCGCAAAAGGATTCGTCGCGGCATCGAGAACCCTCAGACCTACCGGCTGCTTGCCGAAGCTGCCAACGCGACCGGCCAGCCGGTCATATCGCATATCGCACTGGCGGACCACTACCTCAGCAAGGGCCAGCTCCGGCAGGCTGCCCTCCAATTGGAAATCGCGGAAAAACACACTAAAGCCGACTCGGCGAACCAGGCCAGAATCGATCATCGCCGCGCTGAAATCCTGATTATGGCCCGAGAACTCTACTGACTCTGCTTTACAATGGGCTTATGAAACACTTGACCCGACCTCAACGATCGCGCCGCCTGCTGCTGCAGGCCGTCGCCGCCCTGCCGATGCTGGCTCTCGCCCGTCCGGCCCTCTCCAGCTTGCCGAAATCCTTTTCGGCGGAAACCCTGGACGACGCGCTGGCCGAACTCACCGGCGGGCAAAGCATCCAGGAGCATCCAGACATCGAGTTGGAAGTGCCGGACATCGCCGAAGACAGCGGCAAGGTGCCGATTCAGGTGTACGCCCCTCTTCCCGGCGCCGAGAAGATCAGCATCCTGATCGAAGCCAACCCGGTTCCGCTGATTTCGGTCACCCACATCCAAGGGCAGACCGAGCCCTACGTCTCGCTGCGCGTCAAGATGCGCGAGACCTCGCGCGTCATCGCGCTGGTGCATACGCCCGACGGCGTTTTCCAGGCTGCGCGGGAAGTCGAGGTCACCGCCGGCGGGTGCGCATAAGCGCACCATCCCGCAATCTCAATTAGGTTTATGTCGTGAGGCCGGGCGGATGCCCGGCCTGACTCGAATCAGTCGACAATATCTGCCAGCGTCTTTGGCGTCGGCGTGTAATCCGGCGAAATCGCTTTGGCCGGGCAGATCTCCACGCAGGCATAGCAACGGATGCACTCTTTCTCGTTGATGTAGAGCGTGTTGTAGTACAACCCGGCAGTCGCGGCCGGCTCGACCTCTTCGTACTCCATGGTCCCCGGCGCTCCGCCATCCCCGCGGCGCAGGCTTGAAACCTCCACGATGCAGTGCTCTACCGGCTTGACCATCAGGCACTCGTCGCACAACACGCACATGGAGTTGTCGATTACCGGCACCGGCGAGCGGGCATCCTCGAACTTGTCGTAGAAGATGTTGCGGTCCGCCAGGCCGGCTTTCTGCAACACCGAGATGCCAGCGTCGATCATCGGCGGCGGGCCGCAGAAATAGGCCTTCATCCGGTCGACGCTCACTTGGCCGGTTGCCAAGTAGTGCTGCTTGAAATAGTCCGTCACGAGTCCGCGCCCACCGGTCCAGTCGGAGTCTTCCGGCTCCTCGTTGAGCACCTGGTGGAACTTCAGCACGTAGTCCGGATGCCAGCGCTTCTGCAACGCCTCGATCTCTTCATTCAGATACAGGTCCTTCTGCGTGCGGGCCCCGTAGAAGAAGTAGCAGTTCCGGGCGACCTTCAGGTTCGCGGCATGTTCGATGATGGCGTGAACCGCGCTCATGCCGGAACCACCCGCGATGCAGACCATGTCCTCGTCGGAGGAATCCAGCTTGAACTTGCCGAGCGGACCGGACAGGGTCACTTCTTCCCCAACGCAATCTCCTTTCGCCAGCCAAGCGGACAGTTCGCCCCCGGGTACCAGGCGGATGTAGAACGTATGCTCCCCCGGATTCTCCGACTCCGGCGCGCGGGCGAAGGAATACGGGCGCGGCTTGTGGAGGCCCGGGATGCGGATGGTCCAGAACTGGCCCGCCTCCCCGAGTTGTCTTTCGTCCTCGCACTCCACCACGAGTTCGTAGGTGTCGTGCGTCAGGTTCCGCATGCTCTTGACCCGTCCCCCCCGGAAGCCGACGCGCAGGGTCTGGATTGCGCGATCGGGCTGCGGCAGGGCCAACGGGTCCCGACAGCTTTCAAACATTTCCTGTGGCATTAGTTGAAGACCTCCGGATGCTCCTGCTTGGCATATTCGAGAATCTGTTCATCGGTCGCCTCGGCATCGCGGTTCTTGTTGCGCCATGCCGCGATGTAGCCTTCGGTGCCCCCGAGCTCCTTGAGACGCGCCTTCTTGGTCGTCTCCGGATCCGCCTTCTCGATCTCGGCCAGGCACGAGTAGAAAGTTGGGCTCATGCCGAAGTCGGTCAGCATCTCCGTGTTCAGGACGTTCACGTTGATCCCGCCGGGGGTGTTGCTGCCCTTGAACTGCTTCTGTGTCGCGCACACGCCATCGAGCAGGCCCTTGATGACGACCGCATAGCAATAGGTTTCACCGCGATCGTTGTACAGGCGCACCAAGTCTCCATCCTCGATGCCTCGCTCCTTGGCGTCATTGACGCTCATCTCTACCGTGGGCCGGGACATCATCGCCTGCAGCCTCGGCACCGACTGGAACGAGTCGCCGATGAAGTAGTGGGCGGCCGAACTCAGCACCTGGATCGGGTAATCCTTGCGCTTCGGATCCTCCTGGCCCTCTATCTCCGGATTGTAGGTCGGCAACGGGTCCTGCCCTTCGTCCGCCAGCGTCTGGCTGAAGATCTCGATCTTCTTGCTCGCGGTCGGCCAGCCGATATTCAGGAAATCGCGCCGCTTCGAGTTGTCGCTGGCCCGTGCCCAGCCATTCTTCTCCATCTGCTCGTAGGTGATCCCTTCCATCAGCGGGTTGACCTCTTCGTCGAACAGGATGTCGCGGATCATCTCCTCGTCGGTCTGGGTGAACGCGTTGTCGTCCTCTTCCACGTAGCCCATCTTCTGCGCCATGCGGCGGAACAGGTCGGTGTTGGCACAGCTTTCGCCCAGCGGCTCGATGACCGGCTTGTTCAGGTTGAAGTGCCAATGCCCGTAGGCGGCATGGAGATCCATGCGCTCGAGCTGCGTGTCTGCCGGCAGCACCACGTCCGCATAGTTGCAGGTGTCCGTCCAGAATGTGTCGTGCACCGCCACGAACAGGTCGTCGCGCATCAGCCCACGGCGGACGTTGCCCGAATTCGGCGCGCAATTCGCCGGGTCCGAGTTGTACACGAAGATCGACTTGATCGGCGGGTCCAGCGGCTTGTCGTCCACGCCGATGTGGTCGGCGAGGGCGCGGCCGATCTGCACCATGTTGACCACCCGCTTCTCGGCCCGGTTGCCGAGATCCGGGCGTTGCAGTTTCTCCAGGTTGAACTGCAGCCACATCTCCTCCAGCGTCCCGAACGCGGCGCCGCCGTTCGGCGCACGCCAGGCGCCGGTAATGCAGGGCATCACCAGGATGGCCCGGCAGGTCTGTCCGGAGTTCTGGTGGCGGTTGAGCCCGTAGTTGGCGCGGATGAAGGATTTCTTCGCCTTGCCGTACATCAGGGCGAATTTCTCGATGTCCGCCTCCGACACGCCAGTAATTTTCGACACCTTGTCGACCGGATATTCGGGAAGTTTCTCGTTGATGAATTGCTCCCAGCCAAGCGTCTGCTCGCGCAGGAACGCCTCATCATGCAGGCCGTTGTCGACAATGATCTTCATCGCGCCCAGCGCCAGCGCGGCGTCGGTCCCGGGACGCGGCTGGATGTGCCAGTCCGCCATCATGGTCGTGCGGGTGATCCGGGGGTCGATGACGATCAACTTGGCCCCCCGCTCCTGGGCTTCGCGAATGAACGGAATGGCGTGCACCCCGGTGCTGACGAGGTTGGCGCCCCACAGGATGATCAGTTCCGCTTCCTGAACCGCATCGTGAACGGCCGGCCCGTTGGCCACGCCGTACGTGTGAATGCCGGCCCACATCGCGGCGTAAATGCAGATGGACTGCTCCAGCCGGGCCGCTTCCATCTTGTTCCAGAAGCGCTGGTCCATCGCCCAGTAGCCCAGCATGCCCAGGGTGCCGGAGTATGAATAAGGTTGCACGGCCTCAGGGCCGTATTCGGCGATCACTTCCTTGAAGTTGTCGGTGACCATGTCCAGTGCCTCGTCCCAGCTGATGCGCTCGAACTTGGCGCCAGGCCCCCGGGGGCCGACCCGCTTGTGCGGATACAGGACCCGGTTGTCGTTGTAGACCAGGTCCAGGTAATGATTGACTTTATTGCACAGGTAACCGCGCGTCACCGGATGGGTGGGGTCGCCTTGGACCCGGACCGCACGCCCCGTGCTGTCGTCGCGAGTCACCAGCATGGAGCAGGTGTCCGGACAGTCGTGCGGACAGCACACATGGTGCAGAGAATGCCCCTCGGGTACCTTGATTTTTGAAACTTGCGTCATAACCTATCCTCGAAAAACCTCGTGGCAAGCATACTGCCTTGGAATCTCTAAATTATACACAATCACATAAGGGATTTGGATGCCTGAACCCCTTGGTCCGTATAATGAGTTCCTGAACTTTGACTGCATTTGAACACACGATCCAATGGCTGCAAAACACGCGAATCCCGGCGAAATTGTTGATCTTAAGACCTGGGGCAATGACCCTCGTGAGTTACGCACTCAAGCGCTCGTAAAAACAGAAAAGATGGAATTGATTCGGCTGTTTTTGCCCGCCGGAAAAGAGATCCCCAACCATAAAGTCCGAGGCCCGATCACTTTGCACTGCGTCCAAGGCAAGGCCGAGGTGATAACCATGGGGGCCTCGCAATACATCGCACCGGGACAACTCCTCTTCCTGATGCCCGAAGAAATCCACTCCGTTCAGGCTGTGGAGGATACGATCCTCCTGCTCACCATAATTTTTTGAAGAAACATCGAAAAACTACTTGCAGTTTTTTGCCACTGCATCGAGGGTGGTGGGTCGTGCAGGGATCGAACCTGCGACCAACGGATTAAAAGTCCGGTGCTCTACCTAGCTGAGCTAACGACCCAGGATTCCGCCTATACCGCTTCGTGGCGCCGCCATTTCTGGGGAATCAGACGCAGATCAGCCATTCCGGTGATCAGGGCACTCCCCCAATTTGCTTCGTCCTCGTAGACCATTTTGTAGTATTGAACCTTCATCGTCAACGCGCTGCCCAGGCAGATGCTGACGAAAGTCAAAAACGAACCGATCGCCAGCGTGGAGACGCCGGAAACCGCCTGTCCAATCGTGCAGCCGATCGACAGTACCCCGCCAAATCCCATCAGCAACCCGCCAATTACGTGCCGTGCAGCATCGCCGAGCGACTGGAACCACTCTAATCGCAGCCGCCGCGCGACCAGCGCGTAGAGGAAAGCCCCGGCGATCACTCCCGCTCCCGCCACCATGGCGAAACTCATGAACCGACTGGCCAGCCCGGTCTCCAGATAGCGAATCAGGATCGCCGCGGGCTGCACGAAAGTCAGCGACTGGGCACCGACCCCGTAAGGTTGCTCATCGCCCTCCAGAAAGGCAACTTCCTCGATCAACCCCTGCCCCATCGACCCGGCCGTCACGTACCAGACCGCCGCGACGCACAGCCCCAGCACGACGCCAGCCAGCACGTTGTCCCGATTCTTCAGGAAGTCGGAGGAACGCAGCACCCAGACCAGCATCAGGGCCGCAACGAGCAAGCCGGCCGCGAGCGTCGTCGCGGGTCCCGGCAATCCCAGCAGTCCGGATACGGCCGCCCCCAGGGACTGGTCCGCGATCCCCAGGTTCCGAAGATCGATGAACGCCGGCTGCATCCACTGCAGGAACACGTAGTAGCCGAAATTGGTGAAGATCATCAGGTAGCCGGCAACTCCCATCGCCAACAACACCGCTATCGACTTCAGGTTGCCTCCGCCAATGCGCACCATGGTGCGGTTGCCGCAGCCGGAACCTATCGTCATGCCCACCCCGAACAGGATGCCGCCGATGATGAAACGCGGCCACGGGAACACGGCGGCGCGGTACGGCGGCCGCCCGGTCTCCGCGCTCGTGGTCAGGCTCATGTCTGCCAGGCCCATGTATTCAAGGATGGCCACGCCCAGCACCGCCACCGCCATGCCGAGCACCCAGGCCCGCATGCGGCCGGAATCGCCCATATTCACGAGGTCCGAGACGGCCCCCATGGTGCAGAAATTTGTTTTGTAGGCTACCGCGCCCAGGATGATCGTGATGATGAATCCGGCGAGCAGAACCTGGCGATAGATTTCAAGTTCCATAGGAAATCATGTGTCGTGCAGCAGGAGATTCAATTGTACAACGGGGCTTCCCACCGTCACCTTTTCTGGTAGCGGGTCGGATCTTCGACCTCGGCCGCTTCGAATCCTTCCCGGCGCAACCGGCAAGCTTCGCAACTCCCGCAGGCACAGCCATCGGAGTCCGCCCGGTAGCATGAAACGGTCATCGAGTAGTCGACCCCCAACTGCATCCCGGCGCGGATGATGTCGGCCTTGCTCCAATCGATCAACGGGGTATGGATGCGGAACGAGCGGCCCTCCACGCCATCCCGGGTCGCCAGGTTTGCGGTCTTCTCAAATGCCGCGATGAACTCGCCCCGGCAATCCGGATAGCCCGAATAGTCGATCGCATTGACGCCGATGCAAATATCGTGGATGTCCCGTGCCTCGGCCAGGGCGAGCGCGATCGACAGGAATACGGTATTGCGGGCCGGGACATAGGTGACGGGGATTCCGTCATCCGGCCCTTCCGGGACAGCGACCCCCGGGTCGGTCAGCGCCGAAGCGCCGAAGCGCGCCAGATCCAGTTCCATCTCCACCAGTTCACACCCAGTCTCCCGGGCCAGTCGGCGAGCCGCCTGCAGCTCCGCTCCGTGCCGCTGCCCATAGTGAACACTCAGGGCGGTCGGGACAAACCCCTCGGCACGGGCCCAGTACAAGACCGTCGCCGAATCCATGCCGCCGGACAGCAGCACCACGGCGGGTCTAGCGTCCCCGGACATCGCCCCACAGCACCTTGTGGAGTTGAACCTGCAGACGCACCGGCAACGCGTCGGCCACGATCCACTCCCCCAGCTGCCCCGCGTCCTGCTGCTCCCAGGATGGCGAGAAGAATACTTCGCAGTCCCATCGGCGTCCCCGCACCTGGTCGCGCGCCCACTCGTAATCCTCGCGCGAGCAAATCACGAACTTCACCAGGTCCTCGGACTGCAGATGTTCCAGGTTACTCCAGTCGTTGCGCGCCTCTTCGCCGCTGCCCGGAGTCTTGATGTCCAGCGCCTTGAGAACCCGCGAGTCCACTTCCGAGACGGACAGCGCCCCGCTGGTCTCCAGAGTCACGCGATACCCCTCATCACACAATGCGCTCAGGAGTCTCCCGCATGCCGGCTGTGCCAACGGCTCGCCACCGGTCACGCAAACTTCCTTTATCGGCTGTGCGGCGACGGCCTGCAGGATTCCCTCCAGGCTCATCCATTCTCCTTCGGTGAAGGCATAGGCAGTGTCGCAATACCCGCACCGCAGCGGGCAACCGGTCAGGCGGACGAATGCGCTCGGTCGACCGCTGACCGCCCCCTCTCCTTGAATGGAATGGAAAATTTCGGTGACGCGCAGCCGGATGTCCTGCGCATCCTCTGGAATCATTGCTCGCCGCCCGCGCGGCGTTGCAGTCGGTCCAGCCGTAACTGTGCCAGCCGGGCCAAGTCGCTGCCGGGGTTCTGGTCCCGGACCTCGACCAGAATGGCTTCGGCCCGCCCGAGGTCGCCTAACTCGAACCATGCATAGCCGGTCTTCAGGCGCGCCGCCTCGCGGCGCGGATTGGCATCGTCGGCAACCACCTCGGCGAAAGCGGCGATCGCATCCTGGAAGCGTCCCTCCACATACAGGGCCTCGCCCAGCCAATAGCGGGCCTCCCCGGCATCCTCGTGGGCCGGGTATTTGGTCAGGAACTCGCGGAACACCTTGGCCGCATCATAGAAATTGAGGTTCCGAAACGCCTCCCGGCCTTGTTCGTACAATCTCGCGGCCGGCTCGTACAGCGTCGGTGAAAAAGCGGGCTCGTCATCCGGCGGAACCGATGCTTCGCCCTGTACGGAATCACCCTCCGACAGCAGTTCGCTCTCTTCTTGCTCCGACACCGGCGCAGCCACTTCTTCCTCGCCCGCCGCTGCGGCACCCGCGTCCGGATCCGTCAACTCATCCTGAGACTCGGAAGCCTCTTCATCCTCAAACACAGGGCTGTCGGGATCCTGAGCCGAGGGCTCGTCTCCCCGGAGCCCGATCCCCTCGACTTCCCGGCGCAATGCCTCCTGCTCCGCCTCCAGGCGGGCCCGTTCTTCAAGTATTGGCGTGATTTCGGAAGAATCCCCTTGCGCCGGAGGTTCCGCCTCCGCCTCGAACAGGGCTGTCGGATCCATCATGCTTTCGGATTCCACACCATCCGGCCCCCGCACCGGGGAATCCTGCTGCTGAGCCCGAAGCGCCTCGATCTCCTGTCGCAGCGCGCGCTGCTCCGCTTCCACGCGCTCCAGTGTCTGGAGTATCTGTTCAAGCCATGGCGGCTTGGACTCTGTTTCGGGAATGGCATCCTGCGCGAAAGCACAGACACAGCAGGCAAAACCGCCCGCCAACGCGAGCGCACGCCCTTTCCTGCCCAAACGGACGGAATTCGTCACTCTTCCAGGATGATCTCGACCCTGCGGTTCTGTCTCCAGACGCCCTCGCCCTGGCCTGTCACCGCGGGGAGTTCTTCACCGTAGCTGACCCAGTCTACCTGCTCCGCCAAAGCACCCAATTCCAAAATCACGTCCCGCACGCTCTGCGCCCGGCGTTCGCCCAGCGCCAGGTTGTAGGCCCGGGTCCCCCGCTCATCCGTATGCCCCTCCAAGCGCAGTCGACCGGACGGGTTGCTCTGCAGGTGCGTCGCCGCGCGTTGGATGATTTCCGCGAACCGCGGCTTCACCTCGGTGCTGTCATAGTCGAAATAGACAGTCATGCCCTGCGCCGCCGCAGCCGCGGCCGCTCCGTTTTCGAAGTCGCCTTCCGAGCCGATTTCCAGATCGCCCGTGACGATGTTGCCCTCGTCATCCAGGGCCACGCCCTGGACCGTGTCCGGGTCCTCTTCCGCCAACAGGATTTTTGAATCCTCCACGGCAGCGGGAGGCTCTTCTTCCGGGACGCTGCAGGCAACGAGCGAAACGCCCAACCCCAGCAGGAACAATGGAAAAACGGTGCTTGAAGAAAGTCGTCGCATATGTAGTCCTTTAGCGTCGATAGGGAGACCAGGCAGGCTCGCGAACATCCGAGTGGGCAAGCCTTAAACGTTGACGGATTCTACCATTATGGCTGGCTAGCATCAGCACTTGCTCCCCGGTCTGGGTGGTGCTGGCATAGATCAGGCTGAACCCGTTCGGCGCAAACGACGGGGCTTCGTCCAGAGTGCCGGAGGACAGCGGAAACAGCCCTTCGCTCTCCGGCTCGAACAGCGCCACGCCGTAGCCGCCCCCCTCGGTCGACTGGACGAACGCCAGATACCGGCCGTCGGCAGACACCACGGCGTCCGTGGTGTAGTTTCCCGGGACCGGCAGCATCCGGGCGCTCGGATCGCGCAGCCCCTGGCGGTAGAGTTTCGGTTTCCCGCTTCGGTCGGATGTGAAGACCAGCCCCTGCCCGTCGGCCTCCCAGGCCGGTTCCGTATCGATCCCCGGGCTGTGGGTGAAGCGGGACAAGGCGCCCGTGTCCAAGGCATAGATGAAGATCTCCATGTCCCCGTCGACCGTCATGGCCAGGGCCAGCCGCCGGCCATCGGGCGAGAAGGCCGGTGCACTGGAAGTGCGCCCGGATCCCGGCAGGGCCCTGCGGCTTGCATCCCGCAGACTCTGCAAGAACACCTGCGGACGCCGGGCTTCGAACGACACGTAGGCCAAGTGCCCTCCATCCGGCGACCAGACCGGCGACATCAGCGGGCGCGGCGAAGTCAGGATCGCGACCGGATCGTGGCCGTCCGCATCCGCCACGTACAGGCGGTAGCGAACCCGACCGGACGCGCGGGTCTGGCTGACATAGGCGATCCGGGTGTCGAAGGCGCCGGGGATGCCCGTGACCTGTTCATGCAGTGCGTCCGCGGCCTGATGCGCCAGGCGGCGCAAGTGTTGCGGCTTCGCCGACAGGCGGCGCGCCAGGACGGCCTTGCCCGCCAGCAGGTCGAACAGTCGAAGATCCAGTTGGAGCCGGCCTACCGCCAGATGCTGCACGACCGCCGTCACTGCGTATTCCGCCGGGTTTCCGTCCCAGGCATTCCAATTCAGGTCTCCCCCATTCACGGCTGCCTGGGGTGTCGTTTCAAGACCCAGCACCCGGAAGAATCCGCTCCTCGCCAAGTCCGCTCCCATCACCTCCGCCAGCTTGCGCTCGGATTCCGAATGCGCGACCAGCGCAATGGGAATGCCTTGCTCAACACCCTGGCTGACATCGACTCGAAACTCCGCCTGCGCCGCAGCCGCATACAGCGACAACAGCAGCACACAGGCACGCAGGCGGGTGCCGGTCATGTCAGCGAGCCCTCTTCGGGTGGAATGTAATGACCAGACGACGATCGAACAATTCCGGATCCGGGGGGCGCGGTAGCGGGCTGGCTTTCAGCACAGCATTACGCAGGGACTCCTGCCAGGCCTGCGAGGCCTGGCAACCCTGCACCTTGGCGGACAGCACTTCGCCCTTTCCATCCTGTTCCACGACCACCTCGCACGGTGCAATGCGGACTGCGGGGGGCTGCAACCAAACCCGCTCGATTCTTTTCTTGATTGCGATGCGCCAGATGTCCGCCTGCCGGGCCCGCCGGGCGGCTTCTCGCTGGCGCCGACGCGATTGCTCCTCCCGGCGCGCCTGAGCCCGATCTTCGGCTTCCTTCAACTTTCGCGCCTCCTCCTTGGCCTTGCGTTCGGCTTCGGCTTTCCGACGCGCCTCCTGCTCCCTCTTTCGCTTCTCCGCGCGCTTACGCTTGGCCTCCTCTTTCGCCTTGCGCTTGGCCTCGGCCCGTGCCGCCGCTTTTTTCTTCTTCTCCTCGGCCTTCAGGCGTGTCTCCTCTTCTGCCTTGCGTTTCTCCTCGCGCTTGCGCTTGGCTTCCTTTTTCTGTGCCTCGCGCTCCCGCTGCTTGCGCAGCTCTTCTTCGCGCAATGCCTGCCGGTGCGCCTCGCGCTTCTGCTCCAGCAATTTCTCGTCGGCCGCCTGCACACGTACCGCTTCGACATCCGGGCGCGACGGGATGTTGGAGCGGGCCGGTTCGGCTCCGAACTGCAGCAGCAACCCCACGATCACCGCATGAACAAAGACCGCTCCGAGCCAGGAGACCGGACTGATCCGGCTGCGGCGGATCCCCCGCGCCAACCGGCTCATGGGGTCACCGGCGGAGGCTGCGTGAGCAGGCTCAAAGCCGGGACGCCCGCCTGATCGAGCCGGGCGATGGTCGCCACCACCGTGCCGTACGGCAGCCGGGCGTCGGCGCGGACGTACAGCGTGTCGTCATCTCCCTCCCGGATCATGCCCTCGACCAGGCCCGGCAGGTCCGCCTCTTCCACGGGATAGGCGAACACCCCTTCCCGGATCAGGCGGAGTTCTCCGTTCTGGTTGATCTCCAGGACCAGCGGCTCGCGGTAAGGTTCCGGTTCGACCGGCTCGGAAGCCGCCTCCGGCAGTTCGATCAGCAAGCCTTGCTGCATCAGCGGCGTCGCGATCATGAAGATCAGCAGGAGCACCAGCATGACGTCCACGTACGGCACGATATTGATCTCCGATATGTGCCGGCGCGAACTTCGCAACGGGTTCATGACTGGTCCTGGTTGCTCAAGACTTCGCGTTGCAGGAGCGTGGTGAATTCCTCGATGAAGTTGCTGTACTGCGTCAACAACTTGTCGGCCCGGTCCGTGAATCGGTTATAGGCGATGACCGCCGGAATGGCAGCAAACAGGCCCAGGGCCGTCGCCACCAGCGCCTCGGAAATTCCCGGGGCGATCATGGTCAGCATGGACGCGCCTCGAGTCGGATCCAGCGAATGGAAGGCGTTGATGATGCCCCAGACCGTTCCGAACAACCCGATGTACGGGCTGGTCGAGCCGATCGTCGCCAGCACCGGCAGATGCATCTCCAGATGCTCCGCCTCCCGGGCCAGCACCACCCGCATGCTTCGCACCGCGGTGTGGCTGATCGTATCCGGGGAGAGTTGCTTGTTCCGGGCCAGCTGCACGTATTCCCGGAAGCCGGCGCAGAACACGTCTCCGAGCGGCGGGCGCGACTGCCGCTGGCGCATCTGGTCGTAGAACTGCACCAGCTCGATGCCCTGCCAGAACTTGTCCTCGAACTTGATCGCCTCCTGGTGCTGCCGGCGCAGGATCTGCGCCTTGTTGAAGATGATGACCCAAGAGACGAACGAGGCCAGGACCAGGATCAGCATCACGATCTGGACGGCCACGGAGGCCTGGCCCAGCATCTCCAAAATTGAAAATTCAACCATTGTCCTCACACTTTTCGTAAAGATCGGGCGGCAACGGCGCCGGAGACCAACTGTCCGTGCTCAGACACGCCACCTTGATCGTCGCCTCGGCCAAGCATTCGTCTCCCCGCCACAACGCCTGTTCGAAATCGAGCGAGAGCCGGGCTCTCTTGGACAGCCGGGTCCGGACCGTCAGTTCATCGTCCAGCCGGCCCGGCAGCAGGTAGCGTGCAAACAGACTGTGCACCGCAAACACGCGCCGGTGTTCCCGCTCCAGCGATGCCAGGGTATGCCCCCGGCTGCGGAGCCATTCGGTCCGCCCACGATCCATGTAGCGGATGACTGCCGCGTGGTACAGCACGCCGCCCGCATCGGTATCCTCATAATACACCCGCACCGCAAGCTCCCCCACGACTAGTCTTCCGACCGCGACAGCGGCAATTCGTCCGTTCCCGACAACGGCTCCAGCCCCAGGTGCTCGCGTGCCAGCGGCGTAGCAACCCGGCCCCGAGGAGTTCGCATCAGGAAGCCCAGTTGGATCAGGTAGGGTTCGACCACGTCCTCCAGTGTCCCGCGCTCTTCGTTGACGGCCACCGACAGGCTGTCGATCCCGACCGGCCCGCCGCCGAATTTTTCGATGATGATGCGCAGGAGCTCGCGGTCCAACCGATCGATGCCGCAGCGATCGACGCGCATAAACTCCAGCGCCTCCGCTGCTACCGAGGCCGTCACCTGCCCGTCCGCCCGGACCTCCGCATAATCGCGCACGCGCCGCAGCAGGCGGTTCGCGATGCGCGGGGTGCCGCGCGAGCGGCGGCCGATCTCCAGCGCCCCGTCGTCGTCGACCGGAATCTCAAGGATGCCCGCCGAACGCTGGACGATGCGGGCCAACTCCTCCGCAGAATAAAAATCGAGCCGGCCGACGATGCCGAATCGCGACATCAGCGGCGGCGTCAGCAACCCGGCCCGGGTGGTCGCGCCGACCAGCGTGAACGAAGGCAGGTCCAACTGGATCGAACGCGCCGCCGCACCCTCGCCGATCATCAGGTCGATCCGGCAATCCTCCAGCGCCGGGTACAGGATCTCCTCCACGGCCGGCTGCAGGCGATGGATCTCGTCGATGAACAGCACGTCGCCTTCCTGTAGGCTGGTCAGGATCGCCGCCAGGTCTCCGCCCCGTTCCAGCACCGGCCCGGCCGACTGGCGCAACTGGCCGCCCATCTCGTGGGCGACGATGTGCGACAGGGTTGTCTTGCCGAGTCCGGGCGGCCCGAACACCAGCACATGGTCCAGCGGCCGTCCCCGCCGCTTGGCCGCTTCGATGAACACCTCGAACTGCTCGCGCAGTTCCGCCTGCCCGACGAAGTCTCCCAGTGTCCGCGGCCGAATGCTGTTCTCCAGCGACGCCTCGCCCGGCGCCGCACCGCGTTGCAACAACTGCTCCTCGCTCATCACACGCTCCCCTGCAGGGCCTGGCGAATGATTTCCTCGGCCTCCAGCCCCTGTGTCTCGATGGCGCCGATCATGCGCCGGGCCTCCGCCGGCTTCCAGCCCAGGCGCACCAGCCCTTGCTGTGCCTCATACTGCGGCGTGGCCGCCTCGGCCATTTCGGCATCCTCCGCCTTCAACACCATGTGCCGCAGTTCCACCAGCAGCCGCTGAGCGGTCTTCTCGCCGATGCCCGGCACCTGGGTCAAGCCTTCCATGTTCCCCGCCTCCACGTGCTGGCGCAACGTCACCCCCGGCAGCGCCGACAGGATCGCCAGCGCGGTCTTGGCCCCGATCCCGGAAATCCGTATCAACTGGCTGAACCGCTGGCGCTCCGCTTCGTCGGCAAAACCGAACAGGGTATGCGCATTCTCGCGCACCACCAGCAGGGTCGGAAGCACCACTTCCGAATCGTCCTGCGGCAACTTGTCGAACGTGGCCATCGACGCCAGCACCCGATAACCCACGCCGCCCGCCTCCACGATCAGCTCCGGAGGCTGCCGGTAAGTCACGGGTCCGCGCAGATACGCAATCATGTCGAGCACTCCTGCGGCGTCAGCAGACGGCTGTGCGCATGGCACAGGGCCAGCCCCAGGGCATCCGCCTCGTCCGCCTGCGGCGATTCGGCCAGTCCCAACAGGCGCTGCACCATGAACTGAACCTGCTCCTTGGTGGCCCCGCCTCGGCCGGTGACCGCCTGCTTCATGCTTCGCGGGGAATATTCGAACACCTCGACCTCGCGCACCACGCAGGCGCTGATCAGCGCCCCGCGGGCCTGCCCGAGCTTGAGCGCCGTACCCGCATTGGCCGAGACGAACGACGCCTCGACCACGGCGCAGTCCGGGGCATAGACTTCAAGCACTTCGCTGAGCTGCCGGAACAATTCTCCCAGTCGCTCGGGAATCGGGCCCTGTGCCGGACAGATCTGCCCGCTGGCCTGGTATCGGTGACGGTATCCGTCGGTCTCGATCACGCCGTAGCCGGTGCGCCGCAGACCGGGGTCCACGCCAATCAGCCGAATCGTTTCAGGTTGCATACGCGGAATCCGGGATGCTCGCGTTGGTATAGACGCTTTGCACGTCGTCCAGCTCCTCCAGCCCATCCACGAGCCTCATGAGCTTCTGCGCCTCTTCACCTTCCAGCTCGACCAGGGTCTGCGCCCGCATCGTCACCTCGGCATGATCCGGCGCCCGTCCCGACTCGGTCAGGCTCTGCCGGACCGTCACAAAATCCTGGGGTTGGGTCAGCACCTCCACCGAATCGTCGTCCAGCACCACCAGGTCATCGGCGCCCGCTTCCACGGCCTGATCCATCAGGCCGTCCGCATCCGTGCCCGGCGCATAGCTCAGTACCCCCACCGCCGAGAACAAGTACGTCACCGAGCCGCTGTTGCCCAGGCTGCCGCCGTGCTTGCCGAGCGTGTGCCGGACCTCGGAGACCGTGCGGTTCCGGTTGTCGCTGAGACAGTCGATCAGCACCGCCACCCCGCCCGGACCGTAACCTTCATAACGGATTTCCTCGTACGTGGCGCTGTCCGCATCGCCGCAACCGCGCTTGATCGCGCGCTCCACCGTGTCCTTCGGCATGTTCGCCGACATCGCCTTGTCCAGCGCCAGGCGCAATCGGGAATTGTCGGCCGGGTCCGGCCCGCCGATCTTCGCCGCCACCATCACTTCCCGGATCAGCTTGGAAAACAGTTTGCCGCGCTTGTCGTCCTGCCGCTTCTTGCGGTGCTGGATATTGGCCCATTTGCTGTGACCCGCCATGATTTAATCTGCCCCGCCGCGACTCCCGCTTATCTTACCCGCAGGCGAGCCGATCGGAACCCAGTCCAAGATCGCCTGGCGGTTCGTGTAGGAAGACGCGCGCTGCGCCGCCTCCACCCGGGGCAACCACTCGTATTCCGTATGCTCCAGAGCATCCAAAGTCACCGGGCAGGCATCGGGCACCTCCAGGCGAAACACATGCTCGCGGTTCTCCGTCACCCCCTCGGCGTAGCGGTGGCGCCAGATCTCGTAAATCTCGAACAGGTGACTGTCGTGGCAGTCCTCCAGAGCCGTGGCTTCCAGCCCCGTCTCCTCGACCAACTCCCGCCGGGCGGCCTGTTCCGGTTCCTCGCCCCACTCCAGGCTGCCGGTCACCGACTGCCAGAATGTCGGCGGCTCATGCCGCCGGAGCATCAGCACCTGGGAGTCGGCGCTGTAGACCACCACCAGCACCGATTCCGGCCGCTTGTGGGAAGGCGCCTCCACCGTCATGACTGCTTCCGGATCCGGCTGAGGCCGAGCTCGCGCAGCTGGTCCATCTCCACCATCTCGGGTGCCCCGGTCAGCAGGCAGTTGGCCGTCTGGGTCTTGGGGAACGCGATCACGTCCCGGATCGCCTCGGCCCCGGTCAGAAGCATTACCAAGCGGTCGAAGCCGAACGCGATGCCGCCGTGCGGCGGACAGCCGTAGCGCAGAGCGTCCAGCAGGAACCCGAACTTGGCGCGCGCCTCCTCGGCGTCGATGCCGAGCAATGCGAAGACCGACTGCTGGATTTCCGGACGGTGGATGCGGATCGAGCCGCCGCCGACCTCCACGCCGTTGATCACCATGTCGTAGGCCCGTGCGCGCACCGCGCCCGGGTCGGTTTCCAGTTGCGCCGCGTCCTCGATCGCCGGCGCCGTGAACGGGTGATGCATGGCCAGCCAGCGTTGCGTCTCGGGGTCCTGCTCAAGCAGCGGGAAATCGACCACCCAGAGAGGCTGCCAGCCTTCTTCGTGCAAGCCCAGGTCCTGCGCCAGGCGCTCGCGCAGGAAGGACAGCGCGGCATTGACGATGTCTGCGCGGTCCGCGCCGAACACGATCAGGTCCCCGTCCTGCGCCCCCGTGCGCTCCAGGATGCCGGCCACCGCCTCGTCATGCAGGAACTTCAGGAATCCCGCCTGCAGGCCGCCGCGGCCCTGCCCGACCTGGTTGCATTTGATGTAAGCGAGGCCTTTCGCGCCATACGGCTTGATGGCTTCGGTGTAGGCATCGATCTGCCCGAGGCTCATGCCGGCCGCCCCCGGAATGCGCATCGCCGCCACCCGCGCGCCCTTGCGGTTGGCCGGCTCCCGGAAGACCTTGAACTCCACCTCGGTCAGGAGGTCCGCCACATCCACGAACTCCATACCGGAGATCCGAAGGTCCGGGCGGTCGGTCCCGAACCGGCGCATGGCTTCGGCGTAGGCCAGACGCGGAAACGGCTCCGGAAGGGAAATCTCCGCAACCTCGAACATGGTGCGAGCCAGCTCTTCCATCAGATCCAGGATCTGCGCTTCCTCGAGGAACGAGGTCTCGATGTCGATCTGGGTGAATTCCGGCTGACGGTCCTGGCGCGGGTCCTCGTCGCGGAAGCAACGCACGATCTGATAGTAGCGATCCACGCCGCCGATCATCAGCATCTGCTTGAACAACTGCGGGGACTGCGGCAGCGCGAAGCATGCCCCGGTGTGGGTCCGGCTCGGCACCAGGTACTCCCGGGCCCCTTCCGGGGTTGCGCGGGTCAGCATCGGCGTCTCGACTTCCAGGAATCCTTGTGCATCCAGGTACTGCCGCACCGCGGCTGCCAGCCGGGCGCGGGTGCGCAGGCGTTCCTGCATTACCGGGCGGCGCAACTCCATATAGCGGTAGCGCAGGCGGTGGTCCTCGTGCACCTGTTCGTCGTCCAGCTGGTACGGCGGGGTGTCGGACGGGTTCAGAATGTCCAGTTCTGCGCAAACCACCTCGATCTCGCCGGTCGGCAGCGCCGGATTGACCGTTCCCTCGGGACGGGCGCGAACCTGTCCCGTGACCGCCAGCACGAATTCGGTGCGTATCTGCTCAGCCAGGGAAAACAACTCGGCCTGCTCGGGGTTCACCACGACCTGGACCAGCCCGCTGTGGTCGCGCAGGTCCACGAAAATGATTCCGCCGTGGTCGCGGCGCCGGTTGACCCACCCGAACAGCTGCACCTCCTGCCCGATCTGGTCCGCCCGGACCTCCCCGCAGTAATCGCGCCCTTCAGTCATCGGAATGTCCGCCTTCAACCGCCGGAGACCCCGGCCTGCGATGCACTCCCGCCGGATGCCTTCGCTTCGGGCTTGCCCTTGGAAGGTGGGCTCTTGTCGCTTTTCGATTCTGTCTTTTTCTTGTCCGCTTCCTTGCCCGGCTTCTTCCCCTTGAAGTCGGTCTCGTACCAGCCGCTGCCCTTGAGCCGGAACCCGGCCGCCGTCAGCTGCTTGCGCAAACGATCCTCGCCACACTGCGGACACCGGGCCAGAGGGGCGTCATTGACCTTCTGCAGAACCTCGAGGTCATGCTCGCAGGCTTCGCAACGGTAATGATAAATCGGCATCGTCAGATCAGGCGCGGTTCATTGGCGCGCTGATTATAAGGTTCGACCGAATCGCCGACCCGGATCAGGCCGCCTTCCAGGATGCGTGCCGTCACGCCACCCATTCCGGTCATCGCGTTGCATCCGCCGAACCCCAGCGCTGTCTCCATGGCGCGGCACGGCGGACAATCGCCGGTGCCCTCGAACAGCGCCGCACCGACCCGGAACCGTTGTCCGACCAAGGCCCGGAGATTGATGCCGGACACCACGAGGTTGCGGCGCAGCAGGCCCGGCTCCGGCGCACGTTTCGCCAGCGACCCGATCACGGGCAGATGTTCGGACTGCATCAGGGTCACCTGGCGTCGCCCGCCTGCCCGCTTGGTCGCATGATCTTCAGCCAGCCCACGGTCCGGAATGGCCTGCACTTCTTCGAGAATTTCGACTGGCTGTCCGCGTCGGGAGCGAACCCCAATCCACTCAACACGACCTGCAGAAGGAAAACACGCACGTGGATCATTCGGACTCATTCCGCCGCACCCAGCCGGGTCACGCCGCCCATCCAGGGTTCCAGGCACTCCGGAATCCGCACGGACCCGTCCTCGCACTGGTGGTTTTCCAGAACCGCCACCAGCGTACGGCCGACGGCCAGGCCGGAGCCGTTCAAGGTATGCAGCAACTGCGGCGCTTCCTCGGGACCGGGCCGGAAACGCGCCTTGACCCTCCGCGCCTGAAAGTCCCGGAAATTGCTGCAGGAAGAAATCTCCCGGTAGGTTTTCTGGCTGGGCAGCCAGACTTCCAGGTCATAGGTGCGGGCAGCCGCAAAACCGATATCACCCCCGCACAAGGAAATCACCCGATACGGCAGGCCCAGCTCCTTCAGGACGACCTCCACATGGAGGGTCAATTCCTCCAGCGCCGCTTCCGACTCTTCCGGGCGCACGGCCAGAACCAGTTCCACTTTCTCGAATTGATGCTGCCGGATCAAGCCCCGGGTGTCCATGCCGTACGATCCCGCCTCTGCCCGGAAGCACGGCGTATGCGCTACTTTTTTCCAAGGCAGGTCTGAGGCTTCCAGAATCGTGTCGCGCAGCAGGTTCGTCAACGGCACCTCGGCGGTGGGAATCAGGAAATGCTCCTCACCGTCCAGCGCAAACAGGTCCTCGCGGAACTTGGGCAGCTGCCCGGTTCCCTCCAGGCTGGCCGCGTTCACCAGGTACGGAACGTAGCATTCCTGGTAGCCATGCCCGCGTGTGTGGATGTCCAGCATGAATTGGGTCAGCGCCCGGTGCAGGAGCGCCAGTTCGCCCTGCAGCACCGAAAAGCGCGCCCCGGACATGGCCGCGGCCTGTTCCGTGTCGATCAACCCCCAGCGCTCGCCGAGCTGCATATGATCGAGCGGCTCGAAATCGAAATCCGCCGGTTCGCCCCAGCGGCGCAATTCCAGGTTGTCCTTCGCGTCCTTGCCGTCCGGGACTTCCGGATCCAGCAGGTTCGGCATGCCGATCAGCCACGCGTCGAGCTTCTGCCGGATCAACCCCAGCGCCACCTGGCGGCTCTTCAACTGGTCGCCCAAATCGGACACCTGCGCCATCAGTTCGGCGGCATCCTCGCCCTGCTGCCGGGCTTCGCCGATACGTTTCGACAGGGTGTTGCGCTGTGCCTGGAGGGATTCCGCCGCGCTTTGCACGGCTTTGCGCTCCGCCTCCAGTTCGGCGTAGATCGCCACATCGAAGACAAACCCCCGCCGAGCAAGATTTTCCGCGACCGCGCGCGGGTCGGCGCGTAAGAGTTTCGGGTCCAGCATGCGCGCGCTCGTCTACGCGCTCGGCGGCTTCCAGATTCCGAACGCCTTCGCGGGGTCCGCAGCCGGCGGCTCGGGCCGCTGCTCCTGCGCCTGATTCATCACATCGCTCATAACATGTCCGCTGAACGCATTGATTTCACTAAGTAATTCTTCTTTCTCAGCGGGTGGGCGGTTGATGTTTCCGACCAGCAGGCCGACCACGGCCGCCAGGTATTGAGCAGAAACCAAAGTGTCCTGGCTCTGGGCATCGTGCTCGTGCAGCACGCGCATGAGTTCCTGCAGCAGTTCTCGAGTCAGATTGATTGGCTGTGCCATTGGCTTCTTGCCCCCGGTTCAAGCGGATAAATGGCGCGCCCGGAGGGATTCGAACCCCCGACCTTGTGGTTCGTAGCCACACACTCTATCCAACTGAGCTACGGGCGCACGGGACATTGGATGCCCTAAATCAGGCAAAGCCAAATTATAGCCGATGCAGTAATTTGACTAGAGACCCATAAATATGGGAACATGGGGGAATGAAAACGACCGTCGAACTCCCCGACGCCACATTCCGGCGTGTCAAAGCGATTGTCGCGAACCGCGGCACCACCCTGAAACAGTTTTTCACGACCGCACTAGAAGAGCAGATCCGACGCTATACACAGGAGACACAGGCTCGCGAAGCGGAAGCGCCGTGGATGGCTGGATTTGGCGTTCTCTCCGACTTGTCAGGAGAAAATAAGCGGATTTTGGAACTGATCGAAGAGGAATTCGAAGCGCTTGACCCCGAAGACGTAACGTGATCCTAGACACCAATGCCCTGTCCGCATGGGCGGAAGGACTCCCCACGATGGAAGTGCCTTTCCGCTCTGCCGACCGCCTCGTTGTTCCGAGCATCGTTCTCGGCGAATACTATTTCGGAATTCGCCAATCACTTCATCAGAATCGCTACGAAGATTGGCTGCGTCAATCCCTGCCCTTGGTCGAGGTCGTCGCCGTAACTCCGGAAACCGCAGACGCATACGCCAATATCCGCCTTGAATTGAAACAGCGGGGAACCCCGATCCCTTCCAATGACACCTGGATTGCAGCGCTTGCCCGTCAACACGCCCTCCCGGTACTGAGCAGGGATGCCCATTTCGACGCAGTTGACGGCATTCAGCGTATTGCCTTTTGACTACACGCACCCCTTGCGCCTTGACCTGATTCAAAGAGGAAATCCAGAAAAATGACAATGGGGCAAACCCGGGCTGGCCGGGAAGTTGAGTCTGCATTAGACGAAGTTCTCTCTCATGTACGCGGCAAAGCCGATCTGACGTGCCGGATCGTTGACGATCCCTCTGCGGACCAAATTCTGGCCCTGCGCAAGCGCCTGAAACTAAGCCGGGAGAAGTTCGCGAAGCGCTTTGGCCTGAATGCGCGTGCCATACAAGATTGGGAACAAGGTCGTCGCGTTCCTGACCGGGCGGCCCGAGTCTTGTTGACCGTCATCGCTCATGATCCGGACGCGGTCGTGCGGGCACTTGGTGAACAGAGGAAGTCCCTGTCAAAACAACCCTTGGATTCCTGACAAGACGCTTCGGCAATCTTTTCACCACCCTGCACCGGGGCAGGCTCAAAACTCCAGCCCCCGCCTGATAGATATTCGTCCCTTTGTGTGACTGCCTCAGTGGCAGGCCTGCCCAAGTGCCTTGAGTCGCCAGTAGTTATAGGGCCAGGGCGTCACGAACCCCGCCGCCAAGGCGGGCAATAACGACCACCACCGCAACTGCAGGCTGCCCACCAGCATCCAGTCCGTCAGGTTCATCGCGATCTCCATCGACACCATGCTGATCAAGCTCATTCCCGCCGCCGTGCGTAAGGCTTCGTTCGCCGGCATGCTGCGCATCAGCAGGATCGTCTCCAGGACAATACTGGTCAGGATGCCGTTGAACATGGCCAAGCCCAGCACCAGCCACGGCGAGACCTCGATCTGGTAATGCTGGAAGTAGTAGATCGTGCCGAAGTCGCCGATGGCGCAGCCGATCAGGCACCAAAGCGTGTTGTAGGCGGACTTGCCCCAAGTAAGGCGGCACCGCCAGTCGATGGAATACCAGTGCGCGGCCTGCTCCACGGCTCAGCCCGGCGGCCAGCCGAATGGACGTCCGGCCAGCAAGTGCACGTGCAGGTGGAACACCGACTGCCCGACTTCGGCGCCGTTGTTGATCACCAGCCGGAAAGCTTCCCTGCAACCCAATTGTTCGGCCACCTTCCCCGCCACCAGCAGCAAGTGGCCCAGCATTGCCTGGTCCCCCTCTTCCGCATTCGCCACCCGGTCCAGCGGCTGGCGCGGCACAATCAGTACATGCGTCGGCGCCTGCGGGTTGACGTCCCGGAACGCCACGCAGACCTCGTCTTCGTACACGAAATCCGCGGGAATCTCGCGGTCGATGATTTTCTCGAACAGGGTCGGCTCGGTCACGCTCGCCTCAGAAGCAATCTGCCATTACTGTTCGGCATAGGCCCGAATGCGCAACAGCAACGCTTCGATCAGCTCCCCTTGCAATTCCTTCTTCAGATACCCCCGCTCCTCCTCGGCCGCGAGGTATTCGTCCGGGTCGTACAGCCAGTGCTGGTAGCGCGACAGGACGGTCTGTGCCGACGGCTTCTCCCCCGGCCGCTGCAGTCGCACGCCCAGGTGCAACCCGACTTCGTATTCCCGAGCGTCCATGTCCGTGCTCACGCCGATGACCTGGTGGCGTTCCTGCGGACCATCCAGATGGACGACCAGATCGGCCGCCGCATCGCCCGAGACCACCTTGACCCCGCCGCCGCGCAGTCTGCCCTTGAGCGCGTGCCGGAAGGCCGGCGAACCGCCGATCAATTGCAATGAAGACTGCGGGATCTTGGTCGCGACCCCCTTGGAGTCCGCCAACTGGAATCCGCATCCGCTAAGGGCGAGGCAGAGAGCCGCCCCCAGCAGGAAAGAGCCTTTACGCATCGCGTACTACCACGTTGACGAGTTTATGGGGAACCTGAATGATGCGAACCACGGTTTTTCCTTCGGTGAAGCGTTGCACTTTAGCATTATCCAATACTTTCCGTTGCAATTCATCCTCACTAATATCTGCCGCAAGTTCCAACTGCGCCCGAACCTTGCCGTTCACCTGAACCACGATCTGCTCGACCGAGCGCTGCAAAGCGGCTTCGTCCGCTTCGGGCCAAGGCTGCTCCAGAGCCACCCCGTCAAACCCGAGCTCGCGCCACAGCACGTGAGACACGTGCGGGACAATCGGTGTCAACATGCGCAGCATCGCCTCCAGGCACTCGCGCACCAGCGCAGGCTCCGCCTTGCCGGCTTCGGAGAGGTGCATCAAGTCGTTGAGCAGCTCCATGTTTGCGGCAATCGCCGTGTTGAAGGTGTGGCGCTGCTCGGCCACATGCCCGGCCTTCCGGATCGTCTCGTGCAGCTTGCGACGCAGTTCCTCCTGCTGTGCATCGAGCCCGTCGGCCTCGACCCCCGCCGCGGACGCGCACTCCCTGTGCTGGTGGACGAACCGCCAGAATCGCTTGAGGAACCTTGAACACCCTTCAACCCCGCTGTCGGACCACTCCAGCGTATGTTCGGGCGGCGACGCGAACAGCACGAACAGGCGCACCGTGTCCGCGCCATAGCGTTCGATCAGCGGCTCCGGGTCCACCACGTTGCCCCACGATTTCGACATCTTGTGGCCATCCTTGAGCACCATGCCTTGGGTCAGGAGGTGCGCGAACGGTTCATCCCCGTCGACCAACCCCTCGTCGCGCATCAGCTTGTGAAAATAGCGGGCATACAGAAGATGCAGGATGGCATGCTCGATTCCCCCGATGTACTGGTCGACCGGCAGCCAGTAGCGCGCGCGCTCGTCCAGCATGGCGTCATCGGCGTCGTGCGAACAGAACCTCGCCTGGTACCAGCTGGATTCGACAAACGTGTCGAACGTGTCCGTGTCCCGCTGCGCCAGCCGCCCGCATTTCGGGCACGGAACGGTCTTCCAGTCCTCGGGGAGATCCGCCTCCGGCGGCAGCGCCTCATCGAGAACGACCGGTAAGTCCTTCTCCGGCACCGGCACGACCCCGCATTCCCCGCAGTGGATCATCGGCACCGGGCAACCCCAGCGGCGTTGTCGGGACACCCCCCAGTCGTGCAGCCGGTAGCGCACCACGGACTCGCCGCGGCCTTGTTCGGATAGTTGCCGGGTGATCGCGGCGTAGCCCTCCTCGGAACTCAATCCGTCGAACGCCCCGGAATTGACCAGTACGCCCCATTCCGTGTAAGCCTCGGCGTCGAGATCCGCCTCTGATCCGTCTGCAGGAGCGATCACCTGCCGGATCGGCAGGCCGTGGTGATGCGCGAATTCCCAATCGCGCTGATCGTGAGCCGGCACCGACATCACCGCCCCGGAGCCGTATTCCATCAGCACGAAATTGGCGACCCATACCGGTAATTCCTCGCCGGTCAGCGGGTGCAGCGCGTTCAGCCCCAGCGGATGGCCCTCGCGGTCCTGGACCGACTCTTCCGAGGTCTGTGCAGGATGATTAAGAAAGTCATGTAATCCCTTGTTAGTCCGAGATATTTCCTGAACGATCGGATGCCCCGGGGCCAGGGCCATGTACGTGGTCCCCATCAGGGTGTCCGGGCGCGTGGTGAACACCGTCAGCGGCTCTTCCCGGCCTTCCAGGGCAAACCGGATTTCCACCCCTTCCGAGCGACCGATCCAGTTTCGCTGCATTTGCAGCACCTGGTGGGGCCACCGCCCCTCCAGATGATCCAGGGCTCCCAGCAGTTCTTCGGCGTAATCGGTGATCCGCAGGAACCACTGCTCCACCTCCCGCTGCTCTACCGGGGCGCCGGAACGCCAGCCGCGCCCTTCGATCACCTGCTCGTTCGCCAGCACGGTCTGATCGACCGGATCCCAGTTGACCAGGGCTTTCTTCCGATAGGCCAGGCCTTTTTCGAACAACCGGATGAAGAGCCATTGCTCCCATCGGTAGTATTCCGGATCGCAGGTCGCGAATTCGCGCCGCCAATCGTAGCCGAATCCGAGGCGCTGCAGTTGTTCGCGCATGGCCTGGATGTTGTCCCGGGTCCAGGCGCCGGGGAGCACCTTGC
The DNA here is from genome assembly GCA_026713705.1 of Gammaproteobacteria bacterium. Taxonomy (GTDB): domain Bacteria; phylum Pseudomonadota; class Gammaproteobacteria; order Poriferisulfidales; family Poriferisulfidaceae; genus Poriferisulfidus. Next base: position 95,786 of record JAPONY010000051.1, read on the forward strand.
GTTCCAGTGCGGCATTTTCAGCCGGCAGGCCAAAAGCATCCCACCCCATCGGCTGCAGCACGTTGTCGCCCCGCATCCGCCGGTAGCGCGCAATGGTGTCGCCGATCGTGTAGTTGCGCACATGCCCCATGTGCAGCCGGCCGCTGGGATACGGAAACATGGACAAGCAGTAGAACTTGCGGGCGCCCGGGCGCTCCTTCGCGGCGAAGCACTCGTTCTCCCGCCAATACTCCTGAGCTTCCTGCTCTACGGCTTCGGGGTCGTAGCGTTCCTGCATGTGAAAAGGCGGGGTATCCGGAAAAGTCTTAGCGCGCGCATATTATCACCGGGCGTCCTTTTCCCCTGCATGGGGACAGTTACAATAACCGCACATATTCCCGAAATTTTTCCCTCGAAGACTTCCATGCGGTTTCTGATCTCGGCTTTCGAGTACGTCCGGGAAACCCTGCATCATTTCCGGAAGACCGAAGCCTTCAGCAGCGTCGTGCTGGTGGCCTCCGCCGCCGCGGCCATGATCCTGACCAATACCGCCGGGCACGAGTGGTACGAACGCTTCATCAATGCGCCGCTTTCCCTGGTGCTCGGCCCCATCGCCCTGCACAAGACCCTGCTACTCTGGGTCAACGACCTCCTGATGGCGATTTTCTTCTTCGTCATCGGGCTGGAACTCAAGCGCGAAGTCATGGAGGGGCACCTGGCCTCATGGGACCGCGTTGTTCTGCCGGCCCTTGCCGCCGTCGGCGGCATGCTGGTGCCAGCCTTGCTGTTCGCCAGCCTCAATTACCAAGACCCGGTCGCCATGCGGGGGTGGGCCATCCCCACTGCGACTGATATTGCTTTTTCGCTCGGCGTGCTGATGTTGCTCGGCACGCGGGTCCCGTCCGGGCTCAAGATATTCCTGTTGGCCCTGGCCATCCTGGACGACCTGGGCGCCGTGCTCATCATCGCCCTGTACTACTCGGAAGACCTGTCGATGGAAGCCTTGCGTTATGCCGCCCTGTGCCTGGCAGTCCTGATCGGATTCAACCGCTTCCGAGTCAATAATTCCATCCCTTATCTCTTGCTGGGACTGGTCCTGTGGTACTTTGTCCTGAAGTCCGGAGTCCACGCCACCATGGCCGGCATCCTGCTGGCATTCACGATCCCGACCCATGTCCCGCACGACTACCAGTACTCACCGCTGACCCGGCTGGAAAACCATTTCCACGGCTGGGTTGCCTTCGGGATCCTGCCCATCTTCGCCTTCTGCAACGCCGGGGTCTACCTGCTGGACACGACCTTCTCCGACCTGGGCAACTCGCTTACACTCGGCGTCCTTCTGGGACTTCTGGTCGGCAAGCCTGTCGGGATTTGCTTGTTCGCCGCACTGGCAGTCGCGCTGGGGCTAGGCTCCCTCCCAAGCGGCGTGCGCTGGCCAGCGTTTCTCGGCATGTCCTTCCTGTGCGGCATCGGGTTCACCATGAGCCTGTTCGTTTCCACGCTGGCGCACGGCAACATGCCCGCCTTGATCGTGGAAGACAAGATCGGCATCGTGCTCGCCTCCCTATTGTCGGCACTGATCGGATTCTTCATCCTGAAGGCGGCTCTTGGCAAACCCAAGGCCGAACTTATTGGCAGCCCGTAGGGTGAACTGCGCCATGTCCACATCACTCAAGACCCTGCTGGCCGTTACCTGCCTTGTCATCGTGGCTGCGGCCCTGCAGCAGGCGCGCGAGATCGTCGTCCCCTTCCTGCTCGCCGTCTTCATCGCCATCGCGTGCGAACCGCCCATGAAATGGCTGCGGGGACGCGGATTCCCCAACCTGCTGGCGCTGGCGACCGTGATCGCCGGCCTGATTGCCGCCGGAATCGGATTCGCCACCCTGATCGGGGCTTCCGTCACCGGCTTCCGCCAGACCATGCCGGCCTATTACGAACAGCTTCGCGAACATGTGGAGCACATCGGGCAGTGGCTCGCGCAACAGGGCTGGATCGAACTTGATGCTGGGCTTTCGTCCTACCTGGACCCGTCGTTCTTCCTCAACCTGGTGGCGGACCTGCTCAGCGGGTTCGGCGCACTGCTGACCAATGCCTTGCTGATTCTGCTCGCGGTGGTGTTCATTCTTCTGGAAGCTCTCGAACTGCCGCAAAAAATCCAGCGGGCTTTCGAGAATTCGGATTCCGGTTTTTCCCTGGACCAGTTCACCGAGAGCGTCAATCGCTACCTCGCCACAAAGACGCTGACCAGCCTGCTGACCGGGGTGCTGGTAGCCGGATGGCTGACGCTACTTGGGCTTGACCACGCCATCCTGTGGGGCCTTGTCGCCTTCCTGCTGAACTATATTCCCAATGTCGGCTCCATCCTGGCCGCCATCCCGGCTGTCCTGCTGGCCTGGCTGCAACTCGGACCCGCCATGATGGTTCCGGTAATTCTTGGCTATGTCGTCATTAATACGGTCGTCGGCCAGATTCTCGAGGCGCATCTGATGGGCCGGCGCCTGGGCCTGTCGGTGCTGGTGGTGTTTCTGTCTTTGGTGTTCTGGGGCTGGCTGCTCGGGCCGGTCGGCATGCTGCTGTCGATCCCGCTGACCGTCATCATCAAACTGGGGCTGGAATCCAGCCCCAACACCCGGGGTGCGGCCATCCTGCTGGGGCCCGCGAAGGAGCCGGACAGCCGCGCCTGAACTGCCGCCTGGAGCCTAGAAGCTCGCCACGGCCCTCAGGTAATAGAACCCTCCGTTGTAATCGAACGGAATGGATGAAGGGTACTCGGCACCCAGAATTGTGGAGTATTTGTTCTTCGACGGCTCTTCATCCAACAGGTTTTCCGCGCCGACCGCCACGTCGAAGTGGTCGGTCAAACTGTAGGACACCTCGAGATCCGTCAGGAAGCGGGCGTCGGCCTTTTGAAACAAAGCCAAGGCATGGTAATCGATGTGGGTCCCGTAGTACCGCACCCGACCCAGCACCCGCCAGGGGCCGCCCTCGTGGTCGGCGGTCAACGACCACCGGATTTTCGGGCGGCCTTCTTCGATCTGCTGCTTGGTCCGGGGTGAAATAGTGTTGGGGTTGTATTCGTCGACTGTTGTGCGGTTGTAATTCCCTGCAAAGGTGACCTGGGTCGAACCGCCGAAAACCTCCATCGGGTAAGTCGCGACAATGTCGATCCCATCCGTCGTGGTGTCGAAGTCATTGGCAAAGTAGCGTACCTGGGCGACGGAATCGATGGCCGGAACATCCCGACGCAATTCATCCCTTTCGTTGGTAATCAAATCCTGATGCGCCATGCTCAGATCTTGCAGATTGATGTCGAACGTAGTGTCGTCGGTATTCTTGCCGCACGTGCCAGTCACACCATTCTTTTCCAACAACAGACAATCCAGAAACCTCGTGGAGGTCAAGGAAATCCGATCTTTAACCTCAATATGGTAGAAATCGATCGTCACATCGAGAACCCCGACATTAAATACGGTACCGATCCCGGAACTGAATGACTCCTCTGCTTCCAGAGGTTTGGCAATCCCGCGTAAGAGAGGATCCGTGGGAGGCACTGTGAGTTCGTCCGTCAATCTTCCGCCCACCAAGGTGGTGGTGACATTGCGGACGCTCGCCTGACCCACGGTGGGCACTCGGAAGCCTGAACCAAGCGAACTCCGTACGGCAAGGGTATCAGTGGCCTGGAAGCGGGCGGAGAATTTTCCGTCAATCGTCGAGTCGAACTCTTCCGGGTCTTCGTAACGCACCGCCAGACCCATGAGGAGGTCCTCCTCCACATCCGCCTCAAAATCCACGTAGGCTGCTACGCTGGAACGATCATTCTTGTTTTGGACGCACGGATCCGGCCGGAAACCCGGGAATCCGTTCGAGCCGATCCCTAGGTATGGATATTTGGCCTGCAGGTTCTCGTCGCCACCCATGGGGTTGATCGTTGCCAGAAATTCCGTGTATTCCTTGCAACTGATCACCAGCGGGCTCTTGGTCGACTCGTCGAATTCGTCGCCGTTGTTGTAGACGTAATCGATAAGCCAGGAATTCATGCCGCCAGGCTTGATCTCGTATTCCTCCTCCCGCCATTCAAAGCCAAACCCCACGTTCAGGGGAGAGTGGAAGACGTCGACATCGATCTGCTGGGTGAAATCGAGATTGACGGTTACGTCTTCCTCGACAAAACTGCCTGGCTTGTATGCGGTTGGGATATCGTTTTCCAGCGAGGCCAGTTGCGGATTGATCGTGTTCTTCATGAAAAAGCCGACTTCATGACGACCGTAGACGGCACTGATATCGTAGGTCAATGCGTTGCCCAGATCGCCGCGAAGACCCATCGCGATGCTTTCGTCTTCGATCTCTCCACCGAATTGCGGTGTAAAACCGCCCGGGAAGCGAGAGTTGAAAGCGTAACAGTTCGGGGTGGCTTCTATCGCTGCCAAATCTTCCGCATCTACACCACTGTCGACTTTGCCGAGACTCGGGCAATCCACGCCGTCTAGCGGGGCATGATCAATCACCAAGGGGTTGTCGTTTCCATCTACGAAGACGCCGCCCCGCCGATGCGGATTGCGGAAGAAAAAACCTCCCTCGACGGTCCGTTCGGCGTAACCACCAAAGGCGTAGACTTCATGCATGTCGCCCAACGCAATGCCTGCGTTCGCGAAAATCTTGTAGTTGTCGTCGATCTCCGGTGCCCCCCAGACCTGCACCGCTGGCGTGCGCACGTGCGGGTTGCCCGCATCAATCAGCCCTTGGGCATCCGCCCTTTGCACACTTCGGCTGGTTGGGTCCACCCCGCTGAACTCCCCGCTGAGGTTCAGGAAGCCTTTCTCCGTCAGCGGCAAGCCGATGTTGCCCGATACGGTGATGCTCTCGCCATCACCCTGGTAGTACTGGCCCCAACGGGCCTCCAGTCTTCCTCCCTCGGCCTCTTCTCTCAATACGAAGTTCAGGATTCCTGCCACCGCGTCGGAACCGTACTGGGCCGCCGCACCGTCGCGCAGCACCTCAACCCGGTCCAGGGCGACGGCCGGAATCGCGGAAAGATCCGGGGCATGCGAACCTTCCGATCCTCCTGCCACCAGGAACGAGATAATCGAAGAACGGTGGCGGCGCTTGCCATTCATCAACACCAGGGTCGAATCCGGAGACAGGCCGCCGCGCATCTGCACCGGGCGCACCAGCGTCGCTGCGTCGCTGATCGGCTCCTGGCTGACGTTCAGAGACGGCACGATCCTGGACAGCATAGAATCCATCCGGGAATCCCCCTGCCGGGCCAATTCGCTGGAATCCAGAATATCTACTGGAACCGCCAAATCGGCAGCCGCGCGCTCGTGGCTTCGCGAGCCGATAACCGAAAGTTCTTCGATTTCCTCTTCCTCGGCCCATGCCGGGGTGCTCCCACAGAAAACCGCGGCGAACAAACAGCTGGAAATGGCAAAAGATTTGGCAAGGCGCATGGTCACCCCCGCATGCATCCAGACACGCTTATTTTGCAGAGGGAAAACCCCTTCCGGCATTGCCGGAAGGGGTACGTTCTTGCGGGATTGCCGACTCTAGAACAGGTAGCGGGTCTTCACGTAGTAGAAGCCGCCGCTGCTGTCGATCACCGGGTTTTCCGGGAACTCCAGGCCCGTTTCGTTCGAATACGGGTTGCGCGTCGGGTCCTCGTCGAAGATGTTTTCCGCCCCCAGGATGAGCTCGAAGTCGTCGCGGTAGTTGTACGCAACCTCCGCGTCGAACAGCAGGCGCTTCTCTATGTCCACGAGCAAGGCTGGATCGTCGGTCGAGTACTCGATGTGCGAGCCGTAGAAACGCCCCCGCAACATCACGGTCCAAGGCCCGGACACGTGGTGGCCGGTCAGGGTCGCCCGCACCTTCGGCACGCCCCGCTCAACCTGGCGGACCCTCTTGTCGTTGATGTTGTCCTTGCGCCTGGTGACTTCGGTCTGCGTCCAGTTGGCCGCAAACAGCAGGTCGACAGACTTGCCGAAAGGCATCACCTCGCCGGAGGCGACGATGTCCACGCCTTCGGTCCGCGTGTCGTAGGAATTCTGGAAATACACCACATCGCCAATGGCGCGGACATCCGGTGCGGATTTCTCGATTTCCACCAGCTTGTCCTCGACGTATTCAATCAGGTTTGTTGTATCTTCCGGCGCAGTATTCTCAATAAACTTCCGGAGATTCTGCCTGGAACTCTGCGCGATGCGGTCATCCACCTCGATGTGGTAGTAGTCGACCGTGAGATCCCATATGTCGAGATCGAAGACTCCGCCAAGCCCGAAACTCTTCGCCTCTTCCTCTTCCAGGCGCGGCGCAATCCCCAGCGCCGACAAGGCCGGATGCGTGGGCGGCAAGGTCAACCGGTCGGTCAGCATGCCGGACACAAATGCCGTGGTGGTATTGCGGACATTCTCCTGCCCTACCGTCGGCACCCGGAAGCCCGTGCTGAACGAACTGCGCACCGCCGTGGTGTCGGTCGCCTGATAGCGCATCGCGAATTTCCCGTCGGTCCGGGAATCGTAACCCTCCGGATTCTCGTTCCGGAACGCCATCTGCCCCATCAGGTTGTCGCTCAAATCGGCCTCGAAGTCGACATAGGCGGCCGTCGATGCCCGCGAATTCTTCCCGGCATCCGAGTCCCGGAAGCCCGCGAACCCGTTGCTTCCGATTCCGAGGTCCGGAAACAGGAGAATGCGGTTCCCTTCATCGTCCAGCTCGTAATTTCCGTCCTCGTCCACCCGGTAGCTGATGAGTGTGGAGTTTATTTCTCCCGCCTTGATCTCGAACTGTTCCTTGCGGTATTCCATCCCGAAGCCCATGTGCACCGGCGAAGCCAGCCCTGCCAGGTCGAACTCGGTGGTGAAATCCATGTTCGCCGTGTAATCGGTTTCAATATAGGTGCCCGGATCGTAGTGCGTCGGGATATCGTTCATCATGCCGACCAGCTGGGGGTTGATGGTCCGGTAGATGAAGAAATCGGACTCGTGCTCGCCCCAGACGAAACTGAAGTCGTAGGTCAGTTCGCCCTGTTCCCCGCCCCGCATGCCGAGCGCGAAGCTCCGGTCTTCGACATCCGCGCCGAACCGCGGCGTGAATCCGCCCGGGAATCGCTCGATGAGTGCATAGCAGTTATCTTTTCCTTCCAGCGCACTGAGGTCCTGCATTCCGGTGTCCTGGTCGATATCCTTCTCCACCTGGGGGCAGTCTCCGCGAACCCGTGTCTTCTGGTAGGTCAGGTAATCGTTATATTCAGTTTCGGCGGCTTTGTAAGCGTTATATTCAGTTTCGGCGGCTTTGTAAGCGTCATATGTCGCTTTTCTGGCCTGATATTCTCTAAGTTGGTCTGCCGTAGCGTCGGCGCTAGTGGGCTCCTCGCCGGGCATTGCGGGAGCATCGCCGGGCTCTGCGGGAGCATCGCCGGGCATTGCGGGAATGGCCCGCCTCATGCCATTGTTGTCTTTCGGAGCATAGGTTCTGGTGCCGGTTCCGGTGCCGACCGCAACATCGTGAATCCCCCAGATATCGGCCCCGTTCAGATCCACCACATTCACATACGTCTTGGCTTCCGTATCCTTCGTGGCTTTCGTATTCTCCGCACTCGTGAATATCCCGCTTCGGTTATAAGGATTCCGGAAATAGAACGTCCCGTCCACGGTCCGCTCGGCATAACTGCCAAAGGCATAGAACTCGGCGGTGTCCCCGACATCTATGCCCGCATTGGCAAACAACTTGTAGTTGTCGTCGATGTCCGGCGCGCCCCACTCGATGACCGGGTCCCGGATGAACCGGTTGCCGTCGTTGACCAGGCCCACGGCATCGTTACGCTGCACCGCGCGCACCGTCGGCTTGGAGGTCTGGTATTCGCCGCTGAGGTTCAGGAAGCCCCGATCGGTAAGCGGCAGGCCCTTGTTCGCGGTGATGATGAGGTTCTCGCCATCTCCCTCGTAATAACTGCCCCAGCGGGCCGAAATCTCGCCGCCGTCCGGATCGTTCTTCAGTACGAAATTGAGTACGCCCGCGATCGCGTCCGAACCGTACTGCGCGGAGGCGCCGTCCCGCAGCACTTCCATATGGCCCACGGCGACCGAGGGGATGGATTCGATGTCCACGGCATGGGCGCCCTGGTTGTTTCCGGCCGCCAGGAAGGTGATGATCGAGCCGCGGTGGCGCCGTTTGCCGTTGATCAGCACCAGCGTGGAGTCTGCCGCCAGACCGCGCATGTTGGCCGGCCGCACGATGGTCGCGGCGTCGCTGAGCGGCTGCTGCCCGACATTGAAGGAGGGGATGACCGTCGAGATCATCTGGTCCATGCGGGTCGATCCCTGGCTCGAGATACTCTCACCGTCCACCACATCGACCGGAACGGCCATATCCGATGCGGAGCGTTCATGGTCTCGAGAACCGATTACCGCGATCTCCTCGACCTCCTCTTCCGCCAAAACCGGCAAACTGCCGCAGGCAAGCACGGCGACCAAGCTGAACGAGAAGAAAGTCTGAAAGATTTTTTGTTTCATTACGTGCTCCCATCCAAGAGAAATTGGCCCTATTTAACAAAACTTCTGCTTTTTTGTCAATCGCATTAATTGTGTATTTTCAGCACCTCCCGCATCGCCGCGGCCTTGTCCAGGCATTCCTGATATTCCGCCTCCACTTGCGAGCCATGCGTCAATCCACCCCCTGCATACAGGCTGGTCTCTCCCCTCGTCTGCACCATCGTGCGGATCGCGATGCTGCTGTCCATGTTCCCGTCGAAACCGACATAGGCGAGACTGCCGCAATACACGCCCCTCGGTTTCGGCTCCAACTCCTCAATAATCTCCATGGCCCGGCGTTTCGGAGCCCCGGTGATCGATCCGCCGGGGAAGCATCCCTCAAGAAGATCCAATGCCGTCCGGCCCTCTTGGAGCATTCCCGTCACGGTGCTGATCAAGTGGTGCACCGTGGCGAAACTCTCGACCTTGAACAGTTCCGGCACCTCGACCGTTCCCGAGGCACAGTTCTTGCTCAGGTCGTTGCGCAACAGATCCACGATCATGAGATTCTCAGCGCGGTCCTTTACGCTCTCCCTCAGTTCATTGCGCTGCTGCTCCTTCCCGGGAATGCGGCGGGCCGTCCCCTTGATGGGACGGGTCTCGACCCGCCCGTCGATCACTTGCAGGAACCGTTCCGGAGAGGCGCTGGCGATTTCAAGCCCCGGATGATTGAAATAGGCAGAGAAAGGCGCCGGATTAACCGTCCGGCTGTATTGGTAGGCCGTCCACAGCCGGCCTTCACTCGGCGCTGAGAAACGCTGCGCCAGATTGACCTGGTAGCAATCACCCGCCTCGATGTAGTTCCGGACCGCCCGAAACGCCTCCGCATAGGCCTCTTGCGTGAAATCCGAATGCAGCGGCTCCAACAACCGGTATGCTTGTTCCCGACCAGGAGACTCGTCGAGCAATCGGGCACACAAGTCCTCCCAGACCCGCCGGGTCGCAGGAATTCGGTCATGCGTCGCCAGGTAGCAGCGTTGTTCCTGGTGGTCGCTGACAACCGACCAGTCGTACAAACCCACCGCCAGTTCCGGATAATCCGGTAGGCCGGTCCGGGGGGCGGTCAGGCCGACGCACGCCCGGCCAAGCTCGTAAGACAAGTACCCGACCGCACCGCCGCAGAAGGGAATCCGCACATCTCTCTCTGTCCGCGGCCCAAGCAGTTCGGCAAGCAGGCGGAAGGGATTGCCGCGCAGGACCTGCCGTTCGCCGCCCCGCGTCAAAACCGCCTGTCGGCCGGTGCATTCGAGAGTCGCATACGGCTCGGCCGCAAAAATATCGAAACGGCCTTGACCGCTTTGATCATGGCAGCTGTCCAGTAAAACCGCCCATGGCTGGTCGGCAAACCTGCTGAAGCGGCGTGTCGGGTCCGCCTGCCACGGCAGCTCAACGACACGCATGTTCGAGCCGGTACAACTCGGCAACGGAATAGGCCGGCAGGCAGTCCGCCAGGGTCAAGGCCCCCTCCGTGGCGACACGGGACTTGAGCAGGACATCGATGTCCTGGTACACCAGGCCGCAGCGGTCGGCAAGCGATGGCAGTAAAAACCGTCCGGTGCCCGCACCGATCAGAACTCCTGACGAATCCTCGGACGTGTGCCCACTCAGGCTCTCCAGGATCCGGCTCTGCTGCAGGTCGGCGAAAGTCCGCGCCAACCGGATCCATTCCCCCAGGTCCTCGCCCTCTTCACAGTCCCGCCCGATCATCCGGGCGATTCGTCGGGCCGACTCGAATTCGGAACACCCGGCACCATCTGCCGCATCGAAGGGATACAGGCTGCCCGGCAATTGCCCGAGCAGGTTGTAGACATCCGCAGTCGTCGCAAAATGTTCCGCCATCAGGTTGCAGGGAGTCCCGTCCACTTCGATCCTGGCCCCCAGACTCATCAACGGCGTCCGGGCCACGCCGGTGTACAGGAGTTCCTGACAGGCCAGACGCTCCGCGTCGCTGAACCCGGTCGCCACTGCTTGGTTTTCCCGAATCCGGACCAGGTCCGTCGTGGTACTCCCGACATCCACGAACACGCCCTGCTCGGCGAAGCGGGCGACCAGCCGGGCCGAGGCATACCAGTTCATGGAGCCGATCAGGTGTGTTCGTTGGCTCGGGTCCTCCACGAACTCCGAACCCGCCGAGAAATAAGAGAGGACATCGCCGGACAGAACCTGCGCGAGGCAATGAACGATTCGGCGCACGCCTTCGGCGCGCGTCGGGAAGATGTCCGCCAACTCCCCCGTCATCGTGACGGCATGCCGCAAACCCTGCCCGCCCGCCTCCTCGCGGATTCCGCCCACCGCCTCCGCAAAACGGTCCAAGCCTTTCCACAGCGGCACCATCCGATGCCAGACCTGCAGGGCCCGCCCGCTTTTGTCCACCTGCACCGCCTTGACGTGGGCGCCCCCGATGTCCCAGCCCATGACATCGCTCATGCCGGAACCCCTGCACAGTCGAAGACCCGGAGCATGCGCTCGGCGAGCGGCACCGACAATCCGGCATACGTCAGGGTCAGGCGCGGATTGATCTCCAGCACGGTCAGCAAATCCCCCTGCCATATCCCATCCACGCCGATGTACCCCCGCAGGCCCGGCACTGCGGCCATGACCCGGGAGGCCACCACCTGTGCCGCCGCCCTGAATTTCGGATCCCCATCAAGCCCGCCGGTTTCAATCCCATGCACATGCAGCCGTCCTTCCCGGTTCTCGCAATGAATTCTATTGCAGGACAGGACTTCCACTTCACCTTCCCCGGCCAACAGGCTCAGGCTGACGGCCTCTCCGGGAACCCAGGGCTGCCACACCCACGGACTCTCAGGGTCCAAAGCCGGCAAGCCGGGCTCCGCACCCAGCACGAACGTTTCCTCGCAGCCGGCCCCATAACGCGGCTTGATCACGCCTTGCTCGGGCAGCGGCTCCGGCGGGGTCCACACCCGCGTATCTACTGCGGGAATGCCGGCCGCCTGGAGCTGTCGGTTGATCCCCCATTTGTCTGCAGCCAGACGAATCGCCTCGAGCGAGCAATTCAGGTTCTTCCTGTCTTCCTCCAGCACTTCCTCACACAGATGCTCAAGCTGGCCTTCGCTTTCAGGAGCGATCACCAAAACCGCATCGCAGTGGCGCACGAGGCCCAGCCAGGCATCGTGCCACGGACCCTCGGGATTCCGACCCTGCACCCCTTCTGGCAGGTCGAATGTGAACCGTTCCTCGATCAGGGTATAAACTTGCACCGAATCCGGCAGACGCGAGAAGTCCACGAGGGCCGCCTGCAGCATCTCTTGCCCCTGCCGCAGCAGGTCCGAGGGCGGCGAGTCGCCCTGAAAGCCCCCACCGCAAACGTACTCGAAAATAAAAACCTTCATGCCCATGTGCCACGTCATTCCCGTGCTTGACATCCGACAGGGACAGGTCGTGCAGGCCGCGGGAGGCGACCGCGCACTCTATGAGCCGATCCAGTCCGCCCTGACACGCAGCGTGGACCCTGTCCAGGTGGTCGATGACCTGCTTCGATTCGCTCCTTTTCCCGTTTTCTATCTGGCCGATCTTGACGCCATCATGGGCAAGCCCGCCCAATGCCGGCTCATTGTAGAACTATGCCATGACCACCCGGATGTCGAGTTCTGGGTGGATGCCGGACCGCTCCCGAAGCCGGAAGAGACTCTCCCGGACAATTTTCGCCCGGTTCTCGGAACCGAATTTGCGTGCGATTGGACCCACCACGACGATCGCGTGATCCTGTCGCTTGACTTCAACCGGGAGGGCTTGCGCGGCGGCACCAGGATCTGGGCGAAGCCTGACTCCTGGCCTGCTCGCGTCATCGTCATGTGCCTGCACCGGGTCGGCTCCATGGAAGGGCCGGATTTCGAACTTCTGGAGCAAATTCGGACGCTCCGCCCTGATTGCAGGCTGGCCGCAGCCGGTGGAGTCCGGAATGCGGACGACGCCCATCGACTTCTGGATGCCGGGATGGACGCCCTGGTGGCCAGCGTGCTGCACCAAGGGCACATTTCCACCGAAGAGGTTCAGCGGACCGGTTAATTGCTCTGAACCAACCTTATAATGGGGAAGATAGCTGTCGGGCAGAGGGAATATTCATGAAGACGGACGATATCATCAAATCGCGCATGAATACGTCCCGGGACAAAATTGCCGCCTTCTGCAAGCGCTGGCAGGTCACGGAACTGGGCTTGTTCGGCTCTGTATTGCGCGAGGATTTCAACCCTAAGAGCGATATTGACGTCTTGGTGAGATTCGCCCCCGAAGCAGGACACTCGCTCATGGGTTTTGTGGGGATACAGGATGAATTGTGCGAGATGCTTGGCCGTCGGGTCGATCTCGTTACATGGAGATCGGTTGAAAACAGCCGGAACTACATACGAAGGGAAGACATTCTTCGCTCCGCGGAAACGATTTATGCGGCGTGACTCTTCCCATCTGCCCGACATGCCATGTGCTGCGAGCGATTTTCTCGAATTCATTTTGGATATCAACACTCAATTCGCCACATGTGCTAACAGTAAATATTGCTTTCGAAGAATTGCCCAAATTACAGCATGACCCCTGACACGTTTATCGCCAAATGGCGAGCATCGGAATTGAAAGAACGCTCAGCGTCGCAAGAGCACTTCATCGACTTATGTCATCTTCTTAACGAGCCAACTCCGGCCGACGCGGACCCGGCTGGAGAGTACTACTGCTTTGAACGTGGTGCACAAAAAGATCATGGGGGAGACGGATGGGCTGATGTATGGAAACGTCATTGCTTTGCTTGGGAATACAAAGGCAAACGAACAAATCTTGATACTGCATTCAATCAGCTTCGACAATATGTACTTGCGCTCGAAAATCCTCCAATTTTGATTGTTTCAGATATGGCACGATTCCGCATCCATACCAATTGGACAAACAGCGTGAGTACGGTATATGAAATTGCATTAGATGATCTTACTGATGCATCCATGCGCAATATACTCAAATGGGCCATGTCGGATCCTGAACGTCTGCGCCCTAGCGAAAGTCGACAGGAATTAACCGAGAAGGCAGCATCAACATTTGCAGAACTAGCACAATCGTTGAGAGAACGTGGCCACACTCCCGAGGTGGTAGCACATTTCATGAATCGCTTGGTCTTCTGCATGTTCGCTGAAGACACGGACCTCTTACCAGACAAGATGTTCACCCGGATGCTAAAACACGCACAACGCAGACCACAAGAATTTACAGCACTTGCACGAGACTTATTTGGGGCAATGTCGACTGGCGGCAGAGTCGGATTTGAATTGGTTGAATGGTTCAATGGCGGCCTATTTAACGATTCCACAGCATTAGCATTGACAGAAGCCGAAATCGAAATAGCATCCACAGCCGCAACTTTAGACTGGTCGGAGATTGATCCTTCAATATTTGGAACTCTGTTCGAGCGTGGACTTGACCCAGACAAACGCTCTCAGCTTGGCGCACACTACACAGACCGTGACAAAATCATGCAGATTATCGAACCGACGATCGTTAACCCCCTTCTCTTGGAATGGAAAATAGCTAAAGCCAAAATCGTTAAAGCACTCGAAAAATCAAAAGCAGAGCAATCTCAGAAAAAGCAAGTCCAACAGTATCGGCAGGCGAAGCGCATACTAAAGAAATTTCTTGAACAGTTGCGGAATTTTGCCGTTCTTGATCCGGCCTGCGGCTCAGGAAATTTCTTGTACCTAGCACTTCAAGCACTTAAAGATATTGAGCATCGGGTGCAGTTGGAATCTGAAATTTTAGGGCTTCCGCGAGCTTTTCCCACGATCGGCCCTGCCAATGTAAAAGGAATCGAAATTAATACTTATGCTGCAGAACTTGCTCGTATATCTGTTTGGATCGGTGAAATTCAATGGCTGAGGAAAAACGGATTTGAGGCATCACGCGACCCAATACTTAAACAATTAGAAACCATTGAATGCCGTGACGCCATCCTAACCCCTGAAGGCACAGAACCAGAATGGCCCCAAGCCGATGTTGTAATTGGCAATCCACCGTTTTTGGGTAACAGAAAGTTACGAAGCGAGCTAGGACATGACTACACAGAAAAACTATCACAAGCCTATGCCGGAGTGATACAAGGAAAACCTGATTTAGTCTGTTATTGGTTCGCCAAGGCGGGAAAACTCCTTGCAAACAGAAGTATTAGATCTTTTGGACTAGTAGCAACAAATTCAATCAGAGGAGGCACAAACCGCATAGTATTGGACAGTATTGTCAGAGACGCAAAAATCTCCAATGCTTTGTCTGATGAGCCTTGGGTTGTCGATGGCGCTGCCGTGCGAGTTTCATTGGTCTGCTGCACACCAAAGGATACAAACTCTGTCCCGCTTCTAGATGGTAGAGAAACAACACAGATTAATTCCGATCTTACAGCGGGAACACTTGATCTGACCCACGCTGCACGATTGAAACAGAATAAAGGTACTGCCTTTCAGGGCGACATTAAACGTGGTGCTTTCGATATTCCCGGCGAAACTGCTCGGGATTGGCTCAGCTTACCAACGAACCCGAACGGCCACCCAAACTCAGATGTTCTCAAACCATGGGTGAATGGCTTAGATCTGACTAGACGTCCGTCAGATAAATGGATAATTGATTTTGGACATGACATGGTAGAAACGGAGGCAGCATTATACGAGACACCATTTAAGTTTATTTACGAACATGTAAAACCTTTTCGCATCAAAAATCGAGAAGAAAAAAGTCGCGATTTTTGGTTTAGACATTGGAACCCTCGCCCTGCCATGTGGGAGGCTCTCAGTGGTCTGTCCCGCTACATCGCAACACCGCGTGTTGCCAAATACCGCTTGTTTGTCTGGCTTGACACACGCATCTGCCCTGATAGCGCAGTCGTTGCCATTGCCCGCGAAGATGATACTACTTTCGGCATTTTACATAGCAGATTTCACGAAATATGGTCGCTCAGGCTTGGCACATGGTTAGGCAAAGGCAACGACCCTCGCTATACGCCAACCACTACTTTCGAAACTTTTCCCTTCCCAGAGAATCTCTCCCCTGACGTCCCCGCTGCTAACTATGCGGATGACCCCCGAGCCATTGCGATTGCTGAGGCTGCGCAACATCTAGTTAATTTGCGTGATCGCTGGCTCAACCCACCAGAATGGGTCGAATGGATGGATGAACCAACCTTTGACTATCCCAAACATCCTATCGCACGTAACGAGGCAGCGGCAGAAAAACTAAAAGCACGAAGCCTAACTCGCCTTTATAACAATCAACCACAATGGCTTGTCGACGCACATGCGGCCTTAGACGCCGCAGTTGCAGCGGCCTATGGATGGGATGCCGGGATTTCGGAAAGCGAAGCACTTCAGAAACTACTAACGCTCAACCAAGAACGCGTCCAACCTATCCCTGCTACGCCAAACTCTAAAAATAATCAACAAACGCAAATTAGTAAAAAACCATCCTTTGCCTCAGAACAAAAAAGACAGGACGTGTCTCCGGCATAAATTGAGGAAAATTTGTTTTGGCGATCTAACCAGAGACCACACTAAAAATCCCCCACTCTGCAAACGGCCATAGTTATGTACATTAATATACCCCCCATTTCCGCCCTTTCTTCATCTTCCTCCCTCTCTTCATCTCAAACAAGCCATTGATTGCTCGTGACTTTCGTTTCCATCGAGACACGTCAAGATTTGTGCCTAGTTCGAGGCTAAATTTATAAAGTCCAGTTCGTGTAAAGCAAAGTGTCTCTTGATCATATTTAGTGGGGCCGTCCATACCGGGAATAGGAAGCGTTAGCACATCCATATGATTATTGCTAAATCGAAGCGAACAGTCATACCGAGTTTGCCCATTAAATTCAATCTCAATACTGCCAATCCTGCTGTCGCGCTGCAAGTCTTGGGCTGCAAATCCGAAGAAAACACGAGTGTTTCGTTTAAGCATCAATTGATTGCCCGGAGAGTCTGCACCCAGGTTTTTATGAAGATTTCCAGCTTCAATCCAAAGATGCTGGCAGACTCGCAATTGCCGCAATTGTCTAGGGGTAAGCTGGCCACTTTTTATAGCAGATCCGGGGACCATATCGTCTTCCAATACAATTGGAGACTGGCGGTTATTGCGCGACAAATATTGAGCAGAATACGATTCTTTGACTTCTTGCCATGGGCAAGCATTTCTCCAAAGACTCGAAAACCACTTTTGTATTGGGCGAATGTCCTCTGCCCGAGTAACTAGGATAGAAGCACCCGCTTCAACTCCGATCTCAAGTCCGGTACGGGAGAGATTCCCCGACCCCAATATTAACGCGGACTTCTTTTGTCGCCGGAAGAGATAAAGTTTCGGGTGGTAAGAAATTCGAGGGGTGCACTCGGACCGTTTTACAACGTAGTCGCCGTCATATATTCGCACTTCCGATCTAGGAAGTTGTTGCAGATGTTGAAGCGCAACTGGGTCAGATCTGCAGTAGTCGATGCCGACAAGCCACCGCTTGTGCGCTTTGCGCCAACTTGCTGATTCTGCTAACGCACTAGTTAATACTGCAACTCCACTGTGTGTTGCGTACGCTATAGCTATTTCAACATGTGACGGAGCCACACTACTAAGTGCTGCCTCAATCATCTCTATATATTTATCGCTGTCAGGTTTGGTAAGGGCTAAACTGCTAGTGTGCATGGCATTCTCCAAATTCGAATTGTCAATCCTGAAATTCTGCCCGGCAATCGGTGACGGCATAATTATTGCATGAGCTCGCTTCATCCAAATTGACTATATTTTCTATTCGAGAATTCAAACAATTTCACCACACCCATATATAATTTCAATTCTAAAAAACCATTATGGCCTTATGACAGACCGTGAATTTATCTCTCTTGGCATTGCCGTACTGACCGTTTCCGACAGCCGGGACGCAAGCCAGGACAAATCCGGCGACCTCCTGGTCGGGAAGCTTGAAGCTTCCGGGCACCGGCTCGCGGCGCGGGATCTGGTTGCGGATGACATCTACCAGATCCGGGCCAAAATTTCGGCTTGGCTGGTCGACCCGGACGTCCAGGTGATCCTGACGACCGGGGGGACCGGGGTGACGGGACGGGACGGGACACCGGAGGCACTCGCCCCCCTGCTGGACAAGAGAATCGACGGTTTCGGGGAAATGTTCCGGTCGCTTTCGTATGAAGTCATCGGGACATCCACGCTTCAGTCCCGGGCCATGGCCGGCGTCGCCAACCGTCGCTACCTGTTCTGCCTGCCCGGTTCTCCGGGCGCGTGCCGGGACGCGTGGGAGAAATTGATCGAAAAACAACTGGACTACCGAACCCGCCCCTGCAACCTGGTCGAACTGATGCCGCGCCTCGGCGAATGACTCAGCCGCCGATGTACGACATCTCCACTTTCTTGATCTGGGACGTCTCTTCGGTACGAAGTTCGGAATAACGGTCCCCCCGGTCCTTCCACAAGCGGATCAGATCGCGCCGCAGCGCTTCATCATCCGCTCCCGAACGCAGCAGGCCCTTCAGGTCGTGCCCGCCTGACGCGAACAGGCAGGTATACAGCATGCCGTCGGCACTCAGCCGCACGCGGTGGCAGCCGCCGCAGAACGGCTGGGTCACGGACGCGATCACGCCAAACTCGCCCTGCCCGTCCCGGTATCGCCAGCGCCGCGCGACTTCTCCCGGGTAATTCGGGTCCGCGGACTCGATCGGCCATTGCCCGTCGATCATTCCAAGGACTTCTTCGGCAGGCATGACCTGATCAAGATTCCAGCCATTGGCGTTGCCGACATCCATGTACTCGATGAAGCGGAGGATATGCCCCGTGCCCCGGAAATGCTCCGCCATCGGCAGGATCTGGTCTTCGTTAGCGCCACGCTTGACGACCATGTTGATCTTGACCGGCCCGAGTCCGGCCGCGGCCGCGTGGTCAATCGCCGCCAGCACCTCGTCGACCGGGCGCTGCACGTCGGAGAGGCGTTGGAAGACTTCGTTGTCCAGCCCGTCGAGGCTGATCGTGATCCGGTTGAGCCCGGCTTCGGCCAGGCGCGCAGCCACCTCGCCGGTCAACAGGGACCCGTTGGTCGTCAGGCAGATGTCCTCGATTCCCGGAACCTGGGCCAGGCGCTCGACGAGCTTCTCCAGGTGCCGCCTGAGGAGAGGTTCGCCGCCGGTCAAGCGCAGCTTGGCCACCCCCAGTCCCGCGAAGATGTAGGCCAGTCGCTCGATTTCCTCGAAGGTCAGCAACCGGGAGCGCTCCAGAAAAACGTAATCGGAATTGAAGACCTCTTTCGGCATGCAGTAGGTGCAACGGAAATTGCAGCGGTCGGTCACCGAGATCCGCAAGTCGTGCAGCGAACGGCCGAAGCGGTCCAACGGCGACTGGGGAGAGGCGGACGGAGCGGCCGAAGCGTTCATATGCATATTTTAAGGGAAATTTCAGGGGTTTGAATGGGCTGTGCCCGGTCCGCCAGCCTGGAAAGGAGGCCATTGCCTGGATGTATGCAGTACGCGAAGCACACGAATCGAATCCTTCGAAAGATCGTAGACCAGAATATAACTTTTATGAACCACGAACTCCCGAGTTCCTTCGACCCTCCCAGGACGTCCAATCTGAGGATAGACCACCAAGTGGCGGGCTAACTCCGAGAACTTGTCATCAAGGGCAAGTGCTGCCGATGGGTCATCGGCTTGGATATAGTCGTAGATGCTCTCGCGATCGCAAATCGCTTCCGGAGTCCAACGCAGTTTCACTGCGTCTTTTCAATCTGACGTCGTGTTGCGGCTCGGCGAGCGGCAAACTTTTCCTCTACGGCATCAGCGGCCACGAGGTGGCCGGCCTTTGCCGAGTCAAGCCCGATTTGCACTTCGCGCCGGAACCAGTCGTTGTATCCATCGGATTCTTGCTGCCGAAGCACGATCTCCCTCATGTAGTCGCGCAATACTTGTGCTCCAGTGCGGTCGAAAGACTTGACCACCGAAACAAAGTCGCTTTTCAAGTCCGGGTCAACTCGAAAAGTGAAGGTTGTCTGTCCCATGTTTTTGTGTGTTACAAAGGCAGTACATAGTAGCACAAATAAAAGCCGGCATTCCCGCCGGCGACAGGTTGCCAAGCGACCGCCCTCGCCTGGGTCGGATACAAACGGGAATTTCCGGCCGAATCAGGCGAACGGCGCCGCCTGCTCCGCATCCGGAGCCGGCTGAAGTTCCGCAGCGGGAACCTCCTCGGAGGCCGGTTCGCTGACTTCATTCGCCGCCGCCTGGATGTCTTCCAGCGACAAGGCCAAGTCGGATGACCGGCGTTTCATGTGGTACGCCAGCCCCGTGCCGGCCGGGATCAGCCGCCCGACGATGACGTTCTCCTTGAGCCCGCGTAGTTCGTCCCGGTCATCGCGGATGGTGGCTTCCACCAGCACCTTGGTCGTCTCCTGGAACGAGGCGGCCGAGATGAACGATTCCCGGCTGAGGGACGATTTCGCGATCCCGAGCAGCACCCGCTCGAATTTGATCTGCTGGTCCTCCGCCAGTTCGCGATTCTTTTCGATTGCCCGTGCGTGCTCGACGACGTCACCCACCATGTAGGTCGATCCTCCAGTCTCCACGACCTGCACCTTGCGCAGCATCTGCCGGATGATGACCTCGATATGCTTGTCGTTGATCTTCACGCCCTGCAAACGGTAGACGTCCTGGACTTTCTGCACGATATGCTCGGTCATCGCCTCCAGCCCTCGCAGCCGCAGTACGTCATGAGGATTGAGTTCCCCGTCGACCAGCACCTCTCCGCGCGTCACCCGAGCGCCTTCGAAGACGTTCACGTGGCTGGTGCGCGGGATGTGCATCTCCTCCACTGAACCGTCGTCGGCCGTGATATACAGGCGCTGTTTGTTGCGCACCTCGGTGCCATAACTGACCACGCCCTCGATCTCTGCAAGCGCCGCATTGACCTTTGCCTTGGTCCGCGCCTCGAACAGGTCGACCACGCGGGGCAGCCCACCCGTGATGTCGCCGGACTGGGTCCGGGACGACAGCGGAATCCGGGCCAGCACATCGCCCTGCTCCACCGCCGTGCCTTCGGCCAGGCTGATCATGGTGTCGGCAGGCAAGGTGTAGTGCACCGCCTTTTCCGATCCTTCGAACAGAACCGGCTTGCCGGACTTGTCGACCAGGGCGATGGCCGGGGTCAGCGCGCGTCCGGACGGCGGCCGGTCCTTGGCGTCCAGCACGCGAATGCTGGACAGGCCCGTCACCTCGTCGGTGGTCATGCTCACCGTCTCTCCATCTGCGAAATCGACCAGGCGAAGGTAGCCTTTCCGGTCCGCCAGCAACGGCTGGATGTGCGGATCCCAACTGGCCAGCATCTGCCCGGCAGTCACGGTCTCGCCTTCCTTCACCTTGAGGAGAGCTCCGTAAGGCACCTGATAGACCTCCTGCTCGCGGCCGTGATCGTCCGTTACGATCAACTCGCCGGAACGCGAGGTCACCACCCAAACCTTCTTCTCGCGCGGCAGGGTCTCCAATTGTCGGAACTTGACCTTGCCGTCGTCGCGAACGGTGACATTGCTGACGGACGTGACGGCGCCGCTGATCGCGCCACCGATATGGAACGTCCGCATGGTGAGCTGCGTGCCGGGCTCACCGATCGACTGTGCGGCGATCACGCCGATGGCTTCACCCCGGGTCACCAGGATGCCGCGCGCCAGGTCCCGCCCATAACACTTCGCGCAGACGCCGCGCAGGGTCTTGCAGGTCACGGCGGAGCGCACCTTGATCTTGCCGATGCCCCAGTCGTCGATCTTGGCAACCATCTCCTCGTCCAGCAGCGTGCCGGCCGGGATCAGGACCTCCTTGCTGTCGTCGCCACGTGTCGTGTCTTCCGCGGTCACGCGCCCGAGCACTCGTTCCGCCAGGGTCTCCACGACGTCCGCGCCTTCGATGATGGGCCGGATGACCAGCCCGTCCTGGGTTCCGCAATCATCTTCCACCACCACGAAATCCTGCGCGACATCGACCAGCCGCCGGGTCAGGTAACCCGAGTTGGCGGTCTTCAGCGCGGTGTCGGTCAGCCCCTTGCGGGCACCGTGGGTGGAGATGAAGTACTGCAGGACGTTCAACCCTTCACGGAAATTGGCCGTGATCGGGGTCTCGATGATGGTGCTGTCCGGCTTGGTCATCAGGCCGCGCATCCCCGCCAGCTGGCGGATCTGGGCCTTGGAACCTCGCGCGCCGGAGTCCGACATCATGTAGATCGAATTGAACGACGGCTGCCGGACCCGGTTGCCCTCGCGATCCACCACTTCCTCATACTCCAGGCGTTCCATCATCTTCACCGCCACGTCGTCGTTCGCCTGCGACCAGCTGTCGACCACCTTGTTGCGGCGCTCGTCATTGGTCAACAGGCCACGAGCGTACTGCTTCTCGATTTCCTCGACCGTGTTCCCGGTGCTGTCCAGGATGCTCTCCTTCTCTTCCGGCACCACCATGTCGTCGACGCCGAAGGAAATACTGGCGATGGTGGAATATTCAAAGCCGGTGTACATCAGGCGATCGCAGAAGATCACCGTGTCCTTCAGGCCCAGGCGTCGGTAGCAAGCGTTGATGACATCGGAGATGGCACGCTTGTTCATGTCCCGGTTGATCAGCTCGAACGGCAGGCCTTCGGGCAGGATGCCTGCCAGCAGGGCCCGCCCCACCGTGGTCTCGATCCGCGCCAGACCGCCGTCCGGCTGCGGCAGCCGAACCGTGATGCGCGCATGCAGTGCCGCCTGGCCCGAATCATAGGCCCGCTTCACCTCGTCCATGTCCGCCAGCACCATGCCTTCGCCGGCCACGTTGATGCGAGCCCGCGTCATGTAGTACAAGCCCAGCACGATGTCCTGGGACGGCACGATGATCGGCTCGCCGCTGGCGGGCGACAACACGTTGTTGGTCGACATCATCAGTGCCCGGGCCTCCAGCTGCGCCTCCATCGACAACGGGACGTGCACCGCCATCTGGTCGCCGTCGAAGTCGGCGTTGAACGCGGTACAGACCAGGGGGTGCAACTGGATTGCCTTGCCCTCGATCAGGACGGGCTCAAATGCCTGGATGCCGAGCCGGTGCAGGGTCGGCGCCCGGTTCAACATCACCGGGTGCTCGCGGATGACCTCGCTCAGGATGTCCCAGACTTCCGGCCCTTCGCGTTCCACCTGCTTGCGTGCCGCCTTGATCGTGGTGGCCAGTCCGCGCCGCTGCAGCTTGCCGAGGATGAACGGCTTGAACAGTTCCAGTGCCATCTTCTTGGGCAGGCCGCACTGGTGCAGCTTCAGCGTGGGTCCGACCACGATCACGGAGCGCCCGGAATAGTCCACGCGCTTCCCGAGCAAGTTCTGGCGGAACCGCCCCTGCTTGCCCTTGATGACTTCGGCCAGCGACTTCAGGCTGCGTTTGTTGTCTCCGGTCACCATGCGCCCACGCCGCCCGTTGTCGAGCAACGCGTCCACGGCTTCCTGCAGCATCCGCTTCTCATTGCAGATGATGATGTCCGGGGCGCCCAGCTCCAGCAGCCGGCGCAGCCGGTTGTTGCGGTTGATCACGCGCCGGTACAGGTCGTTCAGGTCGGAGGTGGCGAAACGCCCGCCCTCCAGCGGCACCAGCGGACGCAGGTCCGGCGGCAGCACCGGCAGCACGGTCAGCACCATCCACTCCGGCTTGTTGCGCGAGTGGAGGAACGACTCATACAACTCCAGGCGCTTGGTGAGCCGTTTGATCTTGGCCTCGCTGCGGGTCTTCTTGAGTTCTTCCCGGATCCGTTCCGACTCCTTGCGCAAATCCAGGTTCTTCAGCAGTGTCTGCACCGCCTCCGCGCCCATCATCGCCTCGAAGTCTTCCCCGAAGCGGGCGCACCGTTCCTGGTATTCCGCCTTGGTCAGAAGCTGCCGCATCTCCAGGTCGGTGTTCATCCCCGGGTTGGTGACCACATAGCGCTCGAAAGTCAGGATCTTTTCCAGGTCCGGCAAAGTCATGTCCAGCATCAGGCCGATCCGGGACGGCAGGGATTTGAGGAACCAGACATGCACGACCGGGCTGGCCAGCTCGATGTGGCCCATGCGCCGGCGGCGTTCCTTGGCCCGGGTGACCTCGACCCCGCATTTCTCGCACACGATCCCGCGGTGCTTCAGCCGCTTGTATTTGCCGCACAAGCATTCGTAATCCTTGATCGGGCCGAAGATGCGCGCACAGCACAGACCGTCGCGCTCCGGCCGGAACGTCCGGTAGTTGATGGTCTCCGGCTTCTTGACTTCTCCGTAGGACCAGGAGCGGACCGTTTCCGGGGATGCCAGACTGATCCGGATCGCGTTGAAGTCGGTCGGGTCGTTGAGGGGCCGCAGCAGTGCGAAAGGTTCTCTCATGATGTTCTCCGGTCAGATCCGCCTTATAGGGGCAGCGTTGGCAGTGGATCTGCCGTTCGGTCGCGTTCCATGTCGATATTGATGCCGAGGGCCCGCACCTCGCGCAACAGGACGTTGAACGACTCGGGCAACGAGGCCTGAAGGTCCAGTTCGTCCCCGATGATGCTCTTGTACACGCGGTTGCGTCCTTCGACGTCATCGGACTTCACGGTCAGCATCTCCTGCAGGGTATAGCTGGCCCCGTAGGCCTCAAGCGCCCAGACTTCCATCTCGCCGAAGCGCTGGCCGCCGAACTGCGCCTTGCCGCCGAGCGGCTGCTGAGTGACCAGACTGTAGGGTCCGGTGGAGCGTGCGTGCATCTTGTCGTCCACCAAGTGGTTCAGCTTGAGCATGTACATATAGCCGACAGTCACCTCACGGTCGAAGGCATTGCCGGTGCGCCCGTCGAACAGCCGCGTCTGGCCGCTGGTCGGCAGTCCTGCCAGTTCCAACATGGACTTGACTTCCTGTTCGTTGGCGCCATCGAATACCGGCGTCCCGATGGGAATGCCGTCGCACAGGTTCTCCGCCAACGTGCGGATCTCTTCCGCACCGAAGTTGCCGAGCTTCACTTCTTGGGTCCCGTCCCCCTGGTAGACCCGATCCAGGAACTTGCGGATCTCGGTTGCCTTGGAGGTCTGATCGAGCAGTTGGCGGACCTGTGCCCCGAGGGACTTCGCCGCCCAGCCCAAATGGGTCTCCAGCACCTGTCCGACGTTCATCCGCGACGGGACGCCGAGGGGGTTGAGCACGATGTCAACCGGCGTGCCGTCTTCCATGTACGGCATGTCCTCGACCGGGACCACCATGGAAACCACGCCCTTGTTGCCGTGCCGGCCGGCCATCTTGTCGCCCGGCTGCATGCGCCGCTTGACCGCCAGCGAGACCTTGATCGTCTTCAGTACGCCGGGCGCCAGTTCGCTGCCCGCTTCGATCTTCTCCTTCTGCTGCTCGAATTGCTGGTTCAGAAGCTGGCTCTGCGATTGCAGCTGCTTCTGCAGCGCTTCCAGGCTGCGGCTGAGCTTCTCCTGGCGCAGACTGACCTTGAACCAGTCCTTGCGCTCGAGGCTGTCCAGGTATGCCGCCGTGATCGTGAAGCCTCCTTTCTTTTTCGGCCCCTTGTCCGCCATCTTGCCCTGCATCAGGGTGCGGGCACGCAGGTAGATGTCCTCTTCGTAGATGCGCAGCTGGTCCGCCATGTCCTTGCGCGCCTGCTCGACCGCGATGGCCTCCACCTCAATCGCGCGCTCGTCCTTGACCTCGCCATCGCGCGTGAAGATCTGCACGTCGATCACCGTGCCCTCCATCCCCGAGGGCACCCGCAGCGAGGTGTCCTTCACCTCGGATGCCTTTTCGCCGAAGATCGCACGCAGCAGTTTTTCCTCCGGGGTCAGCTGGGTCTCCCCTTTCGGCGTCACCTTGCCGACCAGGATATCGTTCGGGCGGACTTCCGCGCCGATGTAGACCACGCCGCACTCGTCGAGCTTTCCGAGGAGCCCCTCGCTGACGTTCGGAATGTCGGCGGTGATCTCCTCTATCCCCATCTTGGTCTCACGCGCCACGCAGGTCAGTTCCTCGATGTGGATGGTGGTGTAGCGGTCCTCTTCCAGCACCCGCTCCGAGAGTACGATGGAATCCTCGAAGTTGTAGCCGTTCCAAGGCATGAACGCGACCAGCATGTTCTGCCCAACCGCCAGTTCGCCCAGGTCCGTGGCCGAGCCGTCCGCCAGCACGTCTCCTTGTTCGATGTGGTCGCCGGGGCGAACCCGGGGGTGCTGGTTGATGCAGGTGCTTTGGTTGGACCGGATGTACTTGGTCAGGTTGTAGATGTCTACGCCGGACTGTCCTTCGCCGGCCTCTTCGTCCTCGACCCGAACGACGATCCGGTTGGCGTCCACGTCGTGCACCGTGCCGCCGCGGTGCGCCAGCACCATGGCGCCGGAATCCACCGCCACCGCGCGCTCCATGCCGGTGCCCACCAGCGGTTTCTCGGCACGCAGGGTCGGCACGGCCTGACGCATCATGTTCGATCCCATCAGCGCCCGGTTGGCGTCGTCATGCTCCAAAAACGGGATGAGCGAGGCCGCCACCGAGACGATCTGGCGCGGCGAGACATCGATGTAGTCGATCTTCTCCGGCCGCTCTAGCGTGAATTCCTTCTGATGGCGACAGGACACCAGCTGGTCGGTGAAGCGGCCGTCCGCACCCAGTACGGCGTTCGCCTGCGCGATGATGTACTGCCCTTCCTCGATCGCGGACAGATAGTCGATCTGGTCCGTGACCCGGCCGTCGGACACTTTTCGGTACGGGGTCTCCAGGAAGCCGAAGTTGTTGAGGCGGGCGTAGACCGCCAGGGAGTTGATCAGGCCGATGTTCGGCCCTTCCGGGGTTTCGATCGGACAGACCCGCCCGTAATGGGTCGGATGCACGTCGCGCACCTCGAAGCCGGCCCGCTCGCGGGTCAGCCCGCCCGGGCCCAGCGCGGAAATCCGGCGCTTGTGCGTCACTTCCGCCAACGGGTTGTTCTGGTCCATGAACTGCGACAGCTGGCTGGAGCCGAAGAACTCCTTGATCGCGGCGGACAC
Source organism: Gammaproteobacteria bacterium (assembly GCA_026713705.1). Lineage (GTDB taxonomy): Bacteria > Pseudomonadota > Gammaproteobacteria > Poriferisulfidales > Poriferisulfidaceae > Poriferisulfidus. The sequence goes on from JAPONY010000051.1 coordinate 122,278, forward strand.
CGGCTTGGCGTTGACCATGTCCTGCACGGTCAGATCATCCGCCTCGACCTGGGTCAGCCGTTCCTTGACCGCCCGCTGCACTCGCGACAGCCCGGTCCGGAAGGCCTGCTCCACCTGCTCGCCGACGCAGCGCACCCGGCGGTTGCCCAGGTGGTCGACGTCGTCCACCACGTCGCGGCCCTGATGGATGTCGATCAGGACCTGCAGCACGTCGATGATGTCCTTGACCTCAAGGATCCCCGGGCCCTCCATGCTGTCGCGCCGCAAGCGGCGGTTCAGCCGCATCCGGCCGACCGGAGAGAGATCGTAGCGCTCCGAATTGAAGAACAGGTTGGTGAAGTGATTGCGTACCGTCTCCGCCGTGATCGGCTCGCTCGGGCGCAGGATCCGGTAGATGTAGGTCTGGGCCTCCAGGACCACGGCCTCCGCGCTGTAGCGGGGCGGGCGGAAGTGGAAATCGTCCGTGCGCAGGGTGCCGGGGATGCCTTGCGTCGCCTCGGTGTTCTGGATAATCTCGAAGCCTTCGACCGGCAGGCTCATCAATTCCTCCAGCGAGTCCTCGTCCAGCAGGGCATTGAGGCGCAGCCCCCCGTAGATCTCCCCGGTCTCGGGGTCGAACAGGTCGCGCGCCAGCGCCCGGTCGTAGAAGAACGAGGCCGGAACCTCGATTTCCTTGTGCCCGGCTTCCTGCAGTTTCTTCACGTGGATCGGCATCAGGGTGCGCCCGGCGCGTACTTCCACTCCGGCCTTCTCCACCCGGACGTCGAACGACAGCTTCTGCCGCTGGAAGTGCTCCACCTCGATGAAGAACCGGCTGCGCAGCGGCAGGGAAACGGCGCACAGCTCCGGCAGCTTGCCGGCCCGGGCCGCGGTCAGCTTGGTGTCGGCCTTGACTGCGATACGGTCTTCGTGCAGCAGCGTGAGCGGCAGTTTCTTGCCGACAAACAAGGCCGGGCGGATTTGCCAACCCTTCGCATCGAAGATATACGCATCCTCTTCCCCGCCCGGTGCCAGGAAATCCCGAAGGAAGTCCTGCGGCGCCAGCACATGTTCTACGCCGTCCTCGGTCAGCTTGGCGATCGCGGTCGAAGTCAGCTTCTTGCCCTTGGCCAGAATCGTCTCTCCCTTGTCGGCGTCCGCCAGCGGGAATGTCAGTTTCGCGCCCTCAAGCAGCGGCAGCGGCACCTCGCGCCACTGTTCCATCCGCACCGGGCAGCGCGTCGTGAAGGTCTCCAGGATCTCCTCTTCCGACAGGCCGATCGCGCGCAGCAGGATCGTCGCCGGAATCTTGCGGCGGCTGTCGACTCTCAGGTACAACAGGTCCTTGTGGTCGAATCCGAACTCGAGCCAGGAGCCGTACTCCGGCTTGATCCGGGCATGGTGAAGAATCTTGCCCGAGGAATGGCTTCGCCCCTTGTCGTCGGTGAAGATCACCCCCGGAGACTGCAGCAGCTGCGACACGACCACCCGTTCCGTGCCGTTGATCACGAAGGTGCCATGCGTGGTCATCAGCGGAATGTCGCCGAGATAGACGTCCTGTTCCTTGATTTCCTTGACCTTGCGCGGCCCGCCCTTCGGCGCGTCCTTCTCGTGGATCACCATCCGCGTCTTGACCCTGAGGGGCGCCATGTAGGTCTGGCCCCGCCGCTGGCATTCGCGCACGTTGAAGCGCGGTTCGCCCAAATCGTATTTGAGGCAGTTCAGCTCGATATGCCCGGCGTGGCTGATGATCGGGAACGCCGCGTTGAGCACCGCCTGAATGCCTTGATCCTTGCGTTTCTTCGCCGGCGTGTCGATCTGCAGGAAGCCGCGATAGGACTCGCGCTGCACCTGCAGCATGTCCGGGATCGGAAGCACTTCCGGAAGCTTTCCGAAATCTTTCCGGATGCGTTTTTTCTCAGTGTAGGAATAAGGCATGCCCACCTCGGGTGATCGTCAATTAAAAAGATGCCAGCGGCACGCCGAGCGTGCCGCCACATCGTGGTTTAGTGCAGGGCCGCGCACTGAATTACTTCAGTTCGACGGTTGCGCCCGCTTCCTCCAACTGCTTCTTCAGGTCCTCGGCCTCTTCGACCGGAACCTCCTCCTTGACTGCGCACGGTGCGCTTTCCACCATTTCCTTGGACTCCTTCAGTCCCAGGCCGGTGATCGCACGGATCGCCTTGATGACGCCGATCTTGTTGTCGCCGGTCGAGGCCAGCATGACCGTCCGTTCGGTCGCCGCCTCTTCCTCGGCCGCATCGCCGGCCGCGCCGGCCACCGGTGCCGCCGCCACTGCCGCCGCTGCGGAAACGCCGAACTTCTCCTCCATCGCGGAGATGAGGTCGACGATTTCCATCACGGTCATGTTGGAAATAACGTCGAGGACATCGTCCTTGGAAACACTTGCTGTCGTCATGGGTCAATAGCTCCTTTGGTTGCAATCAGTAATCAGGATTCCGCCTGCTGGCGGTCGCGATGCGCCGCCAGGGTGCGCACCAGCCTGCCTGGAAGGTCGGCGGTCATGCGGACCATCTTCTCGACCGGCGCACGCATGACGGCCATCAGTCGTGCCAACGCCTCGTCGCGGGTCGGCAAGTCTGCCAGCTTCCGCACCTCGGCCACCTCCAGCACGGCGCCATCCATAGCGCCGAACTTGAGTTCCAGCCATTCGTTCCCTTTGCCGAAATCCCGGAACAGGCGCGGGCCGTCCATCGGTTGCTGCTCGGAGAAGCCGAGCAGCAGGGGGCCGATCAGGCGCTCCTGCGCGCAGGCGTAGTCGGTGCCGTCCAGCGCCCGCTTGGCCAGGTTGTTCTTGATGACCCGGACGTAGACGCCGCAGTCCCGGGCCTGCCGGCGCAGTTCAGTCAGTTCGCCCACGCTCATCCCCCGGTATTCCGCCGCCACCAGCGACTGCGCGCGGGCCGCGGCCTGCATCACATCCTGCACGATGGCTTCCTTTTCTTCGCGTGTGCGTGCCATGATCGCTCCTTCGGGTTCTCCCGTCCGCCTCACACCGTCGCCGGGTCGACCCGGACCCCCGGCCCCATCGTCGGGGACACGGTGATGCGCTTGATGTAGACCCCCTTGGAGGAAGCCGGCTTGGTCCGGATCAACTCCGCGACCAGGGCGCGGAGGTTCTCGGCCAATGCCGCCGCCTCGAAACTGGCCTTCCCGATCGAACAGTGCACGATGCCGCCCTTGTCGGTGCGGTAGCGGACCTGCCCGGACTTGGCTTTCTCGACGGCCGCGGCCACGTCGGGCGTAACCGTCCCCGTCTTCGGGTTCGGCATCAGGCCGCGCGGACCCAGGATCTGGCCCAGCGCCCCGACCACGGACATGCTGTCCGGAGTCGCGATCACCGTGCTGAAGTCGAGATCGCCCCCCTCGATCTGTTCGCTCAGGTCTTCCAGGCCGACCACATCGGCGCCCGCTTCGGTCGCCGCCTGCGCCGGATCGCCCTGCGCGAACACGGCCACCCGCGTGCGCTTGCCGGTGCCTTTCGGCAGGACCATCGCACCGCGCACGTTCTGCTCGCTCTGCCGGGTATCCACGCCGAGGTTGATGCTGACGTCGATGCTTTCCTCGAACTTCACCGTCCCGCTTGTCTGGCGTACCAGTTCGACCGCCTCGTCAACCGGATACAGATGCTCCGCTTCAATCTTGGCCCGGGCCTCGGCCATCCGTCGGTTCTTCATAGGTCCGTCTCCAAGCCCATGCTGCGGGCGCTTCCCGCGATGATCTTCACCGCCGCATCCATGTCGTTCGCGCTCAGGTCGGGCATCTTGGCCGTCGCGATTTCTTCCAACTGCTGGCGCGTCACCTTGCCGACCTTCTCCGAGTTCGGGGTGGCGCTGCCTTTTTCGATGCCGGCCGCCTTGCGCAGCAATACCGCGGCGGGCGGCGTCTTGATGATGAAGTCGAAGCTGCGGTCTGCATATACCGTGATCACCACCGGCAGCGGCAGGCCCTTCTCCATCGACCCCGTACGGTCGTTGAAGGCCTTGCAGAAGTCTTGGATGGCCAGGCCGTGCTGGCCCAGGGCCGGCCCGACCGGGGGCGCCGGGTTGGCGGAGCCCGCCGGAACCTGGAGCTTGATGTAGGCTTGGATTTCCTTGTCTGCCATGAGCGGGCCCTCAGTCCTTGGTGACCTGGTCGAAACTCAGTTCGACCGGTGTGGAACGTCCGAAAATCTGGATGGCGACGCGCAAGCGGCCTTTTTCATGGTTGGCCTCTTCGACCACGCCGTTGAAGTCGTTGAACGGTCCGTCAATCACCCGGACCACTTGACCCGGCTCGTACATCACCTTGATTCTCGGTGCCGCCTGCCCTTCTTCGGCGCGGGCCAGGATGGATTCGACCTGATCGTCCGGAATCGGCTCCGGGTGATGCCGCGCCCCGCCGATGAAGCCGAGCACCTTGGGCGTGTTGCGCACCAGGTGCCAGTTCTCCTCGGACCATTTCATCTGGACCAGGACATAGCCGGGGAAGGTTTTTCGCCGGATGACTTTCTGCTTGCCGTCGCGCAACTCGATGCTCGCTTCCGACGGCACCTCGATGCGTCCGAATTCGGACTCCTTGCCCAAGCGCTCGATGCGCTCCTGCAACTGGACGCGCACCCGCTCCTCGTAGTTGGAGTAGGCGTGGACCGCGTACCACTGGAGCCCTTGGTCTTGCTCTTGGTCCTGGCCGCTTTCGCTGGTGTGCTCTTCCGTCATCGTCTTCACCCTAAAAGCAGGCTGACTCCCCAAGCGAGGAGCCGGTCCAGCAACCACAGGAACAGAGCCATCACGATCACCGCCGCAAACACCACCAGGGAGGTCTGCAGGGTTTCGGCACGCGTGGCCCACACCATCTTGCGCACTTCCGTGCGGGCTTCGCGCATGAAGCCCACGAAGCGCTGGCCATGCGCCGAGCCCACCGCAACGGCTGCGGCCGCCGCGAACAGCGCGACCAGGCCGAGCACCCGATAAAGGAGCGCCTGATCTGCGAAATAGTAGAAACCGCCGACTCCCGTCAGCAACAGCGCAGCCACGGCCGCCCACCGGGCCATGTCCGCCTGCGAAAGGCCCGATTCGATGCGTTCCTGCACCATCACGCGCCCCCCCATCGCTGGCAGGCCAGGAGGGACTCGAACCCCCAACCTGCGGTTTTGGAGACCGCTGCTCTGCCAATTGAGCTACTGGCCTTTTCAGACACGACTTTACCACCCTTTGGTTCGGTTCGAAGCAACGTTTGAACGGTTACTTGGAAATCTTGGTGACCACGCCGGCGCCGACCGTGCGGCCGCCCTCGCGGATGGCGAAACGGAGCCCTTCCTCCATCGCGATCGGGGCCCCCAGGGCCACCTCCATCGATACGTTGTCCCCCGGCATCACCATCTCCGTCCCCGCCGGCAGCGTCACCGCCCCCGTCACGTCCGTCGTCCGGAAGTAGAACTGCGGGCGGTAGCCCGTGAAGAACGGCGTGTGCCGACCGCCCTCGTCCTTCGACAGGATGTACACCTCCGCCGAAAACTCCGTGTGCGGCGTGATCGAGCCCGGCTTGCACAGCACCTGGCCCCGCTCCACGTCCTCGCGCTTCGTGCCCCGAAGCAGCGCCCCGATGTTGTCCCCCGCACGGCCTTCGTCCAGCAGCTTGCGGAACATCTCCACCCCCGTGCAGATCGTCGTCTGCGTCTCCTTGATCCCCACGATCTCCACCTCGTCGTTCACCTGCACGATGCCGCGCTCCACCCGGCCCGTCACCACCGTGCCCCGGCCCGAAATCGTGAACACGTCTTCCACCGGCATCAGGAAGTCCCCGTCCACCG